>NZ_JAPPTP010000003.1:0-305793 GCF_027587155.1 Vibrio sp. T11.5
ATTAGCAATCATTCAAACAAGAGTTTGTAATCAGTCCCTCGAAAAGGGGGAAATCATACTTATTTAGTCCTTTTGGTGTGTGTCCTCGAATTCCCTTGAATTTCTACTGAATTTCTATGTATTTCTCAAAGAAAGTTTCTTCGAAAAATGTCCATACTGGTGTAAATTATTTTTTATTATAGAATAAAAAATATTCGTGTAAGGGAATAAATAGTGTTGGTTGAAAACAAGTCTTACAAAGCTTTCTTTTATGGGAATGCCCAAAACATCCCGAAACAAAACTCTAAGATCTCGTCAATGTGGTTTGCTAAAAATGATCAACCTTTTGACCATATATCCATCGAAAAAGAACTCAATATTCAGTTCCCTGAACTATTTCTTAATTTTTTAAAAGAGTGTGGCGGGTTTTATTTTGATCATAGCTGTAATTACTCTTACCCCTGCGCACCGGATGACATGAATAAATCTCTGTCGATCAGTTTTGACATCGTTGACAACAAGCGTTCTAGAAATATCACATTTGTATTATTTGACGGTTTTTTCCTACCGGGTAGTGCAGCCTATAACAGTGAGAAAAAAATCTTAGATGAATGCTTTAGCTCTGGTGAATATGATCAAGAGCTTTGCGGACGAGATTGGAGCAAGTTGATACCTTTCGCAAATGATAACGGCGATCTTTTGTGTCTAGACTTTAACGTGAAGGGTGAGCCAGAAGTCGTTTATATAACTTATGACGGCGTCGATATCTTTCCCGCTCTGACTAACTTTGAACATTTATTAATTGGGCTAGATTACTAGGGCGCTGGCGGATCCCCTCATAATTCTCCCAGTCCACAGGTATGCGTTAGGCGCTGATATTCCACCATTGCCCAGTGATATAATTCACAATTCAGGACACACACCAAAAGATTGGTGTGTGTCCTCGAATTCAAAAAACGCCTCATAGTATTTCTTGTTATGTTAACGATTTCGACATATAAACCAAAGTGAACATTGCTATTGTGATTACAATAGAACAGAAACTCGTAACTAAGCCATCTTGAACCAGCTCTTTATGAACCTCTGTTATTGTTTTTACTGGGTATTCTCTTTCATAAGTAACACGCTCTTCATAAGACCATGTCATGCGTATATAGCGATAGAACACATAACCTAAACCAACGTAGCCAAGCAAAGTAACAAAGCCTATACCCGTAGCCGCCCAAATCATAAAAGACAATACACCACTGATGTAATAGAAGAACTGAAACCTATAGCTTGCTGTTTTTTGCGCCCATTTCAATATACGCGCTTCTTTAGAATTATTTACAGTACGCTTAGTATAAAACAGGCGATGCCGAGCGTCGTAGCTTAACTGAGGGTAATCTGAAAGCTTTCTATACCCTTCCGTCTGTTTTTTCTTATTTCTAGCTCGTCTTTTACTCATATTAATCCAGTTCACATCAATTCAGGACACACACCAGAAGATTAAAGATTGCACACCGAAAGATTGGTGTGAAAAGATTGGTGTGTGTCCTCGAATTCTTCTTTGATATTCTGGCGGATACATAACATTCTTAATAACAAGCCATCTCGTTATTCTGTTCGCCTGACTAACCACCAACCATCGTATATAACTGAAAATTAATGCAAATACATAGAATTATACATTCTATCAATATATAAAAGCGAGCGTGTGGGTTATCTTAGTAAGAAGGGTAAAAATTCTATTACTAATAATACTTTAGAGCGACCACCCTACTCCAAAGCTCAGTGATTCTGTGCCTGCTCGCTGATAGCCAATCAACGCGAGGTGAGAGTTTGCTCTGACTTAAGCGTTTTCACGATGCCATCTCGCTGACTATCGCTTAGCGGAAACCAACGGTTCTTCTGGATCTGCGGTTCAGACAGCACCTCAAGCAGCGCATCTGGGCTCAGTTTCGCCTTCCCATACGCCACCAGCTCAATTGGCTGTGCGCACAAAGACTGCAAACGACAAATACATTGGTCAACGTCTTGGGTAAAACACAAGTTATAGGGATTTTGGTTCTGCATCTTAACTAAACAAAGATCGGTAGTGTCACGAGATGGGGAGCAGTGCTCGGTAAAGCGATTGAGTTGCGCTTGTCTAATAATCGCTTCGAGCCAGCTATATTTGGACGTTTGTTTAGGGTCGGGCCCATTGAGGAGCGTCGATAAATCACGCATATGGGAGCGAATCGATTCCGGCTCGGTGTGAATACGGTAACAAATAGAATTGAGGACTTTCAGAACATGATCGTCTGTGAGCTTTGGCATGGTAACCTCCAACAGGAAAACATTTCCATCACCACACAGAGACCCCATAACAAAGGGTGGTGAACTGAACAAGGTTGATACTACCGCTCACTAGTAAACGGCCAGCCTCCCCGAAAGGAGCTGCCTCGCCCAGCTCACCGTAATACCAACCGGATTGTTCAAACAAAAACCAATCCGTTTTCTACAGGTGCGCCAAGGCAGCACATAGGGAGCAGCGTTTTGCTGACGCTCTATGCGACTAGTGAATTGAGGCAGGGTATCAATCCTGGCACTGGATTTTGCCAGTGCTTTTGCAGGATATCGCTGGGGTTCAGAAGAGTCAACGGATTCAACGCATAGGCCGATTAACTGGTCAAAAATCAGGTTCTTATAGAGGAGTGTGTTAACAATGTGTCGAGTAAAGGATGGGGGTTAGACAAGGCCGTCACAGAAAACGGTTGCTATTGTTTGAAATTCAATTCAGGACACTCACCAAAAGATTGGTGTGTGTCCTCGAATTCTGCGCGTTCATAATTTGATCAATCGGGCACTCTGGTGTTTCGTGGGCGACAGGTGCAATGTTATGTAACCAAGTGAGGCTTTTTTCATCAGACACGTGGTATAAAGTCATCTCCCCCATTTTGAACAATTAGGTCGCTTCCATTTGTACGTGGGTGCTGTTTGCTGATGAACATACCACTGAGAACCATGGTAACCTAGGAGTCAACTCTGGAAACATATTTGATAGACACATCATCAAAGCTCATCTTCTCAAAGTTGGTATTAAACTCCATATAACCTCCGACTAGCTAACGCTATACCGCCCAACTTAAAATGTGTGCCCTAAACACCGAAGTCGATTTGAATAAAAAGCCGCCAACCCAGCGAGCCATTACAAACTGCCCATCAATATGAATAGGCACTTTAGGTGGCATTTTTTACTGTCTCCGATTCCTGCACTTGCTTAGTTTACCTCTAAACCATACGACATTAGTAACGCGTGCCTTTCCGATTGAGTTGTCGTTGTGTCTTTTTGAACAATTTTACACCAACCAGAGAGCTGTGATTCAAACACAGAAAAATATAGGCGAATGTAAAAAATGTAAATTCAATGCAAATGTAAATCATTGTCATTTACCTTGCGGGGGAATAAACGACTCGTTAGACATCATCAAAGAATGAGCGCGGTTCAGATCACGGATAGTTTGCTTCTTCCATCGCTTAAACAACGACAGGGCTACGGAAGCCAATACGGTCAGTCTTTGGCATTAGCGAAACTGGTTACGCGACAAAAAATCTAACGACGATAATCAATAGGAGTTAAAACTAGAGTGTTTTTCAAAACAAAGGTATCGCTACTTATCAGTGCCGTATTAGCGAATCAAGCATTTGCACAAAGTCATACGAAAGAAGAATCAGTGGCGCAAACTGAGACTATGACCATTATGGGTAGCGAGTTTACTCATTATAAGAATGATACTAACAACACCGCCATGCGTATGGAGATGACTCAATTAGAAACGCCGGGGCAAGTTACGATCATCGATAGTTCAATGTTCGAAGAGCAAGGGGCGAGTAGTCTTGGAGAAGTTTTAGAGTATGAGTCAAGTGTAACAACAGGAAGTACCAAAGGGCACAACATTGAGTACTTTACCATGCGTGGTTTTGATGTTGGCAGTGGTAGCGGGATCATGAGAGATGGTCATCAACTCTGGTCGTATTACCCACAACCGACCGAGCTACTAGAACGAGTCGAGGTGTTAAAAGGTCCATCAAGTTTACTTTATGGTCAATCAGAGCCTGGTGGTCTCATTAATATGGTGACAAAAAAACCAACCTCTGAGACACAACTCATTTTGCGCCAAGACATTGGCTCTAACGATAAATCTAAAACGATGATCGATGTTAGTGGCTCACTTAACGAAGACCAATCTTTGCGCGCGAGAACTATTCTAGTAAAGGATAGCTACAGCTCTTGGCGCGAATATGCAGATGGCAGCAACCCTCAAACCGAGCGCATGATCGGCGCACTAATGGTTGATTATGACATCAATGAAAAAGCGATGTTATCTCTGCATTATGACTATTTTGATTATGAAGGTGGAGTAGATACTGGCTCTTACATTGTCGATGGTAAGCCAGTTGCAGGCAGCCAGTATATTTGGGACGCTGACTGGGCGAATACTGATATTAAAGTTCAAAACTACGGTTTTGACCTGCTCCTATCACCAAGCTATGACACTAACATAAAGACGGGTTACAACGCCCAAAGATATGAACGTGATTATCGTTACACCTGGACTAACTTTAGCAACTATGAGGAAAATGGGACTGTCACTCTGACCCCCGGCAAACAGTATGACGAGTGGAACCATGATACTGCTTATGTTGATCTCACCCATAACTTCGATTTAGCTGGAACTGAGAATACGCTATTAATTGGTGCGAACTACTTGAGGTATTCTTTCGATCGTATCAGTCATAAAGGCGATGCAGTCAGTGCAAGTGTTGGAGAGTCGATCAACTTCCCTGTATCGTTGAATACCAGCATAAGAGCATCTTCTTATGATCTTTGGGGTACTTACCTCCAAAACTTCACAAAATTTAATGATAAATGGCATCTGCTAGTGGGTATTCGTTATGACGAAAAACATGATGATATAACTGAAAGCCAAGTCTCACCAAAAGCAGGGATTATTTATCACCCTTCAGACAATAGCTCTATTTATGTCCAGTACTCAGAAAGTTTCGTTCCTCAAGGTGAAGTGGGCACATCTTATGTAAACGAAGGTGAAAAGCTCGACGCTGAATTAGGTAAATCTTATGAGGTCGGCACCAAGTGGGAGCTATTTGATCGTCGCTTATTCTTGACTGGAGCTCTGTTTGAGACAACTTTATCGAACATTCAACTAAGCGTTGAAAACCCAGCGAATGCAGATGAAGATATTTTGACTCAAGATGGCGAACAAGTTCATCGAGGTGCTGAGTTCGCAGCACAGGGTCTTATTAGTAGTCAGTTAAGTCTTTCAGGATCTGCGACGTATCTTGATGCTGAGATAACAAATAGCGCTTCTTACAAGGGTAATGTACCAGCGAATACACCTAAGTTTTCAGCGTCAATATGGTCCAATTACAAACTTAGAGATGACACCAATCTAAATCTGGGCGTTGTCCATGTCGGAAGCCGCTACGGTGACTCAGGTAACACTTTCAAGAAAGATGCATATACACGTATTGATACCGGTATCTCTTACACTCAGAAGTACAATGACCTCAACATCGTAGCTCGCTTCAATATTGAAAATCTATTTGATACTGATTATCTAGATGGAGGCGGCAATACAAGAAGCACTCAATTAGGTGCTGAAGATGTTGATATTGGTGAGGGTCGAAATTATATGGCTAGTATTCAATTTGAGTATTAATTAGCCAACTATCAGTTTAAGCCATCGTGTTCAAAACCCTTTTTAATAGGTGTGCTGTTCGCGATGGCTTTTTTGATTTTAGTCTCAACGGATTTAAGGATTATTAACGTTTAACATGATTGCACTTAGTCTCATAAAGGTTGTGTTAGTGACAACAGAAAGATAAAGACAACGAGAATAATGAGATAAACGGACTAGATTGTTTAGTGAAGTGCTCGTTGCTCCATACGAAGGCGAGTACAGAGCAAAGTTTATCGTTTGGATAAACATAAAAACTTAAACGTCAAATGGAAAGGTAACTCTCATGGCATATGCACAATGGGTAACAATTACGATTTATGCAACCAACTATGATGTGACTCTGAAAAATGTCAGTCATTCTTGGGGCAAGTTTTATGACTCAAAACAGATCGGTGTAGCGGGTGGTAGCAAAGATAACGAATATGAGCCTAGTGAGATAGAAGGACAAGTTATTGAAAGAGGCACATCATTCTCAATTAATGCTTGTGGTCGCTCGGATGCAGCATCAGGTACAGAAGGCTCATTCGAACTATACGACGGTTCCACACACGTTGGGACTTATTCTTGGGATTGCCCTTGGGGAAGTAAAACAAACGATTCAAGTTGGACTCTATCAGGCCCTCAGCCTCCATTGAATAAATACATCACGTCTCAAACAGGCGCGAATTTAGACTCTGGAGCGCTTGGTACGGTTATCATTCAAACGACAAAAATCTAATATCGGACTTCTCGGTAATTGATAATAAGCCCAAGCATTGAATGCTAAATGCTTGGGCTCTTTACTTATACAAGAGCTTTTAGGTGAGCGAAGTTTTTCACTCATTAACTTTTCTAGATAGTTACTCAGCACAGAAATTCAAAGAGAAATTCAGAGAAATTCAGGACACACACCACAACGGATACACACCACAACGGATATCTGCCCCAAATGCAGAGCTATTTCCACCATTGATGATAGACTCAGTCTATAGCCCTCAATTCGAAGTAAACACCATGAAAGACTGCAACCAGTGCGGAAAATGCTGTATCAAGTATGGCGATGGTGATTTGGCAGCCACGCAGGAAGAGATAGACCTGTGGGAACTGTTTAACCCTGATATTTTTGAATATGTCAAAGATGGGCAAATTTGGTTTGATCCAAAAACCAGAGAGCCATTAAACCGCTGTCCATTTTTGCAGCTAGTACCTAAATCCAAACCAGAAGAAAAAGATAAATACACTTGCCGTATTTACTTCGACCGACCAGAAGATTGCCGTCACTACCCTAGCCTGATCAACGAAATGGTTCGGGATAAGTGTGAAATGATAGAAATCAAAGACTTAGAAAACCCCAACAAAGCTCAGAAAGATCTCGATAAACTGATGAGTTCAAGCCGACCTCCCAGCTCTTACTAGGTTGATTTAGGTAAGGAAGAGATTCAGGACACACTCAAAATTATTATGATTTAGCATTATTTAAACACCCCCTACTCTCATTAGCCACAACAATGCCAACATTATTTGTTGAATGTATGAGTAACCATAGATGCGCTATCAATCCTTTCCGAGTGAAGATCCTGAAAGACAAGAAACAACACGAGAGCGGGCAAAACGTCAGCGTCGCGAGCGCAGGGAGGAGCTAAAATATACCCCTGAAGATTATCGTAGATGGGCAGCAAACCGAGAGCGTGTTATTGCTGAGCGTAAAGCCGACAAAATAGCAGCAAACTCAAATGATGAAATGGATAAAAAATGGTTAAATGTACCCAAAGGGCAGCTGACGTTTGATTCTGAGGGTAATGATATTGATTCAAGCCCTTACTTCACTCGTGTTCCACACCTTCCTCACAATGACGGTACAGTTATTGGGGACTCAGGTATCACCTTTGGTCGAGGTCTAGATATTGGAAAACGAACATCGAACGAAATCGAGCAGTTATTTGCCAATATAGCTAAACATTGTAAACCTATTTCCGGCCGTTTACTCAAATGGCTTAAGAATGGAGCGGGCAAAACCAAGCGAGCTGCTTTTGAGCATTATAAACAATTGAATGCAAGTGTTCCCAAAGAAGAACAAATTCTTACACGCAAACAGCAACATTTTTTATTTTTGGAGATTTACCCTTGGTACGAAAGTGAAACAAAAAGATTGGTAACGAAAGCAGATGTTCGTGTAGCTTACGATCAGGAACATATCATCGTATGGGAAGAACTTCCTGAAAACGTGAGAGATGTATTAGTTGATCTAACTTACCGGGGAGATAACACTGGTAGCGATGACCCTAAAGGCAGTACTCGTGCTTGGTTTATACCTGCCTTGGCCTACGATACTGAAAACAATCTAACTGGCACAAGCTCATCTTTTTATAGAGTAATGAGAAGCAACAAATGGTTAGAGAGAGATGTAGACATAAATAGGTTCGAAAAACGAAGAGAACATTTACAATGAAATGGATTGGTTACGCAGTAGCACTCATATCTTTACCGGCAATGGCAAATATCGCTGTCGACGATTATCGCTTTTATGCCACCGACTACCGCCTTGATTCTCCAAAAGAACGATTTATCGCATATGTGTTGAAAAGCGACCCATGTATTTATGTCAAGTTACTTAAATCAAATGAGACAACAAGATACTGCAAATTAGGTGATTCTGGTCTGGATCTAGGAAAAGATGCACCAACTGTCTATGCAACCCGAATAAATGTGGATGGTGGAGGTGTGAGGTTTATCGCAGCAGCGCCTTGGAATGAGCAAGACTGTGATATTGATATCTATAACAAAACCATTCATTGCATCCCAACTAGCCGCAATTAACTATTTACACACAAATTCAGGACACACACCAAAAGAACCTCACCCGTGTTCCAAATCTTTCTCACAACGAATAGGCTTTGGACAACACTTATTATTGGCCAACATATAAGGCATTACTCTTGCCAATCGGCAAAATAACTGACCAAGTAGTCTATCGCCATTCTGGCTTTCAAGGGCAAAAATCGTCGATTCTGATACACAATCCAACTGCTTGTGCCTTTGCCCCAAAATGGTTCCAGCACTGGCATCAGTGTTCCATCTTCAAGCGCATGTTTAAAGCTGCTTTTGGGTAAGTAAGCGATACCAAGGCCGTGCTGACAAGCTTCTATCACCGCTGAGGCATTGTTGCTGCGCCATCGACCATGAACGCGAACTGCGCTCAAGGGTTGACCATCTTGCTCAAACAACCAGTGATCACTGTTAGCAATAATACAGCTATGTTTTTTTAACTGTTCAGGATGCGTCGGTAAACCAAATTGTTCAATATAGTCACGACTTGCAGCGGCCGCCATCGGTCTGTCTGCTAACTTTCTTGCGACTAACCCTGAATCATTGAGCCGACCATAGCGAATGGCAAAGTCGATACCATCTTCAATAAAATTGACCATCCGAGTGTTGAAGTCCAACTCAATTGTGAGTTCGGGATATTTTTTGGCGAACGTCATCAAGACAGGTGCCACATAATCCTCGGCAAAGGCTCCAGCAGCGCTAACACGCAACGTCCCGCTGAGCTGGATGTTTTGTGATGAGAGTTGTTCGTTGGCATGTTGCAACCCATTGACCAGCTCTTTGCATTGGCGATAGTAAATTTGACCTGCGTCCGTCAATGATACCATGCGGGTCGATCGGGCAAGCAGCGCTACGCCCACCCGTTCTTCAAGCCTTGAAACTTGTCGACTAACGTGGCTAGTACTGCATCCCAACTGCTTTGCGGCCGAGGAGAACCCCTGACTTTCCGCAACGGCAACAAATTCGTTAATCCCTTCAAAGCTATCCATACTCACCTTTGCTATATAGCAATAATGTTTTGCAAACAAAGCATATTATCAACCAAATAAAGTGCAATTAGTATTAAGGGGAACAAAAAATATGAATCAATCAGAAGGATAAACGCATGAAAAAGGTACTTATACCCGTCACTAACCACGCCACACTAGGCACCACAGATCAAGCTAATGGTACTTACGCGCCAGAGCTCACCCATGTAGTCAAGACACTCCTTACGGCAGGAATTGAGTACGACATCGCTTCAATCAAAGGCGGGAAAGCGCCTCTGTACGGTACGGATATCGAGGGAGACGCGGTGAATGACGAAGTCTTGAGCAATGACGATTTCTTGAACAAAATCAACAATACAATTCCAGTATCTCAGATCAATGGCTCAGACTATGATGCGATTTTCTACCCAGGCGGTTTTGGCTTATTGTCGGATCTTGCCGTCAATAAAGACTTTGCAATTATCGCCGCTAAACATTACGAACAGGGTGGCGTTGTAGCAGCAGTATGTCATGGCCCTGCGGCCTTATTGCCAATAACGCTAAGCAATGGCGATAAACTATTGGCCTCTAAATCGGTCACCGGATTCACACGTGAAGAAGAAATCGATTTCGGCACCATTAACGACATCCCGTTTCTGCTAGAAGAGTCGCTTGCGCGAAGTGCAGCACAATTTAGCAAGGTTCAACCTTGGCAAGAATTTGTCATTGTCGACCAAAGAGTCATCACAGGCCAAAACCCAACCAGTGCCCACAGTGTAGGCCAAAAGTTGGTGGAAATTTTAGCTTAATCGATTTGGCATCAAGGCGTAGAATCCACAGCCTACCTTGGTGCCAGCTCTTCTATGCGTTTTTCTCATCGTAAGCTTTGCGCGCACGCTCAATATCTTGCCGATGGTCATCAGCCCAACATACCAGTTGATAAAGAGGCTTCACAAGCTCCCGCCCCATTTCTGTTAAGCCGTATTCTACTTTTACCGGTACTTCTGGATAGACCGTTCTGTTGACATAGCCTTCTCGCTCTAAATCTCTTAATGTTTGAGTCAGCATCCGTTGTGATATGCCTTCTATTCTAGATTTTAAAGCGTTGAACCTATCTTCCCCATCCACCAACGCAAACAAGATCAAAAGCGACCACTTGTCACCAATTTGCGAAACCACATTGCGCACAGCGCAATCTTCATTGTTATAAAAAACTCGTCTTTCCGGTTTAGCTTGTTCAGCCATGTGTGCCCCTTATCAAACTCTAAGCGCGCATAGGTTACCAAAATGTGCCTAGCGAACGTGAAAGTGCCTTCTTGTCATGTAGGTTACTATTAATTACTATGATGATCAATGTATACCTAAATAACAACTAGTACCTTGGAGAGAGCCATGCTAACACGAACCATATCCACCATTCTTTTGCTCTTAACGACCACGAGTTATGCGCAATCATCAAACAAATTGACGATTAACCTCCATGAGTTGCAGAAACCAAACTGGACTGAGCAGGAGCGAGCTAATGCCGAATTGATTACCGATTTTGTGCAGAATTTAATGAATGACCATAATTTTGATTATGTACTAGAGCACTACAATGATAGCGCCTACATACAACACAACCGTAATCTACCCGACAAAGTAACAGGCCTAGTGGGTTTCTTGCGTGATTTTGTTGAGGAATACCCTGATTATACCTACGACGTAAAACACATTTATGTCGATGGCGACTACGTCATTTTCCACTCACATGCCACGCTGGATAAGGAAGATAGAGGTAATGATGAGAAAGGCATGAATATCATCGACACTTGGCGACTCGAAGACGGCCGAATCGTTGAGCACTGGGACTCTATTCAGGCGCTTGATTTCTCAATGCGACTGTACTCATTGCTCAGTGGTGGCGATATTCAAAATGGCAATGGTGTGTTTTAATTCGCCACCGGAATCGAGAACAGGGCGATGATCGCCCTGTTCTGTTTTGTGTCACTGGCCATCAAGGTTAACCGAAGTCCAATGTCATCAATAGTCTGGGTTGATCACTCTCAATCGACGGAGAGCGATGAACAAGCCCTGTTGCTTCGTTGCCTTCCCATCGCCCACCTTTCAGCAATGCTACATCTCCACAGCTAAGCTGCTGCACGTCAGATTCTTCTCTATATAAACCGGATGAACAGTCGGGTTGGCCGTTACTGCCATGACCTAACTTTGAACGATCCAAAACATGGTTTGGTAACCAGTCTGTAGCCACCCCATGATAAGTCGTTACCAAACGGCAAGGAACTTGATCAACATGAAAACGCGGACACATTGCACCGCCAAGTGTTGCAAGCCTCAGCCCGACTTGCTCAAGCTCAAATAAGCAGCAAAACATATCAACAAGCTGAACGATGTTTTCTAGCAGAGCTTGCGGTGCTTGACCGTCAGTAGCATAAACCAAATCGTCCATTGCGCTCTCAGGAGAGACTGTCAGCGACTTGCTCAATGAGGGGTTGGTGTCAACAAATTCACGAACCGATTCGATGAACGATGGTTCGAATTGACGCTGCCAAATCGCAATATTCACTTCGTCTTTATAGATATCGGCCAATACCGTCGGTTGTTTCCCTGAACTGAAACTGGGGGCGGTCACAACATCAAGCTCAGCACTATAGATTTTTTGTTCAGCCAAAGCCGCATTCATTGCATAACCTCCTATATTAAAAAGCATGATTTGCCAGCTTCATACTTCATTCATGGTGACAACCTCCCTGTTTGAGCGATGACCACGAATGACAGACAAAATCACAATAGCAACGTTATAACATAACAAAATAACTTATCAACTCTTACGTCAAACTAGCGGTAAATCGCCTACTCGGAAATTCGCTAATCAGCTGTACTTGTTTTTACCTCTTTACTCGCTCCCCTCTATGACATGACAACGAGTCACAGACGCGTTGAGCGATGCTTTCTGCCGTCCAGACCGTGCTCAAGCTAACTTGCTCATGAAAATTCCTCATGTTCAATGTGAAGCAATACCATTGTTATTCAAGTACAGAACAACGTTATAAAGGATTCTACTCTTATATCTAGACAGAATTTAGAGACAACAAATGACTGACTAGAAACGTAAACAAATACAAGAAGTAAGCCATCACTTCGGCGTTCATCTAAGGAAATAGGATAACCAATCACCATGACTACAGACTTCAAATTTACTATCAAGAGCCTTAGCCTTGATGAAAACTATCGTCCTTCAGACAACACGCGCATTACAACAAACTTCGCCAACTTGGCGAGAGGAGAAAGTCGCCAAGAGAACTTACGCAATGCGCTTAAGATGATTGACAATAACTTTAATGCCCTTGCTCACTGGGATAACCCTAATGGCGATCGTTACTCTGTTGAACTGGAAATCGTTTCTGTCGACATGGATATTGCAGCCGATGGCGAGCGGTTCCCTTCTATTGAAGTACTCAAAACCTATATTGTTGATCATAAAACCAATGAGCGTATCGAAGGCATTGTAGGCAATAACTTTTCTTCCTACGTTCGCGATTATGACTTTAGTGTGTTGTTACTTGATCATAATAAAGGTAAGTCGCAATTCAGCGTCCCTGATAACTTTGGCGAGCTGCATGGCAAACTGTTCAAACATTTCATTAATTCAGAGACATACAAACAAAACTTCACAAAGCTTCCTGTTATCTGCTTGAGTGTGTCAGACAATAAGACCTACCATAGAACTGACAATCAGCACCCTATATTAGGCTACGAATATCAACCGAATGAGTCGTCTCTGACAGAGCAATATTTCCAAAAAATGGGGCTAAAAGTTCGTTACTTTATGCCACCAAACAGTGTCGCTCCGTTCGCTTTTTATTTCTTTGGCGATCTATTGAACGATTACACCAATCTGGAGTTGATCAGTACCATCAGCACGATGGAAACATTCCAGAAAATCTATCGTCCTGAAATTTACAACGCAAACGCGGCAGCAGGTAAGTCTTATCAGCCAAGCTTAAATAACCGTGACCACTCTTTAACGCAGATTGTGTATGACCGCGAAGAGCGCAGCAGATTGGCGGTTGAACAAGGAAAGTTTGCTCAAGAACATTTCATTAAGCCATACCAGACAGTGCTTGAACAATGGTCTGCGCAATACGCTTAACAACTGACAGAGGGATGAAAGGCTGACTATGAAAACACTATTACCAACTTCAACCGCTGGCAGTTTACCCAAGCCTTCTTGGTTAGCAGAACCAGAAACACTCTGGTCTCCTTGGAAACTTCAAGGTGATGAACTTACCCATGGCAAACAGGATGCACTGCGTTTGTCGTTGCAAGAACAACAACATGCGGGTGTCGATATTGTCAGTGATGGCGAACAAACCCGCCAACACTTTGTGACTACTTTCATTGAGCACTTAAACGGTGTTGATTTTGAACATCGTAAAACCGTAAGGATCCGTAATCGCTACGATGCAAGTGTTCCGACAATTGTTGGTCCCGTTAGCCGTCAAAAGCCCGTTTTTGTCGAAGACGCCAAGTTCTTGCGCCAGCAAACCGATCAACCGATCAAATGGGCACTGCCCGGCCCAATGACCATGATTGATACGCTGTACGATGACCATTATAAAAGTCGTGAGGAACTGGCTTGGGAATTTGCCAAAATACTCAATCAAGAGGCCAAAGAACTGGAAGCTGCAGGTGTAGACATCATCCAGTTTGATGAACCCGCGTTCAATGTGTTCTTTGAAGACGTCAATAATTGGGGTATCGCATGCTTGGAGCGCGCAATTGAAGGGCTGAAATGCGAAACAGCCGTTCATATCTGCTACGGCTATGGAATAAAAGCCAATACCGACTGGAAAAAGACGCTCGGCAATGAATGGAGACAATACGAAGAAATCTTCCCGAAACTACAACAGTCTAATATTGATATTATTTCACTGGAATGCCATAACTCACGCGTGCCCATCGAGTTGCTAGCACTGATTAGAGGCAAAAAGGTGATGGTTGGCGCCATTGACGTGGCAACTGAGAGTATTGAAACGCCTGAACAAGTAGCGCAAACATTGCGAGAGGCACTCAAATACGTCGATGCCGATAAACTTTACCCATGTACGAACTGCGGTATGGCACCACTCCCGCGAGACGTCGCACGCAACAAGCTGAATGCACTCAGTGCCGGTGCTGAACTGGTGCGAAAAGAACTGTCCGTTTAGCCAATTCACTATCACAAGCTGCCTGCAAAGGTGAGGCAGCTTGTACTTTCGCTCCATTACGCCCCAAGTTTTCCAATCAAATACTGGCTATCTCTCTCCGCTCCACTGTTCGAGCGTTCGCTACCAAGACCAACCTTTTACCGACCACTTCTAGCACTTTTTCGCCAAAAGTGTGATCCTCAATTAGAGTTTTAGATCTAACAACTAAAGTTATTGAAATTTATGCAAACATACTCGATATAAGAGTTGTTGCTTATCATTGAGCTTTCCTTGTATCAAGCATCAGCAAAAACCAATAATAAGATTTGCATAGAGACGTTCAGAATGAAGAAAATAATCCTCCTCGCAGTATGTGTCATGTTTGGCATTGCGGTGGCCGCCAGTATGATCTCAACTTACCTTATCTCCAGTCAGAAAATTGATGAGATCATCCTCCATAAATCACAAGTGCAAGCGGAATTCTTGGCAAGCAATGCTGGGTACATCCTTGAAAACTCACAAGATCCGTTAAAAGACCTGCAATCTTTAGTCAGCAAGCTAAAACAACGATCTGATGTCAGCTACGCAATTGTCATTGATAGTAATGTGACAGCGGTTGCTCACAGCGATAAACAAAAGCTCAACAAAACCTATGAGGACAGCTATACCGTCGCTGGCGCGACAAGAGGTGTTCAGCAATATTCAAAGTGGTATGCAGATGTTCAGCAAGTGTGGGTCTATGACATCATGGCGCCGATCTATGTAAACGGCCAACTCTATGGCACCTTCGACATCGGTATTCCCATCACTGAAGTCAGCCAAGCAACCAATGGCATTGTTACTTATCAGCTGTCTTCTATGGTAGCGATCTTCGTGCTTTGTGTCGTCGTGCTGTTCTTCTTGTTAGGTAAGCTAATGAAACCTCTCTCGGTACTTAAGAACGCATTACACAATATCTCCCAAGGCAACGGTGATCTCACAGTTCGACTCCCCACTAAGGGAAATGACGAAGTCGCTCAGATCTCTTCGGCGTTCAACGTCTTTGTGAGCAAAGTCCACGAAATCATTTCACAAGTGGTCAAAACAGGTGCAGAGCTCAACAACGCCGCCATTGCCCTTCGTCAGCAATCTCAACAAGCCCTAACAAGAGGCCATGAACAAAACGAGCAAGCGATGCTGGTCGTCACCTCAATGAATGAGATGATTGCTACAGTCAATGAAATTGCATCAAGTGCGGCTGGCGCAGCGAACGCCGCCAGCACAGCAACCAGTGAAGCTCAAGGTGGACAGAAGACGATCGAAAAAACGACCACGGCAATTAATGATCTTGAAACCGAGATGAATAGCACGTCGAACATCATCACAAACCTCGCGGACAATACTCAGTCAATCGGTACCATTCTCGACGTCATTCGAGGTATATCAGAGCAAACTAACTTACTGGCACTGAACGCCGCCATTGAAGCTGCACGCGCAGGCGAAGCGGGGCGTGGCTTTGCGGTCGTCGCTGATGAGGTACGCAACCTAGCGACTAAAACGGCACAGTCTACGGATGAAATTGACGCCATGATTAACCAGTTGCAAACCGAGGCGCAGAATGCCGTGGCGTCAATGAACAATAGTAAAACACTGATTCAGGAAGGCACATCTGAAACTCAAGTGGCAAGACAAGCGCTGGAAGACATTGCCACACAGATCGTCACGATTCTGGATATCAATACTCAGGTCGCAACCGCAACTGAGCAGCAATCCACAGTCGCCAATGAAATCAACCTCAATATGGATACGGTGAGTCACTCTGTGAAACATGGTCTTAATGCTAGCGAACAGTTAGAACATTCAAGCCAGAAACTTGCCGAGCTATCACAAGTTCTCGATCGACATGTTGGATCATTTAAGATTTAACTCTGTGTTGCCAGATTCGCGCTGTTAGCCGAGTAAATTCAATCAAAGCCAGTCACTTTTGCGACTGGCTTTTTAGTTGATAGAAGCGTCCCCAGCTTGCCATTCATTGAGCCATTTCGAATATGGCATCATTATCGAACGCCCAAGCCAAGGCTAATAAAAAAGCTCCCATGGTTCGGGAGCCTTTCGGTTAGGATCTCGGTGGAGTAAGAACTCCTCCCCTTTGCTATTGAGGATTCAGACCCAGTGTTTTGAGAACAAGTTTGAAGTTATCTTGACGCTCTTTGATTGCGTGTACTTCACCGCTGACTGGACAGGTATGGTCTGGACAACCTCGGTTCACAATGCCAGATACCGCATCAATAAACTGTGTACCTTGCAAACCACCATCCACGTATTTTTTCAGTTCAGTATGGTAATTCCAGTCTGCGTATGGCCCACCGACGTCATTGTACGCTTGTACTGATGTCACCCAGTAGAATAAACCTGCGATCCATTTGATCTCACGGTTTTCTTCAGAGCTACAAATCAGTCCTGGGTTAGAACAGAAATCAAGATCGGCATACAGAGGATTTGCCGGTGGCGCTTCAACCGTCACACCATTAACTGTGGTGCCAATAGTCTCTGGGTCAACATGTGAGCGGCCCATAAAGTGGTTTAAGGTACCAAAGTTCTGGCGACCTGTGGTTTGAATAACACCACGTCCCCACCAACCACAGCCTTGTACTGTACCGTTGGTATCTGAACCATCCCAGATAAACTTACCCGCTTTTTGTTCAGCATAGACTTTACATTCATCACGTTCCCAAACCTGCTTAGACGTATCGACAACACTCGGTACTTCATTGCAGTGCCCATTGTTTGTCCAACGACCAACATTGCCATTGACGAGCAACCCTTGCTCTTTCAATACTGAATCTGGAGCAGCAAAGATAGGCGCTGGCGCACCATACCATTTCGCATTGGTTAACGCGCTCACTTCCATCTTCGGATCACGAGGGCATGAGTATGGGTGGTCTTGGCCTGTGACTGGATCCATACCATAATCAGCGTACTTCTGACCTAGCTGGCCACAACTTGCTGTCATTGGATAGTCTACTGGCGCACCGTAACGAACTTCAGACCAGTTATTTTCATCACAAGCATTATAACGAATAGTCTCTTGCATACTTTGCGATAAGAAGGCGGCGATAGCCACTTTCGCATAAAGAGTGTTGGTCGCATCATCCGCTGTATCGTCCAACAGCCAGAAGGTATTACCCGCAACACCTACGTTATGCATTGAGTTGAGACCGGCAAGGAAATCTGCCCATTTATACACTGTGGATGGGATCCATTGCGATTGAGGGGTTTCAAACAGGAAGGCTTGGTTATTCATTGCCGTTTCTGCGTTTGCCAACTCGTTGTTGAGTGATTCGATACGCGTTAACGGCCCACTGGTCACACTTTCACCGACATAGTAGAGCGGCACAGTCGCCTGCTGATAACGGGTAATTTTAGCGCTTAGGTCGGCAGTGTCAGTATCAAAATTGATGGCAAAAATATTGCTGTGTGCCGCTTTACGAATATGGCGTTCTCCAGATGTATTACCTAAGAAGTAAGACGCAGTTTGTGCAGTAGGAAGAGACGTCAACATAGCCGGAGTTTTAAGGTAATCCGTCACTTGTTTCACATATTCTAGTGCGTAGTGCCACTGATTGTCGCTCAATGCAGGTGAAGCGCTCGACTTAGTAAAGGCGACAAAGTCTGCTTTGGTTAATGAATCGGATTTGTACAGCTCAAATGCAGACAGCAGATCCGACGTAGCGCCGGAAGCTGCATTCCAAACGGCTCTCCGGCCCGAGTGAGTGTCGTAAGCAAAGTCACCGATATTCAGTGTCCAGCCAAACGTCGCTTGAGGAGCAAGTGTCGAAATAACCAGGTTATAGGCTTGAGCCCAACCGCTTACATCGTCAGTCAGTGCATTGATATCATTGATATCGATCTGGCTGCCCGTCGCATCCACAGCAGTGGTTAGCGCCTGCTTAACAGCGACAACACCTAGAGATTGGCCTTTATCTGCTGTCGCAACATCCAGAACATCACTGTTAATAATGACCGATGAAGAACCTGCAGTTTCGACCGTTTGAATTAGAGAGACGAACGCATTCGTTAACTGAGTGGCATCAGACAGGTTGGTGCTGCTGATGGTGTCAACAACTAACGTAGAGGGCGCATTAAACGTGGCAGGGCTGGTGACGACGAAATGGCTTGGCCAACCGTTGACTTCCAGTCTTACCGGATCCATAGGGTTTGGTAAGGAAAGTAAGGGGGCAGTACCCGGAGGAGTACTATCGCAGTTTAGATGATGAGCCCAGCTACCGTCACTACCCGGAACGGACGACGTCCACCAATTCGCTTTATAAGCAATGTTGTCTTTTACCATGATATCGCCACCCTTGGCGTGGTCACCTTGGGTCCAGTTTGGATACTCGTTGAACTCAACACACAAGTCGTCAACTGGTCCCGGTGTGGGCGCTGGATCAGGCGTTGGAGCAGGATCTGGGGTCGGCTGAGGGTCTGGATCAGGCGTTGGATTGGGGTCTGGGGTTGGCTCAGGAGTGGTATCGCTAATCAGCTTCCAAGGTGAGTCCCATTCATTGGGATACTCACCCGTTGGGCTCTGGCCCGCACCCGCCCACCATTTGGCTTCATAGGTTTTTCCATCAACCGTGACTTGTGACCCGCCAGCATAAGATTTGCTCGAGTCATAAGGCTCTGCCGCAAATAAGTGGCCGCTTAAAACCATACACGCCAACGAGGTCGCTATCTTACTCATCTTAAACATAATTCTACCTTTCAGTTAATTATCTTGTTGTCTTATTTCATGTTGTAGTAGGGAAAGACATTTACACTGCAGAATAAATAATCATCTGAAAATAAGTTAGCATCTCTGGCCTGATAGATCTGACAAAAAGGTAGGAATAATATCAATATGCGGCAAATATCACGCCTTTACAGTGAGAAAACATTCAGTTAGTTAATGGAATAAAAAAACTTTCAGAGGAAGACTCAATCAAGTATAAGCGGTATCAGAACAGAGTCTGTAGACAAAGAAGCTGATAAAAGAGTGGCGTACAAAAAATTGTAAGCTTTTGATATAGAGGTGATTTTTAAAGTATTTGGCACTTATCGGGCGATTAATAAGCGTTGGTATGATAAAAAAGCCTGACTTTTTCTCGAGTCAGGCTATGCCCTTGGCGGTTATTTTGTGTGGAATATCTGCTCAGTTTCAAGCGAGGTCATGGCTCTGATTTGACGCCAGAGGTAATAGAAAATACCAAACATCATCAACATACTTGGAATTGCGATGATCGGGTAGCTATATAGCGTTAGCTTACCTAACTCTTCATTGAATTCTGGTGTTCCCGCTGGGCTTGTCACAATCCAAGTGGCTAAAAAGTAGTTCATTGCCGAAGAGAACGCGAACGTGCTGGCAAAAAGATAATTAGATGACATCAAACAACGTTCAAACGCTTCCTTCTTGCCACTTTGTTCTAAACGCTCAGTGATCAACGCCAGATTCAATACCGTGTCGTTCAAAATCATCTTCTGCATAAACGGATAGCGTGTGAACGTAGAGCCCAATACCGCTAAACCAATCAGGCCAGGAATCAATGCTTCTTTCAACGCTAACCAGCGCGTATCTAACTCTAGTAAACCAATCCCACCCGTTAGTAGCACACTGACAAATCCGAGTGCAGAGATAAAGTTAAATTTTTTGTTGCGGATCAGATCCATACAACCGTAAACAATGGGAAATAGCAAAGCGACCACTAAGGCCATGGCTGTGCCTAAATGCTCATCACCACTGAACTTCATTAAGATGAATGAAGGGATAAATACGTTAAAAAGGATCTCGAATAGGGGGTTCGACTTTTTTGCCGTCGTGTTACTCATAATTTCCTACTGACTCTATAGAATCGGCTGTTATACAACTTCGAGAGGCAGTGTTCATTGCTTAGAACAAGATGTAAAGAGTTAAAGTACCAAGTTGTGTAACGACTTATTAAATAAATCGTTCCAGCAATCATTGAGGTAGGAAAGCGAACCATGATTGGCTTAGGTGGCATATTTGGAATTGAGCCAACCAAAATCCAGTTGAAGATAAAACGGCGGCTCAGCAGGGTATCAATCAATATGAGGTTTGATTGACTCGCCTGTCACTTAAATGTCGCTCGCTGTCGGCTGAGCGGTATTAATGGGTTCATTGCTTACTCGTGTATATTGGGGCCTGACTAGGTTTTCACATCATAAAATCTCTGTATTGTGGGGTGGCATATCTCCACCCCGATGTTTGTATCTATGATGACATTGTTTGTTCTGATACACAGGTGGATAAAGAAAATGTGCTCGGTAACTTGCTCGCCACTTGTGATGTGGCCATATAAACGTGTCTCAAGTGTAAGCCTCCATTCGCTTCACTCTTGATATGTACATTTTCGGATGCGTAATACCCATTGACTGGCCAATCATAGGTTGAACCAATAGACATTGTTGATAATTCCAATAGTTCGTCTTGAGTAGGTCTTCGCCAGTTATCCCTACCATTAAACCTTATCATCGCGAGGTCTCGACAATATCGGTCATGCTGGCCATAGTCCCCACCGACATTTCTCGATGTATCGACTTTTTCATCATAGCCATCATTGCGCATAACAAAGAACTGATTGGTACCACTACCACCATCGACAAAAAGCCTCGAGTATGTATACCCAGAATTGTAAACGGTTCTATCGTGGCTGTACCACATATGATGCATTACTGATACTCTAGGTGGTTCAGTAAACCATTTACCATCAGCATCACCAGAATTCCCAACGATTATATGCAAACACTTCTTTCCGCGGTGAGCTTTGTCGGCATTGCCTTCCACACCACAAGTTTCCAGTTTTCTCGGGGTTTCAAGTGCGACTTCATGAGATAACAGACCATTATACTCTGCTTGCACCCTGAATTGACCGACGGCCCCTGCAACCAACCTGCCTTCAGGGCTTAGGGTGTAGCATGGCTCTCCACCACAATTTTCAGCGACCGTCGTCCAAGTGACGTCCGTTGTGACATCTTGCAAATTGAGTTCATCATCTATGGCATAAACCGCCAATTGAAACTGACGACCCGATAGTTCCTGATTTTGCCTTTGTATATGCGGAGCCGAATTCTCGACAGGGGCTGGTCGAGTAAATTTTACATGCAGTTTAGAGGTATCCGCTGGCGTATCATCACCGCCGTTGGAGTTGTCACCATCACCGGAGCCACCTTCACCGCCGTTGGAGTTGTCACCACCATCGGTGCCACCTTCGCCGCCATTGGAGTTGTCACCACCACCGGAGCCGCCATTATTTTCATCAGATGGATCGCCGTCTTCTAGTGAAGGACTATTTCCGTTGTTATTATCTTGGTTATTCGATGACGAATCTTGTGTATCGCCAGCTGCGCCTTCGGCAGCTAGTCGAGTGGTTTCTCCACCATCACTGCAACCCGAAAGACCAATCATTAGGCTCAAACCGCACACCAGTAAAATAGAACGATGCACTGGGACGCCTCTATTTATCTGTTCTGTTTGAGGGTTAATAATATCCATAATTTAATTCTCACCTGTAGCCTTACATATGCGCTTGTTCAAAAAGCTGAGCAAGTTGAGACGAGAATATTTATGCGGAGCACTAGGGGCGACTAAATGATCTTAATTTATAAAATAAAGCCATTAAAATCAGACACTTAAGTAATAATATATTGTTAATAATGTTATAATTGATACGTTAAACGGATCTTCGCAGGGCACACCATATTGAGTGATGGCTGCTGGTTGAGTTAGTGTCGCTACGCGCTCTTGTTGTACCCCAAGCATATTTGGTGAGCATGGATGACCAAATCGACAATGTAAAATGTGTTATTCAACGATTATACAAACCAGAATAGTGAATTTTTATCCTTAAGGTGAGAATAAATAATTCATATTCCGATCAAGATTATTGAAAGGTAGGGTATAGAAAACATCCACAATGGAAATAGAGAAATGAAAAAAAGTCGAGTCAAAAATAACTCGACTATATTTTATCGAAAATTGTTCAGGTCTTAATACTCTAACTCGATATGATTAAGTTGTATTTCACCTTGATCCCAAGTTGTTCTACAAGTTACTTTTAATGAAGTCGAACGACGATATTCATTGTCGATAAATCGGGAGAAGTCTACGAAGCCGCCATTACTTTTCAGGCCCGTCCATGCAAAGCCGCCAGGCATTGCATAGTCAAATATTTTCCAGCCCGTACCGTCTGAAATTCGGCGTAATGTTGAAAACTCACAACCGCCTGGACGACCAGCCTTCATACCCGTTAGGTAAGCGTGCATATTGACCTTAACATTCCCCATATCATCATTTAAAGGGATATTACACACAAATTGACGATCTGTTCTGCCAAAAGATGGAGCAAACATAAACCGACCATCCGCAACTCCAACTTTTTCGAGCGTCAAAGTTTTCATTGCTTGTTCAAAGTTACCCTCTTTGGCTAAATGCTTTTCAAATGCTGAATTCTTTTTCACAACATCTTCATGACATACGCTTGCTGCAGGGTATGTCTCAACCTTAGCGAAAACGTTAGTAGAAAATAAAGTGACCAACGCTGAAACTGCAATAACATTTTTCAAAATTTTACTCCTTTATAATTCCCTATTCATTCTGCATATTTAATTTAAATATTAAACTATAAATCTGGCAAATAAGATGATAACAACAAAAAACACATTAATAATAGATATTAATATCAATGGATCTATTCAATTTTTAATTAAAGATGATATATATCAATAAACCTTAGCCATATGCCTAAAACAACAAAGCCAATATTTAAATAACGATGAATAAGTCGTCCAGTAAATATAGGCTTGATGTAGATGTAAGCTTTGACATTTTTCAATGTCTATAAATCTGATTTCTATCTTTATCTAGTATTGAGGCGCTATCTTTTTAACCGTGGACAAATACAAAGGTGAGTCAAAAGTGATTACTCGAAGTCGTCACGTTTAACGATGTTATGACGTGGAGAGGCATGTGTTTAGTAAAAGGAAACTAATGGCAGGCTACCATTTGTGATTGAAGAGCGGAAGGGGACTCATTTTGAGTGGATAACACAGTAGGGATCAACAAAAAACGGGCAAGTTATAACACCAGGCTAGTCGCACAACTGGCGCTTAACCTTACGAATTGAATAGCGATACCACTCACCCTGAAATTAAACCAGTGCCCTCTCTTCCTCTCGCAAGGTCAACACTTCGTAGCCGGAGCTAGTTACCAACACTGTATGCTCCGATTGTGCAGACAGTTTTTTATCTCGCGTGACAACGGTCCAGCCGTCTTTCTTTGTTTTTACCCTTGCCGCACCTTGATTCACCATAGGCTCAATAGTGAAAGTCATCCCTTCCTTTAAGGTCAGCCCATGATTGGGCAACCCGTAGTGAAGTACCTGCGGGGCTTCGTGCATTTCGCGGCCAATACCGTGGCCACAATACTCTCTAACAATGCTATAACCATGGGATTCGGCATATTGTTGAATCGCATGCCCTACATCACCCAATGTCGCACCGGGTTTGACTTGTTTAATCCCTTGCCACATTGCTGAATAGGTAACTTCAACAAGCTTTCTCGCTAACGGCGTTGCCTCAGGCATAACATACATTTTACTGGAGTCCGCGATAAAGCCATTTTTCTCCAGCGTAATATCTAGATTAACAATATCTTTAGGCTTCAAAAACTGGCTGATTTTTGGCACACCATGACACACCACATCATTGATGGATGAGTTCAACACATATTGATAGCCATACTGCCCCTTACTCGCAGGCCTAGCTTTGAGCTGATTAACAATAAATTCCTCTACTTTATTGTTAATGTCCATTGTCGACACTCCAGGCTTTACGTAGGTATCTAGCATATGGAAAACCTCTGCAAGCAAACGGCCAGACTCACGCATTAATTCTGCCTCTGCAGCCGTTTTAACCGTCACATTATGACTCAATCGCTTCTCCTTGTTCCGAGACCACATTCGCCGCCGATACCTCTGCTGATTTCATCAAGTCGGAAACAATTTGATTGAACGACAATTGAGGATGAAGCTCTGCCAACATACCCATTTTTATCCAAAACTCCGCTTGAGAGTTGATAGAGCGAGACATAACTGAGCTGGCTTTTCTTATTTCTTCGTGTAACTCATCAGAAATTTTGACTATACCCAAAACAACAACCAATATATAAAACATATACGAATTGTATACACATCATTTAATTCGTCAAGCCAAACTCTGATCAAATGACACACCTTGATTTCGAACTTGCTCACCCCTTTAAAAAACTGATCTGACCAGATTTTGATAGTAGATTCCGCAAGCCTTTTACGCTCAACAACTCATGCCAAGCCTTACAATACGGTAGAAATTTCAATCATCTGTTGGTTGACAATTAAACAGTCGCTGTGTTGCTCTAGATAGGCGGCGCACCTACACTGCAAGATAAATGTCATTAAAATAGAGTTCTAGACGGGGTATTGAAGCATATGATTACAGATTACGATAAATATCTAAGCTCTGAGCTGCCAAATTACTGGGGAGAGATTAAGACGTCGTGGAAATCACCAAAAAGTGGCAAATACATCTACCTAGAGCTCACCAGCGGTCATCCTTTCCTTAAACACGTCGAAGATTTTGTTAACGAAAACATCTCAGCTAGGAAAGTGGTGTCCCCCACAGCAGAAGGTGCCCGTATGCATTACGCCTTCGAGATGAAAAACAATCCCGATAATAGCGAAATGATGGTGGCAAGAATGACGCGCAGAATGAAAGAGGGTAAAGGTGACGTTAAGCCTCCTGAGTCTGCGAACATTTCCATTCGCTCTTTGAAAATCATTTACAACAAAGAGTTGTTAGCGACTTATAAATCGTTTCTCAATACCAATTACTCACTCGGTGAAAACTCAGCCAATAAGATTGGTGCCACTAAATTCCAGTCTAAATTTCAAAATGACACCGACTATACGGATTTCTGTGCTCCGGTGCTTAACCGAAGAAATGGCGAGTTGATGCTGTTCCATGGCACCTCACCTTATATCGGTGATTTGATTGCAGGAGGCGGATTCAGACCGGATCTCGGCAAGAAAAATGCGAAGTCTGGATGTTATGGGATGCTCGGCCAAGGTGCCTATTTCTCGGATAACTTCTCAAAGATAATGACCTATTCAACTTGTGCTCAATGTGGTGACTATCGCTGCTTCTGCAGAGACAGCACAGGTAGGAAATTTAGTAAAACGGCGATCATTTCCAGAGTGTGCCTCGGTCATTCAAAGCTCTTTCCTCACCTTATTCATAAAGCCATTCCGTTCACTTCCGCCAGAAGTGCCTTTAAAAAAGTGAGTTCAGTTCAGGCGAAAGAATTGGGCTATGACTCGGTGATTTCTCGAGGCACAAATAATCACTTCTGGAATATTTCCAGCGGCAATAACGAGTTTATGATTACTGGTGCCAGCCAAGCTTACCCTGAGATCATTTTTGATTACGTTATTGGTGAAGACAACGTTTCAGACAACCACTACTTTATCGATCTTATTTCAGGTGCCTTGGCTAAGTACGACAGTGCGATTAAATTTCGCCAAAGCAGTCAATCCAAGCAGGCTGTGAGAACGCTGAAAAACTTAATCACTCGTAGGGATTCCGACAAACTAGTGACCGCGGTGAATTACTATATGTCTGTCTCTGCCAAAAGTAGCGTATTGGCCAGTCAGTACGGAAAGCCGCTCAAACCAGGTTCTCGTTTGCATAAATTGCTCCAGAGCGCGATGGTACAAAGCGGCGCTTACCAAGACTATTAAGCGAATGCTTCCTAATAGCTGGCCCGACACTATCGGGCCACCATTTTTCCCCTGTATTTCAGCTTGAGATCGCTGTATTTTCCTGTACTTTACCTGATATTCGCTTGAGCGTTTTTTCGAGCCTTTGGCCACCTCTATTTTTAGGTAAATATACATGTCGCTTTCAGATATCAAATTCGTCGCTGCCGATATGGACGGCACTCTCTTGGATGAAAACAGCCATCTTAACCCTGAATTTTTCGAACTCTACGAGCAGCTTGAAAAGAAGCAGATCATGTTTGCAGCGGCGTCAGGGCGTCAATATTACAGCCTGATGGAGACTTTCTCTCCAATTAAAGATCGTATGATGTTCGTCGCTGAAAATGGCACGCTGGTCATGCATCAAGGAAAAGAGCTTTACAGCTGCACGATTGATGGCAGTGCGATTGAAGCCATTATTGAGCAGGCACGCGCGATCAGCGGAACACACATTGTACTTTGCGGTAAAAACTCAGCTTACATTGAAACGCAAGACCCGCGAGCATTGGAAGAATTTGCCAAGTATTACCATCGCTGCGAGTACGTTGAAGATCTACTCAGCGTTGAAGAAGAGTTCATTAAAGTCGCCATTTGTCACTTCAACGGCACCGAAGAGCTCGTATTCCCCACCATGAACGAGCACTTTGGCGACAGTCATCAAGTGGTAGTCAGCGCTAAGATCTGGCTCGATGTGATGAATGCGGAGGCTTCTAAGGGCGCAGCCATTAAACATCTCCAACAGACGCTTGGCTTCAGTCATGAGCAAACCATGAGCTTTGGCGACTACCTCAATGATTTGGAAATGCTCAAAGAGAGCTACCACTCGTATGCGATGGAGAATGCCCACGAGACCATAAAGCAAACCGCTCGATTCCGCGCACCCAGTAATCGAGAGAATGGCGTCCTTCAGATCATTAAGGACAAGCTGCTTTAAAGCGCATCCACTTAAAGCCCGTCAGCGTCATTTTCGGGCTTTTTCTCATCTTCGATTATCACTGCCTAGGCTTTATCTTTCTCCGATAGGTCTGCGAGTTGCTGCGTGATATCTTCTTGCCTCTTGGAGCAGCGTTCAACTGTCTCTGCTGTCACCTTAAGGGCTTTGGCCATCTGAGCCACATTATGCGTTGCACTGAATACCGTACTCTGAAGTGGTCTTAGCAATAGCCAGTACACTGCCCCGATAACAGCGATCAAGATGACACCGACTAAAGTAACGATCAACACGATCTTAAACTGCAAATCGTCGAAAAATCGCTGACTCTTTTCACTGACCACTTGTTGTGAGTTCTGAATAGCAGCAGGGAAACTCGCAACAGACTCTTTGGAGATGGTGACCAGTTGATTGAGATTGGCAATAGTCTCACTCAGCGTCTGCTTCTGTTGTTCGGTCAGATTGTCACTGTGCGCTATGCCATCAAGCGCACTCGCAATGTTATCCAAGGATACACGAGTTTGATCGATGGACTTCTCAATCCCTTCC
Source organism: Vibrio sp. T11.5 (assembly GCF_027587155.1). Classification (NCBI taxonomy): domain Bacteria; kingdom Pseudomonadati; phylum Pseudomonadota; class Gammaproteobacteria; order Vibrionales; family Vibrionaceae; genus Vibrio; species Vibrio sp. T11.5. The sequence goes on from NZ_JAPPTP010000003.1 coordinate 27,970, forward strand.
AACTCCAGCGTCACATTAACGTCAATAAATGCACTATCATTCTCAGAGTCTTGCTGCCCAAAAGCACTCAAAGAGATCAATACAAGCCCTAGCATCATCCAGATTTTCATCGATTTGGTCTCATTATCTTCACGTCTCTTTTCAATAATTTAGCTTTCCTTTCAGCGTGTTACTGAGATAGATAGCAAAAACGAGAGTTAGCCCCTGAAACGAACGGTAAAAATCAGCGCGATACCTCCCAAAATCAGTAATGACGACATGACTGCATTTAGAGTCAGCATTTCACCCAGTAGTAAACTACCCGCAATAAACGCAATCACAGGTACCGCCAATTGAGACACAGAAGCTTGAAGCATCGAAAGCTGCTTTAGAACCTGATACCAAACAATGTAACCCAGTCCTGATGCGAACACCCCAGACAATAGCGCCCACATTGCTCCCTGCGCAGTGATAGACTCCAATGAGAGTAGAGCGGGGCTAAACATCAGAGCCATCAGGCTCGCTACCAAAAAACCATGAGTGATCGACTGAGCCGCATTGGGGGTGTTACGGCCCAGCAAGGTGAACCCCGCCCAACAAATACCTGAGGCCAACATTAAAGCTGCGGAACCCAAATCGGGCGTCTTGGCAGATGGCAACATAAGCACAATAAAGCCCGTCAGAGAGAGACCAATGCCGATGCTCTCTCCTATTTTGAGGCGATGCCCTGTCATTAGATGAAAAGCAATCAAAGCCATCTGCACCGTTCCAAATAGAATTAACGCGCCGGTCCCTGTGGTAAGCTGGGTGTAGGCGAATGAAAAACTGACAGCATAACCAAACAATGCTCCCCCAGCCCACCAACTCGCTTTGTCACGGATAAAGTCGTAACTCATCTGGCCTCTGAAAGCTAAGATAAGCCATAACGTTGCCGCTCCAGACATCAAACGAAGCCAAGTAAATGAACCAGGGTCAATGGCATCATTGGCCAGAGCGAATCGACAGAAAAAGGAGTTAGCGGCGAACGCCGTGAGCGCAGCGATAAGAAGAATAGATTTATGCATACATTTCCCTTTCAACCATAGGAGTGTATGGTGAAAGCTGAGGTTTAGGATAGTTCGGTTGTTTCTGTTTAATACTCGAAAGCTATATCGATAGACAATTAAAAAGCCGCGATGATTATCGCGGCTTAGACTCGTGGATGAGTTTAGTGAGACTGTTCACGGCTTAATTGTGCAGAATGGAGCTCTTGATACACTTTCGCTTCTTCCCGCCCCATATATTTGCCTAATGTTCTTACTGGCACCGACGTCAGGTCGACAACAATCAAGCCATCCAGTGCAAAGTTAAAGGCAGGGTCAACATTAAAGCAAACCAGCTTACCGTTCATTCCAAGGTATTGTCTCAACAACACAGGTAACCCCATACCTTGCTCAAGGCGACTCAGCACTTTAGAGAGCAGGGGTAAATCAGCCAATGAACTCAACATATCCGGACGCCAAAATTCCTGACCACTTTTCTCTAATGGTGTGGTTGGCGATACGAGTTTTGCCTTCTCTTCATCGTAATAATGGACAGACATTACCGATGCAATCAGCTGTCTCGCAACCGGACTATAATCATTGCTGATACTGACCGGACCAAATAAGTGCGTGTATTTCGGATGGCGCTCAACAAACTTGGCGATGCCTTTCCATAACAGGAGTAAGGAGTGCATGTTACGCTGGTACTGTTTCGATACCACAGAACGCCCAAGCTCAATAGACTGACCCAAGGTATCAACAAACGCTTGGTCATAGTTGAACAGACTGGTGGAATATAGCTGTTCAATCCCGCCTTTAGCCATCAGTTCATCCACCAGACCTAAGCGGTAAGCACCCACTAACTCTTGGTTGGCATGATTCCAAACAAATAACTGATGGTAGTGCGGGTCGAATCTGTCTATATCGCACGATAAACCGCTACCTTCACCGACTTCACGGAAGCTTTCTTCACGCACACGGCCAATTTCCTGCATCATGTGTGGAATCGCATCCGTTGGAGCGCAGTAAACATCAAAGTCACCTTGTTCGAGGAGTTTGTATTGTTCAATCTGCGACAACTCATTCTCCAATGTGGCAACACCAACAGGAGCAATGATTGACTCGGCCTCATCCGCCTGGGTTGCAGACGTCTTTGGCTTTCCCATGCTGCCCATTAAATACGTATTAAGACGGAAGTACTGGGTAATATCTTCTTCATCCTCAAAACCTTTGATTTCTGCGAATGGGATGGCATTGCCGATTGAGACCGATATCGTCTGCCCTGCTTTGTTCAGCAGTTCACGTCCAAGTAGCGCCGTTCTCAGCAAAGGATGGATTCGTCCCGCTTGGTAAAAGAGCTTACTGTTCATGCCATTGATAAAAACCGGCACCGTTGTCGCTTCGGCATGCTTGACAAACTTGGCGACAGATTTACTCCAAGCTTTATCAGTGATTTTGTTTTCATTCGCCTGCCAAGCAGAGACTTCGCCGGCAGGGAAGATAATCAACACCCCACCCTCTTTGAGGTGCTGATTGGCTTCTTTAATCGCTTTTCTATTGGTTTGTCTGGCTTGTTCTCCGCCAAATACGTTCACTCCGATGAACAGGTCATTCAGTTCAGGAATGCGTTTAAGCAGCTCATTCGCCAGTACTTTTACGTCCTTTCGCGCCTTAGAAATCAGAGACGCGAGAATGATCCCTTCAATGCCACCAAATGGATGGTTAGCAACAATCAGCACCGAACCTTGGGCGGGGATATTTTCCAGACTACCATGGTCGACTTCATACTGGGTGCCAATTCGGTTGAGCGCTTCTTGCATAAACTCAAAGCTGTCTTCCGGCAAGATATCTTGCTTGTAGAGGGCGTCGAGCGTTGATAAACCCGTTGCCCACTCCACCATTGACTCACCAATACCAAACGGTGTTTTTCGCGGCAATCTGAAAGGACTGTCCAACATATTAAGCTCCTTTTGCTAGCAAGTTGTTGGTAAAGGTTCCTTCTGTTTTCACATCACGAATGAAGAGGAATACACCGCACGCCCAAACAATACATGCCATACCAAATAGAAGACCGCCATCATCACCAACAATCTCCCCCATAGCGTTGAACTCAGGCATTACAATGCCTAGTGGGGTAAATAGGTGGAAGAAAATCGCACCTGTCATGATACCTGCACTCATTGCCGCACCAACACCGTGCAAGCGAGTAAACAGCAGGATTGAAGCAATCAGCTCAGACAAACCAATCAAGTAACCACCGTAAACACCAAACCATTCAATCCCTGACCATTCTCCCAAAGTGCCAAAGATATGGTCCGTCTCATAAGAGCCAGAGAACTTGAAGAACAACGATTGAATAAAAACAAAGGCAATGAACGCTGAAGGAATATGCTTAATCGGAGAAAATTTCATAGAGGGCAGTCCTTGTTAGTTAACGAGAGTTGGCCAATTGATATCAGCTTGTTTGATGTGACCTGTACGGTCGTCATCCCACCAGCTTTTCACTTCTGCGTCGTAGTTCAAGTAAAGCTTACCGTCGACGATCGCCCATTGTTTTGGATCCGCTGACGCAAAATCGTTTTTAGCTGAAATTGCCCAAGCGCAGTAACCGCCATATTGAGGTGCGTAAGCTTCAGGGTCTGCTTTAAATTTGTCTAAGTTCTCCTGAGAAGAGAAATACCAGTCAGCGCCCTCATACTCGACTTGCCACTTGCTATCTCCTTTGACAGGTTTGCCTTCGGTAAAATAGGCCACCGTGTCATAACCGCTTACCGCTTTGCTGCTGAATATTCCGGTGTAAATTTTATCTGCTGACCAAGATGGGAAACTGACTAACATGATTAAAAGGGCAAAAAACTTCTTCATTTGAAGACTCCTTGTGCAACAACGTCGGCCTTCAAACAACTTTGTGTCGTTCGAAAATCAACATTGCGGTGATTGTCGATTGATTGGTAGTTCATTTCTTGTTTAGTAGAAGACACGACAACTGAGGTAAAACTTACAGTGCGAGCGTCATTTCTTTCCATAATAGGAGAAAGGTGTGGATAGCTTTCATCAAACGTCTGATGAAAGCGCTTACCTATCTCTTCATCTGGCGTCGTCAACACCAATTCGTTAAATAGGTTTAGGCGATAATGTCTGGCTTCTTCATAGTACAAAGCCGCAGAAACTATCGGAGCAAACGCATGTGAACGCGTAAGTTGTTCCCCATCCCATGTCCATAGCACGGTTTCATTCGCGGTTCTGCGTGTATCGAAAGAGACCACAGTGAAAGGTGCAAAATGTGTGAGTGTCATTTCCAACAATCGAGCATCGACAGTTTTACTGGAACAACTGCTAGCAAGACGTTTAATGATCATGCCCCGACTGGTTAGCGGACCTTGTGGTGTTTTCCCTTGGTAGAAGTTAAGCAGACACACAGTAACACCGTGTTCATTGGCGGATATCCAACTACCTCCACCGACAGGGTCAATCGGCATCACACAATGCACACCATCAATGACTAGACTTTGTGGCTCAAGCGCTGGCAGGCGAGAACGCTGCTCATCGCGATTGAAATAGACTTCGTAGTGGTTATTGCCATGGTAAACCCAAGATAATGTACACATAGATTACTGCGCCCTTTGGTAAGTTGCCGTCGTTGGTGCGACGCCAAAATGGCTGTCTGATGCCACGCCTCTTAACGATGCCACCACTTTCGCCATCGCAAAGTGATGAGTGGCGTGTAGCGCGGCGAAAGTAATTTCGCGAACGAAGGTCGAAGTCACTTCTTCAACGTGCGTTTGAGAGAGCATCACTTCTGTTTCAACTTGAACTGGCTGGTGTAATTCATTGGCTGGTAAAGCAAACAGCCACTCAATCAGCTCAGCGATTTCCTGCTTAGCAACATTAATATCTCGCTCAACGTTATGGCCGCGGCGGCGAACGTTGTAATCGATTTTGTCACGGTCCAAACGAATAGCATGAAATAGGTCGAGCCAATGACGGTAGTGCTCTCCAATCGAGCTGCTCACATGAGGTTGGGCGATATAGGTATAATCTTCCGGCTGCAACGTTTCTAAAAACTCGTAACCCTGATTGAGCGTCTCAATACAGCCGACAATGGCCTGAGAAGGCTGAGATTTGGCAAGCATGGCTGAAAGCGTCGAAGTATTGTTCATAAACATGTTTCCTGCGCAGAGCGACTAATCGGTCATGGGATAAAGCTGAGTCAGCAATTTTTCTTCTCGCCACGCCCGTAGTAGCGCACCGAGAGAAGGCGTCTGATGGCCTTGCTGTTTGTGTTTAGAGCCAATTTGATATAGCAAACGGTACTGCTTAAGCAGCGTACTGAAGATATGCGACAGTGATGTGTCGCTGTCCCAAATATGGGCGGCTTCACTACTCGCGCCATTGATTTCGAGAATGTCGAACGCTTCACCACGCATTAATGTATTGATATCTTTAAATTTCACATCTAGACGACCGTAGTTAAAGCCTTCAAAATCACCGAGAACTTCGTCCAGCTTTTGTTCCAATGCCTGTGTGATAAATTGATTGCCATCGCGGAAGATACAACCACGTGAATGGCTGCCCGCAAATGCCAACTGAAACTCGTCCCCTTCAGGGATAACCACACCGAGGTGTTCGCTATGACGAGGCAAATACAAATGCTGAAGTTTGCCTGCACGTGGACAGTGCTCAATCAATTGCTTAAGTGAAGAACGACCATCGCCCGTCACACGTGGGGAGTATTTGAGGGTGATAGAAATAACCTTGCCTCGCTCCTCTCCCGGCTGTCTGACATAAAATATGCCCGCTTCAGCACTGTAGTCCGAGCGAACTTGCAACAGAAAGCGTCCTTGAGAAGGGAATTGAGCAATATAATCTTTGAGTTGTTGATCGCCATTCACCAACTTGACCCCAACTCCTCGGCAACCCAAATCAGGCTTTGCCACAAGAGGGTAAGTAATTCCTTGCTGTTTAAGTTGTGCTTTTGCCTGTGTAAACAATTGCTCTTCATTGGTGTCAGATTTCTCCAACGTAATGAAAGGCAAAATCCACTGGCGAGTAATATCTCCAGCCGCGCTGAAAATGTCGTGTTTCGATTCTCCCACCATGCCGCTGAGTTTGATCGCAGGGTTAGCAATCAGCGGTAGCGCCCAATCTCTGTGATATAGGCTTAATGCTGCACTTTGGACAACCACAGGGGCATAAACAAACCAAGCTGGTAAAAATTCAAATGGCGAGATGACTCTTTTCGGTTCATGGAGAACAGGCATTCCCGCATTGACCTTGCCTTGTGGAATCATTTCGACATTAGCGAGCTGTGTCATAAGAGCCTCTTAAAAACGTTTTTGTAATAATTTTATTGAGCGTCCACATTAAGCATAGACCTGCCGGAATCAGCACCCAGCTAATGTGACTGTCTTTCAGCCAAGCCACACTGCCCAACTGGTAGAAGGAACCAAAAATCAAAGCAGTCCAGAGCCCTGTTGCACCAATCACCGCGACAAAAAATCGCATCACAGGCACATCAAGAAAACCGCTTAGGGTGAAGCCCACAGTGCGTAGACCAGGAATGAAACGGACAATAAACAGGGTTATAAACGCGCTCTGGTGAAGTTTCTTCTTTACTTGACGAACACGTTGATATTGGAAAATTCGATATCGTAGCAAGCGTACACGTTGCGCACTCTTCCCCATCAGATAGAGGCCAAGGTCGCCTGTGGCAATTCCAACGAAGATAGCCACTAGCGCGATACTCATTGGCATTAACTCTTGTACTGCGAGCGTTGCGGCGGTCACGATGGCTAAGTCTTCCAGTAAATAAGAAAGCAGGATGATGCCAACAAACAGCATTGCGACTGATGTATGCCCAGCGTACAACCATGCCTGTATCTGATTTGCTAACTCCATCTTTAACCTCAGCAATACTTCTTCAAATCTTCAGCGCTACTCGCATAGGCCGGTTAACTATCCATGGCGTTTATCACTGCGCCATGGTTAACAAGATAGGGAAATCAATAAGAAAATTTCACATACATAAAATTTAGTTGAAAACAGTTCGCTAAGAGGAAGAAATGACAGAGTTTTTTCTCGATGCCGTTCAAGACTCAATGACACAATTCGCAAGTACGTTGTCATTAGCAGACAGTGTATGGCACGTTCAGGGGGGCTTAGTTTATCCCGACTACGTTAGCGCGATGTTCACTGCACCTAGCGCTGAACTGATCCGGTCGGGCTTGCTACTCATCTGTTATCACAATTTCGATACATCCGAGTTGCCTTTTCTAAGCCAACATCGCTTACTATCAAGTCTAATTAAATCAAGGTGTTGATATCCATGACCATTCAGCTTTTGCCCGTCCCAGAACAAGAATTTCCTGAGGTGTTTTCTAGTGTCAAACAAGCACTATATGATCATGTTGATGCGGTCTTCGGCTGGGATGACCAGTTTCAGAGGCAGCGGCTGTCAAGCGACTATCAGCCAGAGTGGTTTCATTGGATTGTTAGCCAGCAGAGCAAGGTCGGGCTAGTGTGCTTCAAACCTTACGACACCGCTTACCACATTCACTTGTTGATCCTCTTTCCTCAGTATCAAAATCAGGGTTTGGGACAAGGGGTCATGCAGAAGATCAACACTCTCGTTAAAAGTGAAGGCCGCAACAAAATCACGTTGTCTAGCTTCGCTCGCAACACCAAAGCTATCCAGTTTTACACTCGACTAGGCTATCAAGTCATTGAAGAGGATGAATGTTTTGTCTCAATGGCATTGCATTGTTAACGGCATCAAGGAAAGGGTCAATTGCCCACTACCAGACCAGCAATACCTAGCTTGCAAGCCAAGGAGACACAAGACAAACCGTTTGTTTGTCGAAGTCCAGCTCCGCTTCAACGCCCAACGGTGTCACCAGCATAGGGTGTGTGTGGCAACTGTCAAAACCGCACAGAATGGGCACTTTTTGGCCGTTCAACACCTCATTCAAAACATCAAGAGGCGTACGGCCTGTTCCTTTGTCATCAAACAGCTCATGCTTACCAAGTGCGATGGCAGCGACTCGGTCGAACACACCGCAAAGCTTGAGTAGATTAAAGCTGCGCTCTACCACGGCAATGTTATGAAGAGAATCTTCGATAAGCAGGATGTCACCTTGAGCAATGTCAGGCATATAGGGGCTGCCCCAAATCCCATTCATGGTGTTCAGGTTTCCACCAATAATACGACCTCGTACTTTCCCTTCACCAATAAACTGCCATTCATTGGCGATCACAGGTTTAGCCTTAGTTTGGGACTCCCAGTCCATCATCACATCAGTCCAGGCTTCAGGCATCTGATAGCGATATGGTAGCGAAGGCACGGAACAGAGTAGAGATTCAAACGAAGAAAAAGTCTCATCAACCAGAGGGGGAAACTCACCAAATGATGCAACCAAAGCGGGGCCATAAAAGGTGATAAGCCCTGTCTGAGCATAGATCCCCAATAAAAGAGCCGTGACGTCAGAATAACCTATAATGATTTTCGGATCCGCTTTTAAGGCCTGATAATCAATATAGGGCAGTAAGGCGTTGCTGTTATAGCCACCGATAGTCGAAATAATACAACGAACTTCTGGGTCACGAATCAGGATGTTAAGTTCCTCGGCACGGTCTTGAATGGAACCCGAGCGATAATGATCTGACTTTCCGGTTAGCTTACCATCTTTAAGCCTAAACCCTTTGCTTTCGAGATACGTTTTAGCTCGTAGGAACCGAGTCGGGGCAAAATGAGTTGCCGGTGACGAGGGGGAGAAAAATCCTATGGTGTCACCGTTCGATAGACGACGTGGCAATAATATAGACAAAGCGGGTACTCCTTAACCCAACAAAGTTTTTTCAAGTGCAACAGTTTGATAAAGGCTATCCCAGAATACTTTTACCGTCATGGTTAACGCCTCCATTCGTATAGAATGTCTGGAAGCCCTTCCTCGTTTTCTGCGTCGCCGCCAATCGCAACAAAACCATGGTGCTCATAGAATTGCTGAGCGCGAATGTTGTTTTCAAACGTTCGTAAACTCAAGCGACCTGACGACTGCTGTTTGGCCATGACCAAAAGCTGGCTACCTAGCCCCATTGACTGATAATCTCGATGGACATAAAGCTGATTGACTTCACTATCATTAATAGCAACAAAGGCTACAGGCTGACGCGTTTCGTTGTTTATCACCACATAGATGTTATGCGTTTCAGGTAAGATATGGTTGAGGAAAAATGCCTGTGATTCAAAAGTATGCACTGGTGGAATTCCGATTGCGGCCTGCATCGAATCGCGCCACAAGCACACCACTTCCTGTGTATGCTGTGGCTCAAAAGTAATAACTTCCAAGTCATGTTTAAGCAATGTCGTCTCCAACTTTCTCGTCCCTGTGTGATGGCTTGTTGCTTTAGATTTGGTTACCTTAACGGGTTGACGCTGAAAAGCAAAAGAGCCAATCAATTGATCGGCTCTTTCTGTTACTGATGTAACATTATTTAAGTTTATAGAACACCGTTGCCAGTGGCGGTAAGCTGAGAGACAACGACTGAGACTGACTTTCGCTTTCAACCTCTTCTGTTTTCACTGAATGTTTGACGGCATACCCACTACCGCTATACCTATCATCATCGGTGTTGAGTAACAACTCATATTCACCGGCCAATGGCACACCTAAACGGAAAGCATCATGCGGAACAGGGGTAAAGTTGGTGATGATAAGAATCCGCTCTCCGTTATCACTCAATCGTTCATGAGCTAAAATCGATGATTCTGCTGCATCTTGCAGACGCCACTCAAAGCCGCGTGGTTCGCAATCCAGTTCATGCATCGCGCATTCAGAGGTATACAAGTTATTGAGATCGCGAGTTAGTGCTTGCACACCTTGGTGGCGTTCAAACTCCAGCAGGAACCATTGTAACTGATCGTCATGATTCCACTCCGCCGTCTGACCAATTTCAGCACCCATAAAGTTGAGCTTCTTACCCGGTTGAGCATACATGTAACCAAGATAAGCACGTAAGTTAGCCGTCTGTTGCCATTCATCACCCGGCATCTTATTGTGAATCGAACCTTTACCGTATACCACCTCATCATGAGACAAAGACAGTACATAGTTTTCACTGTGAGCGTATACCATTGGGAATGTAATGGTGTCGTGATGGTACTTTCGATGGACAGGGTCTTCCTTAATGTATTGCAAAGAATCGTGCATCCAGCCCATGTTCCACTTAAAACCGAAACCGAGTCCCCCCATGAATGTCGGAGCAGAAACGCCGGGGAAAGCCGTTGATTCTTCTGCAATGGTCATCGCGTTCGGGAAATATTTATATACTTCCTCATTCATCCATTTAAGAGTCGCAATCGCATCGTAGTTTTCGTTACCGCCATCGACATTGGGAATCCACTGATCGTGACTACGAGAATAATCAAGGTAGAGCATAGAGGCGACAGCATCGACTCGAATGCCATCAATATGGAATTGTTCGAACCAGTACAAGGCATTGGAGACCAAGAAGCGGCGAACGTGCTCACGGCTTAAATCGTATATGTAGGAATTCCAATCCTGATGCCAACCACGGCGCGGATCCGGATCATGGAAAAGCGGTGTTCCATCGAAATTGGCCAGTCCGTGATCGTCAGAAGGGAAATGAGCCGGAACCCAGTCGAGCACCACACCAATTTCAGCTTGGTGACACTGGTCAACGAAATATTTAAAGTCATCCGGCGAACCGAATCGACTTGTTGGTGCAAACAACCCAACAGGTTGATAGCCCCAAGAGCCGTAGAAAGGGTGCTCAGAGACCGGCATCAATTCAACATGGGTATAACCCATATCGACCAGATAAGGAATAAGCTGATCAGCCAATTCACGGTAGTTCAAGAAATCGCCATGATCATTGCGACGCCATGAGCCCGCGTGAAGCTCATAAAAAGACAATGCTTCCTTCCGCTTTTCCGTGACTGGTCGATTTTGCCACTGATTATCTTGCCAGTCGTAGCGGGCGTGATCATAAGTCACCGAGGCAAAGGAAGGGTACTGTTCTGCATACGCTCCCCAAGGATCAGCCTTATGCGGTAGCCCTTCGCCGTTTGGCCCTTTTAGCTCAAACTTATACTGAGTCCCTTCTTCCAGACCTGGGATGAAAATACCCCAGATACCATAGTCGAGACGCTGCATCGGCGTGCGTCGGCCATCCCACTGATTAAACTCGCCGACTAAGCTACAAGCTGAAGCATGGGGTGCATAAACGAGGAAACGAATGCCCGAGATAGATTTGCCATCACGCTCAATCGTCACAAACTGCGCGCCCATGTGATGGTACATATCTTTCGGCGTATGCAGATCATCGTACTCTGCGTAAATAGCATGATACTGATAGGGATCATCGATCAGTTGTACTTCCCCAGCCCAGTTAACAGCGAGCTGGTAATGGGTAAGTTTCAGATCGCGTTGCTGCTGCAGAATAAAACCAGACGCTTCTTCACGCTCTAGTTCAACGCGTTCTTCGCCTTCAATGACCAGTTCCACTTTGTCGGCCCCAGGCATCCATACCCGAAGTGCACCGTGTTCCGGGTCCAGAAAAGGTCCAATAAACGAAAAGGGATCCGCATACGACGCGTGTGAAAGTTGGTTATACACTCTGGTTTTTTTGTCTAGTGTTGAAGCTTTCAAGTTATTCTCTCCCTAACCTAACTTTCTAAAAAACTCCGAAAGTCTGCTTACATTTTGAGGTAGATAATTGCGGACAGGAACGCGGATTTAAAAGCGTTGAAATCGAGGCGCAATGTAAACAGCTTTTGGTTTATAAAACAAAGCCCGCTAATGGATGCGGGCTTAATATAGCATTATGAAAGTCTACCGAATTCCTGTTTCACATAGAGTGATAGAGTCGATACTTTTCTATGTTATTCGAGATAAGATCCTGTTATTTACTGACCTTAGCACGCACTTCTGTCAGCTTATAAGCAATGCGGTTTACCCCTTCTTGAGCAAACACTTCATCTAGGTTCATCGACAATTTACGACGCCAGTTTGGGTATTCCTCAACGGTACCAGGAATATTGACTGGCTTATCCATTTCCAACCAGTCTTCAAGCTGAACACTCAACAATGTTGAAGCACCCGCTGCAACATGCAATTGCAGTGCTTCTGCAAGATACGAGTCCATAGGAACATACTGCGCATCTCGGCCAACCCCTTCAGGAAGATAACCATGCCAGGCGACTGAGTCCAAAATACCCTGTTTGCTCTCTAAACGGTCGGTGAACAAGCCTTTAAGTTGTTCGGCATCTGGGTACAAACCCAGTTCTTCACCTATCTTAAGATCATCACAATGCCAGAAACCACGCAATGTCGGCATGTCGTGCGTACACAGAGCAGACATCGATTGATTCGCATAATGAGCGGGCGAAATGTAACCGCCATCGTCTTCAGATGTTTCGAAGAAAAATACCTTGTAAGAATGCACACCCGCTTCACGGAGAAGTTCTACAATCTCATCGGGCACTGTGCCTAGGTCTTCACCAATCACACTGCACTGGTGACGGTGAGATTCAAGTGCCAAGATCGCGAGCATGTCTTCTACTGGATAGTAGATGTAAGCGCCTTTGGTTGCATTTTCACCCTTTGGAATCCACCACAGTCGCAGTAGGCCAAGAACATGGTCAATACGCAGCGCACCACAATGCTTCATATTGGCGCGCAACAATTTGATGTATGCGTCGTAACTGGTTTCCTGAAGCACTTGTGGGTTCAATGGCGGCAGACCCCAATTTTGTCCTAATGGGCCAAGTACATCAGGTGGAGCACCAATGCTGGCATCCATCACAAGGTTACCGTCATCTGCCCAAGTCTCCGCCCCAGAATCGGCGACACCAACCGCTAAGTCACGGTACAAGCCAACAGACATGCCTTTCTCTTCCGCTAATGCCTGAGCTTCATTGATTTGGATATCTGCGACCCACTGCAAGTACATGTAGAGGTGCACTTGATCGAGGTTCTGCTCAATAAACTTCTGAACCGCGGTATTTTCAAAACGACGATACTCGTCAGGGAAAACCGGCCAACCCCAGATGTTGGAATCTTCAGCATGCAGGGAAGCATGCAGAGCATCAAACGCCGCTTGATGTACTAGGCTGTCGCCACCTTCTTCAACAAAGGCTAAGAAAGCTTGAGCACGCTCAGTGTTGTTATCCAAGTGACGCTTTTTAAATTCACTGAACAGCAGTGGCAACACGCTCAATTTTAGATCAGCCACTTCAGTGTAATTCACCCAATGCGATTCGCGAGCTTTTTGCAGGCGGTGTTGGAATTCTGCACTACCCACACGTTGCTGCGCCTCTATACTCAGTGCAAACTCAGGAACAGAACTGACATCAATATACATGATATTCAGCCAACGTCGTGAAGATGGGCTGTAAGGGCTGGCCCCTTCTGGGTTTGCAGGGAAGAGTGAATGAATCGGGTTCAGGCCGACAAAATCTCCCCCTCGGGAAGCAATATCAGCCACCAGTTGTTTTAGATCACCGAAGTCACCAATTCCCCAGTTGTGCTGAGTGCGTAAGGTGTATAGCTGAACACTCGGTCCCCACATTTTTTTGCCAGCATCGATTTCCTCTTGCTTATAGCAAGATTTTGGCGTGACAATCAGAGTCATTTCATAAGGTGACTTACGACGCTTACGAATAATGGTCAGCTTGTGGTAACCCCAAGCCAAATCATTCGGTAATGCAAACACTAAAGGGCCACCCTCTTTACGCTCGTCACGAACGATTTGAGACTGAAGATAGCCTTCAAGTACCTCTCCCTGCTCAGTATCTAAACGCCAGCTGAACTCGCTTTCACGGGCACTTGCGCCCAGATTAAGTGCAACTTCTACTGGCTCGCCATCACGCACCACCAGCACAGGATCTAGTACGTCTTTCTTGTGTTTTTTCTCTGCTGATTGCAGAAGAGTGTCATCATTCGTTGTGTCGTAGCCTAAAGATCTCAATAAATAGCGAATGGTTTCTTCGTCTACTTTTGCCTCATCTCCCCACGCGCTAACGTAGCTGTCGGCAATTCTTGCCATTTCGGCGACTTGTTGTAATGCGTATTGTTGTTTCATCGCTCTCTCCGAAGGACTACATACCTTCAAAATGTAGGGTTTTTATTAATATGTAACGTAAGAGAGCCAAGGCTTCACAGCCTTGGCTTTGTTGTTAGGAACTAGCGTTTAACGGCTTCCAGTTTCCAGATGTTATTGACGTAATCTCGAATAGATCGGTCTGAACTGAATTTGCCAACCAGTGCCGTATTCAGAATCGCTTTCTTCGCCCATCCGGCTTGATCACGATACTGTTTGTCCATATCCTCATGCGCTTTGACATAGGATGCGAAGTCCGCCAAACATAGATATGGGTCACCACCATCCAGTAAACTGTCGTAGGTCGCACGTAATTTACCTGGTTCACCCGGGGTAAACTCTTCACCCAGTAGCAGCTCCAGAGACGCTTTTAGTAGCGGGTCTGCGTGGTAATACTCAAATGGGTTGTAGCCTTGTGCTCGCAGAGCTTCAACACCGTCCACTTCTAGACCAAAGATGTAAATGTTGTCGTCACCGACTTCTTCACGAATTTCTACGTTCGCACCATCCATTGTACCGATAGTTAGTGCACCATTTAGTGCCATCTTCATGTTACCTGTACCTGACGCTTCTTTACCGGCCGTAGAGATTTGCTCTGATACGTCAGCAGCTGGAATGATGATTTCTGCCATGCTAACGCGGTAATCAGGAATGAAGACGACTTTCAGCTTGTTGCCAATACGAGGATCGTTGTTAACCTTCTCAGCAATCTTATTGATTGCATAGATTATCTCTTTCGCTAAGTGGTAACCCGGTGCCGCTTTTGCTGCGAAGAACACAACTCGTGGCGCCATATCGAAATCAGGATCGTTCAGTAGACGATGGTAGAGTGACAGAATGTGTAGCATGTTTAAGTGCTGACGCTTGTACTCGTGCAAACGCTTGATCTGGACATCGAAAATTGCGTTGGTATCAAGTTCGATACCCATGTTTTCAGACACCCAGTCAGCCAGACGCTGTTTGTTCTCTTTCTTCACTGCCATGAATTCTTTCTGGAACTTCACGTCATCCGCAAACTTAGCGATTTGCTCTAGCTGCTCCAGTTTCGCTGGCCATTCTGTACCAATTTTGTCAGAAATCAGTGCAGACAAACCCGGGTTACAGAATTTCAGCCAACGACGTGGCGTGATACCGTTGGTCACGTTGTGCAGGCGAGTTGGATACAGCTCATCAAATTCAGGGAACAAATCACGCTTAACCAGTTCAGAGTGCAGTGCAGCCACACCATTCACCGCGTAAGAGCCGATAACACACAGGTTCGCCATACGCACCATACGGTGGAAGCCTTCTTGAATGATCGACAGTTTCTGCTGTTTTGCAACATCACCCGGCCACTTCTGACGCACTTCCTGTAGGAACAGGTGGTTGATGTGGTAAATAATCTCCATATGACGAGGCAGCAGACGTTGAATCAGAGACTCACTCCACGTTTCCAATGCTTCTGGAAGCAAGGTGTGGTTGGTGTAAGCAAACGTCTTTGAGCTGATATCCCAAGCTTCATCCCAACCGAGACCTTTTTCGTCGATCAGGATACGCATCAATTCAGGAATCGCGATCGTCGGGTGCGTATCGTTGAGCTGGATGGTTTCGTATTTTGGAAGTGACGCCAGTGTGTGGCCAGCTTGTTCGTGACGACGAAGAATGTCACGTACTGATGCAGCCGAGTGGAAGTATTGCTGCATCAAACGCAGCGTTTTACCTTTCTCATGGTTGTCGTTCGGGTAAAGGACTTTGGTGATATTGCCTGCGTCTATCAGCGAGTGCTGAGCTTCGAAGTAATCACCATTGTTAAAACTAGCGAGAGAGAATGGTGCAATCGCCTGACATTCCCAGAGGCGCAGTGGGTAAACGGTATCAGATTCGTAACCCACAATTGGCAGATCCCACGGCATCGCTTTTACAGACATACCCGGAACCCAACGACGCTTCTCTTTGCCGTCCTCACGGTAAACTTCAACGTGACCATAAAAACCAATTTCCTGAGCTAATTCAGGGCGTGCGATTTCCCATGGGTAACCTTCTACACAACGCCATGCGTCCGGCGCTTCCTGCTGGTGACCTTCTTGGAACGATTGCTTAAACAGACCATATTCATAGTGAAGGCCATACCCCACCGTTGGGAATTCTTGTGCCGCTAGTGAATCCATGAAACACGCAGCCAGACGACCCAAACCGCCGTTGCCCAATGATGGGTCACGTTCTTCTTCAAGCAGGTCTGTTAAATTTTGCCCCATCTCTTCCATTGCTGCCGTAACTTGCTCATATAAGCCAAGACTAATTAGGTTGTTGCCCGTCAAGCGGCCAATCAAGAACTCAAGAGATAAGTAGTTAACGCTTTTTGCGTTAAGGATTTTGTCATCCTGCTCAGTTTGCAGCATATCAAATGTTGTCTGCTCAGCCAGAGCTCGGCCCATTGCCAAATACCATGCACGGCTTTCGGCTTTTTCGACCGTCGTAGCGTAAGTCGCGGTCAAATGTTTCTTGACGCTTGCTTGAAATGACGCCTTATCAAAATTTTTCTGTTGCGTAGGTTTCATTAGAGAAATCTCACTTATTGGGTTTAATCCATCTGAGACATATCGTGCATTGACACGACAACCAAAACATCCTCCCAGATACACGGCTTATTAGGAGGAGGATGCAGGGCGTAGAGGGCGTATGACCAGAATCTCAGTGATCTAACTCTCAAATCAAACGAGTCCACACCTTAGCTCTGGTGATAAAGATCACACCATCAACGGGTTTCACCTTAGCGCTGATGTATGAAGGTAAGGTGTTGTGATTCTCAACAAAATAATCAATATGCATATTCGATCACATATTGAGGGGGTTGTTTACGCAACTTTCATTACTTTTGGTGCAGAAGAAGCGATAACCCTTACTTATAGATTCAGCATAAGGTGACAAAAATCACAAATACAGGGCGTAGAGACAGGGAAAATGTGAAATACGCGAAAATCTGGTGGTTGATCAATAACTGTCGCTATTGTTCTCAAGTAACATCCCTGTCATTAGGTCTAACTGACTAAGTTTTCATCCACACACTCTGAATAGAATCTGGATTCAAGAGTGTTTAAGAACAGGGAAAAGAAGATGTGGATTCCTTCGAAATTAACCCGTCCGGGACGTTTACACAACGCAATTGTCCGCCCAAGAGTTCTCGATTTATTACAGCAAGCCCCCTGCTACAAACTGGTACTATTCCGCTCGCCAGCAGGATACGGAAAAACGACAATGGCTTCGCAGTGGCTGTCTGATAAAGCCAATACTGGCTGGTACAGTATTGATGAAAGCGACAACGACTCATTCCGTTTTATCAACTACTTGCTAAAGGCATTGAATAAGGCGACACACAACGCCTGCCCAAATTCTCAGAAGCTGGCAGAAAAGCGCCAGTTTTCGTCACTTCATTCTCTTTTTAGTGAAGTCTTTGCCGAGTTCGCCAATTTCCATCAAGAGTGTTATCTGGTTCTGGATGACTATCATCTTATCTCTAACGATGAAATTCATGAGGCCATCCGTTTTTTCCTCAAACACATGCCTGACAATCTCACGCTGGTTGTCACCAGCCGTGCGACACCGCCGCTTGGTACGGCAAACTTACGGGTCCGCGACCTGATGATAGAGATTAGCGACGAATTGCTGGCATTCGATACCGAAGAAACCACCCGATTCTTTAACCAACGAATCGCTGATGGGATTGATGATATCACTGCTGACAACTTGAGAAACTACGTAGAAGGCTGGCCCTCTGCACTACAGTTGATCGCACTTCAAGCTCAGCATCAACATAAAACACTGGCACAATCTGCCGAGTCGTTCTCACAGTTTAACCACGCTCATCTATGGGATTATCTGGTGGAAGAGGTGTTTGACCTATTGGATGCAGAAACACGCCTGTTTCTACTGCAATGCTCTGTCCTTGATCACTTCAATGATGTGTTAGTATCAGCTCTGACAAAGCGTGATGATGCCCTAAGTATGATTGAGTCACTCAATCGCTATGGTCTGTTTATCCACCCGCTTGAAGGTGAGCAGAACTGGTACCGCTTCCACAATCTATTTGCTGAGTTTTTATCCCATGAGCGCTCAGCACGTATTCCTCAGCAAGAGCAAGAACTGCATCAAACCGCTGCAAAGGCATGGTTAAACTTATCTTCTCCGCATCAAGCACTTCGGCATGCGCAAAAAGCCGGGAACCACCAGCTTACTGCGGACATCTTGAGTCAATCTGGTTGGAAAATGTTCAATGGTGGCGAATTGCAGACGGTAGAGAAAGCGATCAACACCCTCGCCCCTGAACAGCTCTACAGCGAGCCGAAATTGTGCATGCTTCAAGCATGGTTAGCGCAAAGTCAGCACAGATACAACGATGTTGGCGATCTACTGTCCAAGGCGGATGAGCAAATGGAGGCGCTCAATGTAACACTGAGCACCAAAGAGCAAGGCGAGTTTAACGCCTTACGCGCTCAGGTAGCCATAAACCAAAACGAGCCAGAGAAGGCACTCGAACTGGCTGAGTTGTCACTCGGGCAACTTGATAGTACAGTTTACCGAAGCCGCATCGTGGCTACGTCTGTTGTTGGTGAAGTAAACCATGTACTGGGTCATTTGAGCCGTGCATTACCTATGATGCAGCAGACCGAGAAGCTAGCGAGGCAGTATCAAGTTTACCATCAGGCGTTGTGGGCAATGCTGCAGCAAAGCGAAATTCTGATTGCCCAAGGCTATGTTCAAGCAGCCTTTGAAGTACAGGAAAATGCCTTCAAGCTCATCGAAGAACAGCAGTTGCAGCAAGTGCCAATGCATGAGTTTTTGCTACGTATTCGTGCACAGATTTTCTGGTGCTGGAATCGTCTCGATGAAGCCGAAGAGTGCGCGTACAAAGGGCTTGATGTACTGGGTAATCACAGCCCAAGTAAGCACCTACATAGCTACTCTATGCTCGCGCGTATCGCTATTGGCCGTGGTGAGCTGGACAAAGCCAACAAGTTCATTGAGCAAATTGTTCACCTACAGAAGCAGTCTACCTACCATGTTGACTGGACGGCTAACGCTTCTTTGTCTTTGATTCTGTTCTGGCAGGCACGAGGCGATATGGAAGCGATTCAACATTGGCTGGAAACAACACCTCGCCCAGAAAAAGCGTGTAACCACTTTACCCAGCTTCAATGGCGGAATATCTCACGTGCACAGATCAACCTAGGCATGTTTGAAGAGGCAGCTCAAACGCTGAAATTCCTGCAAGAACAAACCAATCTCAACAGCCTAGTCACAGACAATAATCGCAACCTAATCGTCGAAGCCGTATTGGCAACGGCACAGCAAGATGAACAGCGTGCTAAATTATTGCTCAAACAAGCCTTAGAACTGACGAATCAGACCGGTATTTTGGGTAACTTCTTGGTAGAAGGTGGCAAGATCGGCCATGTTCTAGAAAAGCTAGTCAACAAAAATGAGTTGGCTGATCTTGAACGACACCGTGCTCAACAGCTGCTCAAGGATATATCGACGACTCAGCGCAGCCGCTCTGTGCATTTTGATGAGGAGTTTGTTGAGAAGCTAGTAAACCATCCAAACATTCCAGAGTTGGTCCGCACCAGTCCTCTCACTCAGAGAGAATGGCAAGTACTCGGATTGATCTATTCTGGCTTCAGTAACGAGCAAATTGCTCAGGAATTGGACGTGGCAGGCACCACCATCAAAACCCATATCCGTAACCTATATCAGAAGCTCAATATCGCAAACCGAAAAGAGGCGATAAAAACTGCTGAAAACCTATTACAATTAATGGGTTATTGATACTAGGAAATCACTCACAGCAAAAAGCCCTGACTATCAGGGCTTTTTTACATCTGCTCCGCACCCATCGCGTGCATCAGTTTCAAATGCCGCTGTAATGCCGCAAAACTCTGCTCTCGAAACCATCGATGGGCAGGATCTTTTTGATGTCGACTGTGCCACAGCAGATAGTAACTATGCTTAGGCAAGTCGAAAGGCAATGGTTTCACAACATAATCAAATCGATTGGCGAAGTAGCCCGCCAAATGCAAAGGGGCGGTAACCAGTGCAGCACTCTGACAGACTAATTCCATTGCCGCAGTGAACGATGGCACTCTGGCAATCACCTTACGCTGAACCTTGCGCTGTTCGAACTGCTCGCCCACATACTGACGCATCTCTCGCATACCATGCACCATCACATGGCAAGCACTAAAATAATCATCCAGTTCAAGGCTAGCGTCAGCCAATGAATGATTACCAGACATCAGCACTACATATTGGTCTTCAAGCAGTTTTTTGCCGTAGATATTCTCAGGAAAGTAGTCGAGTGTGGTCGCCAGTACATCAATCAGGCTGTCACCGAGAACGCTGACATGCTGATCTTGCCACAGCTCTCCATTTACCCCTACGTTTGGGGCCAATCTAAGCAGTTCAGAAGACACCAGAGGCACACTCGATTCAGACAAAAATGCCGTGTAGGCTAGTCTGAACTCTCGTTGACAAGCGTGAGGCAAAAATGCTTCCACCGCATAAAGCTCATCTAATGACTCAATCAACTCAGGCAGTTGAGCGAGTAACTGCTGGCCTTTGGCACTGACCACAAACTGTTTGCCTTCACGAATCAAAATCGGGTCATCAAAGGCTGTTCTTATCTGGCTCAAGGTTCTGCTCATCGCTGACTGAGTGACGTTGAGCTGCAGTGCAGCCTCGGTCAAACTACGAGTTTGGAGCAGTACCAACAATGGACGCAGCAGTTTGTAGTTATTCATATCACCTTCTTAGTATCACAAAGACTTAAGCATCCATACATCACAGCCGTTGTGCACGGTGCCTTCTAACGGCGCAGTGAGGTGCTCGAAACCTAAACTCTCATAGAGTCGCACCGCCGCAGACATATTGGACAAAGTGTCTAAATAACAGCGTCCAAAACCTTGTTGCTTAGCAAACTCTAAACAGGCCAACGACAGAGTTTTGCCCAAGCCAAGCCCTCTACTCTCTTTGAGTAAAAACAGCTTCTTCAGTTCACACGTTTGCTCATCTTGCCCAAAAGGCGCAACGCCACATCCCCCAACCACCTTGTCATCTAAGAGCGCAACTAAGTACAAGCTCCGGTTCTGTTCATGATAATGCTGACTCATATTGTCGACTTCAGCATCAGACGGCCCAAACCCTTCACCTACAGCACCATACTCTTTGCCGACCTGCTTGATTATCTGGCAGATATTTGTGTCATGTTCCGCAGCGATAGGCACTATACGAAGGTTTTCTTGGCTCATAGTCATCTCTCCTAAATATCATCTTGGACAGCGATTAGAGTAGAACCAATCAAAGATGAATTAAAATCACTTTAAATCATATTTACTATGATAAAAAGTGATTATAGAGGACAATTTCCCCTATCAAAATCTTTAGGGTTTACATTGTAAATTCATCTGAAGTAGGCGATGACTGACAAGAAACAAATACCTAACAGCCACGACAACTGGAACCAAGTCACATTATGACGCTATCAAATACAGGCTTTGGTCAGCCTGTTATTGCACTCTCCCATAAGCCTGCCAGAATGAAAATCATCAGCATAATGAGAGAGATAACAAACAATGGCTTGGTTGAGAAAACGGCTTCTTCCTGCGGCAATGATGGCAGCACTTACTCCTATGAGCTCGGCTTACGCCGATATCGGTGATACCCCAGTGATCGGTGGGCTGTTTAATTCAACAGAAGTGCTGAAAAATCAAATCACCTCGTCATTGTCCTACTCGACGCGCTTTACTCGCGATATGACCCTGTTTACCATTGGCGGCCTAACTTTAGAGACCTACCTACTGACATTACCACTTGATGCAAGTACGAAAAGCCGGGTCATGACACAACTTGCCGATCCGACTTATTCCATTCCTCTCGGCTATTTTCTTTATCAGTTCTACGATCGCTACACAGGAATAAGCAGTGACGATGAATTTAAAGCCTACCTGCAAACAGTGTATGACAAACAAGCTCTGAAAGGCTTTGAGCATTCGCTCTTTGCACTAGAAGAGAAGGTGAAAAAAGAGCCTAAACAGCACGCCAAAGATCAGGCTCACCAGGAAGGTATCCAAATTAATGGTCAGTTTATGGCGGCCATGGTGACCGTATATGATGCTTTGGTTCAGATTGGCGAATGGCAAGATATGGACCGCCTGCCTGATCAATACACCTATCTAACCCAATCACCTGATGATTTAGCATTGGTCGCCAAGATTCAACCTATCGTGGTTGGGATCATGCAGCAAGCCGCCGCGGGGATGGAAGATGGCGACATGAAACAAACCATACTCGGTATTGTGGCCGATGGTGCCGCCGACAGAGCCAGCGAACCGAATAATAAAGCGCAAGCGTTAACCATTACCTTAGTTGATTTTGTGCGTCTCAATGTGCTGAAAGCCTATCGCCAGTTTGTCTATCAGGATGAGAGACAAGAGCGTCTCA
Source organism: Vibrio sp. T11.5 (assembly GCF_027587155.1). NCBI lineage: Bacteria > Pseudomonadati > Pseudomonadota > Gammaproteobacteria > Vibrionales > Vibrionaceae > Vibrio > Vibrio sp. T11.5. Next base: position 50,562 of record NZ_JAPPTP010000003.1, read on the forward strand.
ATGACTGGCTACAAAACGCATTTGACCATCACCCTCAACAAGCCATTGAGTTTCTTGAATCACAACAGAACCGCCGCTTCGCTGTTCAGGTAACGGTCGACGGGTTGCAACAAGGGTTGATCGAAGGACTGGTTAATCCAGATAAACCTTTTCTCTCCCACGCCTACCAGCAACATCTTAAGAGTACTGAGCTAGGTAGCCCTGTCGCAACAAGTAACCCAGAGCACGTTCAATCCACGCGTTTTCTTCAGGTTCTATCAGAACAAACGTATCGTGACCCTTATTACTTACCGTTCTTCAAACGACTTTACCAAAACCATACCGACTCCATTGCTCGGGTCGGTATCTCTTCCACACCGACGATCAGCGTAAGAAACCTGCCTATCATCAAAACAGGGGCAAAAGTGTCTGGCGAACAAGGAACAGGAATTCCGAATTTCCACTTTGTCGACCGTAACGAAGACAGAGCCTATTACTTCTTTGGTAATGATGCCCTTCAACTCGATCGCTTAATGCAGGCCAATAAGGTTCAGACGATGTTTGACCGACTGGTTCACCTGAAAACGCTGAATTGTAACGCCCAATATGACTGGAATGCCCATACCAGCTACGACGGTCTGGTAAACCTTGGCGCTGGCGAAGCACTGCGTGACTTTGGTGAGAAACGATGTTTGAGAGAGCTGAATGAAAGAGCCGAAGTGGAAAACGTGTTAACGAAACAGCGTCAGTCCCTCATCGATAATATTCAAAGCTATCAAGAGATACCGCTATGGGACTTTTACACCAAGCTAACCCGAAAATGGAAGATTGAACAGGACATCGCGAGTTATACAGAGCTAGATGGACAAGGTATGCCAGATTACGCCCTGATCTACAATCCGTGGCCAGATCACTTTGCCCACTTTGTTGGCCCTTTCAGCGATGAAATCATTATGCCAACCGGGGAACTCAACCGCCTCGATTACTGGATACGTCAAATTGAACAAGCGTACAAGGACGCCGGCATTTATCAGCAGACCCTTTGGGGAATGGCGGGGGACCATGGTTTATCTCCGGTTTACTACACCTTAAATCCGGAGAAGGCGATCTTTGAACCACTTTCGGCATCACTCAACTACCCTCTAGTGATCAAGAAAATCTCATCGGATGAAGGCGAAGGGCCGAAAATCACCAATGCATTAAATTATCCGAGCAACCAAGGTGTCGATGTAGTGGTAGCCTCTACCGCTGGCGGCAACTTCATGATGGATATGTTTAATTCGCAATCGGGTTGGCAAACACAACCAGTCTATTCGGAGCTGACCAACTGGACACCAGTCAATGCACCACAAGGGAAAAAGCTCGACATCATTGCCGAGTCAGTAGAAAAGCTGGCAGACAGTCTCGACTATCTAGTCGTCAGAGAATCAACCTGTGATGAGACAGAGTGTCAGGTACGTTTGGTCGCTCAGCGTGACGGCAAACGAATCGATGAGCTCATCATCAAACAGGGAGAGCGCTATTTCTACCAAGCCAATAGCAAAACGGCGTTACTGGAAGTCAACAAACTCAACCCTTATCTTCCTGCTCCAAATCAAGCACAGCTTGAGACGTTTGCTCAGTTGGTCAATCAATGTGTCAATCGAGCAGACATCAACAACCCACAAAGCTGGTGTGATGAAATGCAATGGCGCGAACTAACCCAATTTACGCCGAGGCCTGATTCCGTCGTACAACTCGCCAAGCTTTACGCCGAACCACGAGCAGGCACAGTGAATTTGTTCCCTCGGGAAGGGATGGGTTACAACACGAAAGTACCGGGGCGCCATGCGGGTGAAAGCTATTTGGAGAAGGACGCCTTTATCGGATTTTGGGGCGCTCCAATTGGCAAACAAACTACGCCACTGAGTAGTGAGGAGAACGGCTCTCTGGCTCCGACTCTTTATCAATATCTGACTGGAGATGACATTAAATCTGGAGAAAATGGTTGGGGGTATCCATCATTGCTTAGCAAACTCGATATTCACTAAGCCTCCCTCAATAACAGAAAGTAATAACAAAAAAGCGCCGTAGGGCGCTTTTTTGTTATCTAGGAATCAGAATTTCTTCGGTGCATAACCTGTCATGACTTCAAGTCTCAGCTCTTTACCCAGCTTAGTCATTGGGTGAACCACGATTAGACCTTTGACTGACCTTTTCAGCTTACCCATGTCTGCTTGTTCTTCTTTAGTAATTGCACGTGAGAACGGCATGTCGATCAAGCTCTTGCGCTCTTTGTTCATGTCGTATTTCTGTTTGCTTTTCATCACGTGAATTTTTTTGCTTAGCTTATCTGCTTCGTCAGTGAACTTAGTCACCATTTCCTGATCACCACGAGATTTCGCCGCATCCAGCTTACGCTGACACTTGTCCAGACGATTGTGAAGGTTTTGAAGTTCTTGCTTAGTACTCATGGTATTGATCTCATTGAAACAGAAAAGGGCGGCGAGTGTAGCACAAGCTGACTCGCTGCCCTAATTTTAGTCGTTAGCCGTGTTTTTGGTCGTAATCTTTGATGGCTTTTTCGAGCAACTCGAAGTCTGGTTGAGTCAGATATTTACGCATCGCCGCAAATTTCTCTTCAGGCCATTGGTAAATTTTCAGCGCCACCAGCTTCTCTATCAGCTCAGGGGCAAAACGATATTTAACCAATCTGGCAGGATTTCCACCGACAATCGCGTATGGTTCCACATCTTTGGTCACAACACTGTTGGCCGCGACAACCGCACCTTCACCTAAGGTCACGCCCGGCATGATCATGGCACGCATGCCTATCCATACTCCGTCATCAATCACAGTATCGCCTTTACCTTGATAAGAGCGCTCAACCTCTTCCAAAAAAGGATAGAGACAAAGCCAGTCCGTTCTATGGTTGTGATTCCCACCCATCAGAATAACCGCTTGTGCTGCAATGCAAACATAGTCACCAATATAGAGCTGATCAATATCCCACCTCGGCTGCCATTGCTTGCTGACTTCGTCCCCATGCAAGTAGCGGACGACGGACTGTTCAAAACCGTTATCCCAACAATCGCTGTAGTAGCTATGAGTCCCCTTGATATGAATGTTTTTGTTCTGCACAACTTTATGCAGTAACTGAAATGTCGACCAATGTTTTTGTGGCATGACAAAATCCTCAATGTATCATTCAGATTTGCCACGGAACGAATTTCGTGGCGTTGCTTAGACGTTCAGCTAAACAACGCTTATTGGATGCGCGGCTGCTTGAGCAGCGGGATGATTTTCATGGTCAGGTCTCCTATCAAGACATCATCTTACGCGAAAAGGCGGTTTTTATGTCAATATTGAGTCAGTGCATTAAGTAATCGGATAAATTGACCTTGTTTATGTATGAGCCTCTTTTCCAGCTGGCTCTTGTTGCTATAACAACAGCGATAACGCCCGCGACCCAAGCCGATAAACACACCAATTTATAAGCACCAGTGGCTGATCATTCAAGCCACTCACACGTAGAAGATAAAAAAGGATAAGCCTATGACTCAACTTACGATTTTCTACGATGGTACCTGTCCATTGTGTGTGAAAGAGATGGAACATTTAGCTCATTACGATGGCGAGCAACATTTATTGCTCGTTGATATCCACTCCGAAAACTTCCTCAATTACCCTGAGATCGACGCAAAACAAGCGTCTGAAATCCTTCATGCCGTTGATAATAACGGAACACTGTTGCTTGGTTTAGATGTCACTTATCTCGCATGGAAGCTGGTTGGAAAAGGCTGGCTGTACGCTCCATTGCGCTGGAAACTCATCCGTCCAGTTGCAGATTGGTGTTACCTCAGATTTGCAAACAATCGATACACCATTTCTAAGTGGCTGACTGGAAAAAGAAAGTGCGATTCTGGTCAATGTTTTCGATAAAACAGAGATCTTACCTGTCAGCGAACACGAATTAACCTATCGAGATTCACAGTCCTGCTTCGATAAATTGGCTAGTCTTATACAATAAACGTTTGGTTTATGTTCTCTTCACTGGTCACCAAACCGAGCAGTGAAGGGGGGCATAAACTAAATTTATAACAACAGGCGTTTCATGCCAGAAGCCTCTCTGGCCATATTAAAACGCTAAGACCTTTTGAAAGACAGGATGTTTGTATGAGTCTAACTATTCGAAGTCGCCTGTACATTTTGGCGCTTGTTCCATTACTGGTAATTGCGATCGGTATGCTTGGTTTCACTTACGTTAAAACCAATGAACTCAATGATCAGCAGATAGAGGTAACCCGCACTAACATGATGAACATGAAGAAAGCGGAACTGAAAAGTTACCTTCAAATGGCAAAGTCTGCCGTCCGGCCTTTTCTTGACAAAGGCGCAAGCCTAGAGGACGCCTACCCAACCCTAAAAACTTTAGAATACGGCAAGACAGGTTATGTGTTTGGCTACAATTCCCAAGGTATTCGTAAAGTCCAAGGTAGCAGTAGCGAAGGGATTGGCGATAGCTATTGGAACCTGCAGGACAAACACGGTAATTACCTAATTCAGGATCTGATTCGTAACGCCAAAACAGGAGAGTTCACCACTTATTACTTTCCTAAACCCGGCGAGACCGAGGCACTGCCCAAGCTGAGTTACTCGATATATATACCTGAGTGGGATTTGATGCTAGGTACAGGATTCTACACCGACGACATTGATGCCATTGTGGCCGAAATGGAAAGTGCGACCACAGAAGCACTTCAAGAAACCCTGTCTGCCATCATTATATTCTGTATCGTGATTGCGGGCGTCGTTGCTGCCTTCGCCGTCGCCGTTAACCGAACCATCCTTAAGCCATTAGAAATGTTCGATACCTCGATCAGTTCCTTTGCCAGCGGCGATGCTGACCTGACCGCCCGTATGGAAGATTTCGAAGCTCCGGAGTTTTCCCAACTGAGTAAAAACTTCAATGCTTTTGTCGCCAGTCTGCAAACCATCATTAGAAGCGTCAGTGATGTTGGTCAACAGGTCGTCTCAGAGACCAGCGATATGTCAAGCCGTGCCGCAAAAGTCGATGAATTGGCTTCAGGTCAACGTCAAGAGACTGAGCAAGTTGCCACCGCGATGACGGAGATGACCACAACAGCATCCGAGATTTCGAATAATGCCAGCCAAGCCGCGCATTCAGCTAAGGAAGCCGACGACAATGCCAAAGAAGCTCAAGACATCGTTAATTCTGCGGCGCAGTCTGTCGAAGCCCTGGCCGAAGAAGTCTCCCAAGCGAATGGTGTTATCTCTCGCCTTGAAGGAGATGTACAAAACATTTCCTCCTCTTTGGAAGTGATTCAAGATATCGCCGAGCAAACTAACTTACTCGCACTCAATGCGGCGATCGAAGCCGCACGTGCCGGTGAACAGGGCCGTGGATTTGCCGTCGTGGCCGACGAAGTTCGTAAACTGGCTAGTCGCACCCAAGACAGTACGGGTGAGATTCATCAGATGATTGAACAATTAAAAGCGGCCTCAGATGATGCAGTAAAAGCCATGGAGTCAAGTCAGAAACGTGGTGCCAGTACAGTAGAAGAAGCCAATGCTGCTGCTCGGGCCCTGATCCAGATTCAGGAGTCCATCGGCACCATCATGGATATGAACTCACTGATTGCCACCGCGACCGAAGAGCAAAGCCTCGTCGGCCAAGAAATTTCGCAGCGCATAGTCGTCATTTCTGACCAAAGCTCACAATCCGCAGAACTAGCCAATGACAACCGTTCAGGAAGCCAAGAGCTAAACCAACGAGCCAACGAGCTTTACGAACTGGTGGATCGATTTAAGGTATAAGCACACATTACTCAATAGCCCGCAATGCTTGAACTGCGGGCTTTTTTATCGTCTAAAACGCCGACGAAATTCGCTGGGTGTCAACCCCATGATCTGACTGAACACCTTACGACACGCACTGGCGTTTTCATACCCAACCTGGTGGCTAATCCACTCAAAAGAACGAGTTGAACCTTCGAGGTAATCACAAGCCTTCTGCACTCGTACTCGCTGCAAATACTGGTTTGGATTCATACCTGTCGCTTTGACAAATCGACGCTGAAACGTTCGCTCGGTCAAGTTTGCTTCAACAGCCAATTGTTTTACCGACAGTGTCCGAGAAAAGTGAGCACTGATTCTGTGCTGACTTTCAACAATTGCAATATCACCATGAGAAAATGATGGCGTGAACTGCCGATAAAACCTCTGTTCTCTTGATGCAGTATCTATGACCAACATCTTGCCCAGCTGTCGCATGATTTGTGGTGAAGCATACCTAGATACCAATTCCAGTCCAAGATCCAACCAAGACATCATACCGCCTGCTGTCATCACATCGCCATGATCAATTAGAATTTGATTTATCTCCGTAGGCTGCGACGGGTACTGTGACTTAAAGGTCTCAGCTAGCCCCCAATGAGTAGTCAAAGCCCTTTGTCCAATAATCTCTGACGCGGCCAAGATAAACGCGCCAGCACACGCCGACGCAATCACACTGCCACGACGATGTTGCTCAACCAACCACTCAAGCGTTGGTGTGTCTGGTTTTCGGTAGAACTGAGCGTCAATGCTGGGCGGGAGTAGTACGACATCAAATTGCTTGGGAGGCATATTGCACGCCTCAACAATGTGCACGTTGAACTCAATCTCAAGTTCACTCTCACGACATACTCGGTTGGCTAGTTGAAAAAGCTCTTCAAAACCAAACACGGCCGATTTGAGAGCAAAAGGATAGTTAAATACGGCAATATTAATCTTAGGCATGCAATGTCGTTTTTAGCATTATTTATGTCATTTTAGACTCTAAAAAGGCCAAAAATAAAGCGCCATAATGACTCCAATTTGAACGACACCAAATAGGAGAGGCAACATGAGCCAGAAAGCACTACTCGTCATCGATCTACAAAACGACTACTTTCCAAACGGAAAATTTCCTCTTTGGAACACAGAGAACACGTTAACCAATATCAAAGCGGCGATTAAAAAAGCCCAACAGAAACAGATTCCTGTGATTCACATTCAGCATATTGCAGACCCTGCTATGGGTATCGCACCCTTTTTCAACCAAGGTAGTACTGGTGCAGATATTCACTCAGAGATCCTCGCGAGTGCACCGGAAGGGAATATTGTGGTTAAATCTTTCGCAGACAGCTTTGAACAAACAGAGCTAGACGATGTGCTCAAAAAGCATGGGGTAACTGAAGTGATTATTTGCGGCATGATGACGCAAAACTGCGTGACTCATACAGCGATTTCCAAAGCAGCAGAGCAATATGAAGTATCTGTACTGGCCGATTGTTGCACCACCACCGATGAAATGATTCATAACATCGCCCTTCATGCGATCTCTGCACGCGTTCCGTTGATAAATACTGAACAATTGATTTAAGGCTCAATTAAGGCCTCTTATCCAACAGAGGCCTTCTGCTGATGACTCATACAAAACAAACCACTATTGCCTTAGCACGTAGATTTCACCTCATAGAGCAAAAGCTCTCATCTTTGATTGTTATCCCACCAATCAAGAAATAGTAAAATATCAATTTCAATAATTTTATAAACCGTGCGCATATTTATAGATTAACTAAAACAACAATATGCAATTCAGTGAATAGATGCATAGTGTGAAAATTGTAATCAGGTTCTCTTTGCACAACGAGAACCCAGTAAACATGCTTGATGTTTGTAGTAGGCCATGTTCAACAATCTCTTTTACTATTCAAAGGAAGACAGTATGTTTAAGAAATTATTAAGTTGTTGTATCGCCTCGACTCTTTCAGTCGTCTCAACCGCGGGGCTTGCGCAACAAAACGAAGGAGGAGCCATTGCATCTGAGGACCAAATGCTTGCGCCTTTAATGACAGCGTCGGCAAAATCTGCGATTAAAAATCAATACATCGTTGTGCTAAAACAACCACTGACGATGAGTAACGATCAACAAGCCCTTCAGCAGTTTACCCAACAAACTGTGTCTGGTCTCGCTAGCCAACATGCATTTAAAATCGATAAAGTTTATGACCGCTCGTTAAGTGGTTTTGTCGCTACCCTTTCTGATGAACAATTGAAAGCCCTGCGTGCTGATCAACAAGTCGACTTTATTGAACAAGACCAAATCATCTCGCTCGATCCTGTTATCTCGGCGAACGCCACTCAAAGCAATCCTGTTTGGGGATTAGACCGCATCGATCAGCGTGATTTACCACTCAGCAACAGCTACACCTACAACTACGACGGTTCAGGTGTGACAGCTTATGTTATCGATACTGGTGTGACAAACACTCACGCTGAGTTCGGTGGCCGTGCAAGATCAGGCTATGACTTCGTCGACAACGATAGTGACGCGACTGACTGTAACGGTCACGGTACTCATGTAGCGGGAACCATTGGTGGTGCTCAATACGGTGTGGCGAAAAACGTCAATATCGTCGGTGTACGTGTACTAAGCTGTAGTGGCTCTGGTACAACTTCAGGTGTCATTGGCGGTGTGGATTGGGTCGCTGCCAATGCCTCTGGCCCATCGGTGGCCAACATGAGTTTAGGTGGGGGCGTTTCAACCGCTCTTGATCAAGCGGTAGCAAGCGCGGTTCAGTCAGGTGTCAGCTTTATGCTTGCAGCTGGTAACTCCAACGCTGACGCTTGTAACTCCTCACCAGCTCGCGAAGCGAGCGGTGTGACTGTCGGTTCAACAACCAGCAGCGATAGTCGCTCAAGCTTCTCTAACTGGGGTAGCTGTGTTGACGTGTTTGCGCCCGGTTCGAATATTAAATCGGCTTGGTACGATGGTGGCTACCGCACCATTAGTGGTACATCGATGGCAACACCTCACGTAGCAGGTGTCGCGGCTCTGTATCTGCAAGAAAACAACACTCTGTCACCAGCTCAAGTATCAACACTGATCAGTGAACGTGCGAGCACAAACAAAGTTAGTGATACTAAAGGTACCGTCAACAAGCTGCTATACAGCCAAACAGACAGTGGCTGTGACCCAGATTGTGGCACACCGAATCCAGGGGGTGAGTTGACTAACGGCCAACCAGTCACTGGTATCAGCGGTAGCAGCGGTGAACAAAAGCATTACTTCATCGACGTGACTGCCGGTCAGACTCTGACTGTCACCACTAGCGGTGGTTCAGGCGATGCTGACCTCTATGTTCGCTTTGGTGCTAAACCAACAACTAGCGCTTGGGACTGCCGTCCTTACCGCTACGGAAACAGCGAAACGTGCACAGTGTCTAACACTCAAAACGGTCGCTACTACGTGATGCTTAATGGCTACACTAGCTTTAGCGGTGTGAGCGTCCAAGCGAGCTACTAACGGCCTCCACAACCCTGAACAATCATGCCAGTCAGTATTTACTGACTGGCATTTTTTGCTGATAAATACATACCACCGAACTAATCAAGAAAACGCTTGAGTCCCAAAATCTGATCGAATAATCACGTTTTTAACGGTTATTTATGGCTTCTACCTTCTTGGATTTCAACCGCACTTTAGTCATCGCATCAGCCTGTTGCCATTCCTCGCCACAAATAAGCCCCCTCCCCTTTTGCAAAAACCTCCATATTCAGGGCAAAATGTCCCAGCCTTGTATGTGCAAAGCAGAGTAAAGAGATATAGCGTTCAATGACGAGATTTATGCTGACAGTTGCTCAGCCAGAGCGTTTGTCACCCCTTTGGCGCATGATTGGCATTAAACTGTCGTATCAGAAATGCTAATTTAATTATAGGCTTTTGTCTCAACCATTCGATATTGGACATACCATGAAAGTGAACACTAAAAAAATATCAAGTGAACGTAAATCAAGGGCATGGAGCCAACAACATCTCGCTGATGTCAGTGCTTTAAGTTTAAGAACCATTCAAAGAGTTGAGAAGGAAGGAACAGGTTCACCAGAAACAGTAAAAGCATTGGCGGCAAGTTTTGCATTAGACGTTAATCAACTTCTGCTACCCGAAGCGCCTCCTAAAAACTCATCCAAGATAAATGTCAAAACGAAACTCACCGCTTTGTGCTCTTCAATTGTCGTTTTTTTTGTCAGCGCTCTACTATTTTTTGTTCAGCCTACAATGGCTTCAGGGATTGAAATTAACGCAGATCAGATAGAACAATCTGATGCAAACGACTCTCAGATCTTCAGTGGCAATGTAGAAATATTTGTACCTGAAGATTTGACGTTTGAAGTCGAGTCAGATGAACTGTGGGGGACAGAAGCCGCTTCCGTCGTAACCGGAAGCGTAAAGGTAGTACTAGAGAATGCGACATTGGTCGTCGGTGATGGTGTCCTTATCAAAGTCGATAAAGGGATTAAAATTACTACCGACTACGCGGAGCTTCGTCCGTTACCACTGGGGTAGAATACTGAAACCATTGTCGGTGGATAGCCCTAGACACAGAACAAACGTTGCATGAATTTACTGGCAGTAGTCTTCGGGCAGAAGAGCGTCGCCTGAATGCTCAGCAAGATAAGTAAGTGCGTCAATCACTCGGATAGGCGTTAACAAGTTGTCTTCATGACAAGGGTCGAGTTCGAATGCTAGGTGAATTCGGTTTTGTTCAATTTTAGCAAACAGGTTGCCCTGAGGGGCTCGCTCCTGTGTAAGAGCGAAGACGCCGACGCCAATAAAGTGTGAGCTGTTGATGTTTCTCGTTGGGTAGATATCACATTTCAACTTATTAGCGAGTGCTAAGAAGTCGAGTAGTAAGTTGATCTGCTCATCTGAAACACTATCCAATGCTTGGACATGCGGCTCTTTGCAGAATCGCTCTAAATACCCAATCATCTCATTGATATCGTTGTTAAATAGCATGCTGACTCGTCTTTATGGGGGAGTTGAGATTGTACCTGTCACTTACAACATAACAAGAGGCTAGACGTTACTGTCTGATCAAACGCAAAATGAGACTGAACTTATGCAATATAACCTGCGTATCTAAGGCTTGTTTTTCTTATTTTAAGCGGTGTTGTACCTATATGAATCGAATTAACCCAGCTAAATTACTTAACAGCAAATGGACTGCCAAAGAACCGGTTAATCGGGAAAAGCACTTCTTGGTTTCTGACATTGAGTTCGATGACGATGGTGTAGTGATCTCCTGCAAAATTGAAGCGATACTCTCGAAAAAGGAATATTCTATTGACTGGCAAGAGTTGAAACACCAAGCTAAGTGGCTTCAAGGTTGGAAGTAAATACGGTTTTATCTATCAAAACTATAAGTAAGATTTCCAACCTCTGATATTGAGTGAGTGGCACGACTCTCGCCCCACAAGCCTCTTCAATAAGGGTTCAGAATAGATTAACCTGAACCCCTAGCAGTGTTATCGGTTACTCAAGAGCCGCTAGAATCGTCTCAGCCTTGCTCACTTCAAATTGCTTAGGTTCTTCGACATTTAACTGAGTCACCACACCGTTATCGATAACCATAGCGTAGCGCTGCGAACGAACCCCACCGAAGGCCGCTGTGTCCATTTCGAGTCCCAGCGATCTTGTAAAGCTCGCATCACCATCGCCCAACATCATAATTTCATTAGCATTTTGCGCTTCTCCCCACGCCTGCATAACAAAAGCATCGTTGACTGAAACACATGCGATGATATCGATACCCTTGGCTTTAATACTGTCGGCAAGTACGACGTAACCGGGCAAATGAGCTTCTGAACAGGTTGGCGTAAATGCGCCTGGAACAGCAAAAAGCACCACTCGCTTGTTTGCAAAAAGCTCCTCTGTGTGATGGGTAATCATACCCTCAGCGCTTAGTTCACTGAGGGTTGCGGTTGGTATAGATTGGCCTTTCTGAATCATGTCTGCATTCCTTGTTTTGTTTGCAGGAACAGTGTAACCGCCAAAGCAAAGCGGAACCACCTACATAAAGTCAGGGTATGAACTGGAGGCGAGCTAAGATGCAGAGCACTCCACTTAAGCAGATTAATAACTTGATGTGACGTTAGTGTTTAAGGTGATATGGCTAGGTTTTTGTAGTCGTATTGATCACACCTCATTGTTATGTGTTCTGAATCTAAGCCGTCTGAAAAACACTTTTTTAACAATCACGCTATGACAATGGATGGAATTTTGCGCTATATGTTTCACTTCTGTGTTGGCTAGCTTTGCCAAAGCTAGCCACATGTATACAAAGTGAAGTATCATTGTTTTATCAAGGAAATAAATAGGTTGAGGGTGACAAGCCGCCTATGGCAAATCTAAAAAATTCTGTGGCGAAAAATATAAAAACAAAAGTCGCTGGTCAAACGCAAGATGACGTGGTCTATTGCCATATCTTCGATGCAATACTTGAACAACGCCTACCACCAGCAACCAAGTTGAATGAAGAAGCTTTGGCCGAAATATTCGGCGTTAGTCGAACCATCATACGCCGGGCTTTACTCCGATTGTCGATGGAACAAGTGGTCAGCATCAGGCCAAACCGCGGTGCCATGGTATCTGCACCAACCAAAGAAGAAGCCAAGCAAATCATCAAAGCGCGGGAAGTCATGGAACTTGCCATTGTAGAGCTTGCCGTTGAACATACCACCACAGCTAAAATAGATGAATGCCGACGTTTAGTAGAGAAAGAAAACGAAGCCTTCGATAACGGTGATTATGGTAAAGGACTTCGACTGTCTGGTGAGTTCCACATTAAGCTGGCCGAAATGGCAAACAACGCCCCATTGCTCGCATTCCAGAGAAGCTTAGTATCGCAAACGTCATTGCTGATTGCTCAGTACGAGACTGGCAATCATTCAAACTGTTCGCAAGATGAGCATACGCAGTTACTGGATACGATTGAATCTGGTGATACCGAGCAAGCAATCAGCTTAATGGAAGCGCACTTATCTCATATTCGTTCCAAGCTAAACCTTGATAGCAGTACTGCGTCAAATGACCTCCATGTCGTGTTCTCAGACCTACTGAAAAGCAAATAATCCACTTATTCTTCATAATCTAAGCCCGGCTCCTCTGCCAGGCTTTCTCCAAATCGCATTTATTGTATACAAAATAAATACAAGGTTAACTCTCTTTTCCTTAAAATCCCCTACCTACTGATAGAAATTAATTTCAATAGTTTCAGAAACTTAATGGATTAAATTGTATCTTTTACCTTTTTACCCCCTCCTCTTAATGTTGCAATATTGTAAAATTAAAGTTGACCAAGAGGTCAAACTATCCAATTATTGACCCAAAGGTCAGAAAATTATTTTTGGAACAATAGTGTCAATGCACAAGGAGGTCTCTTGATTACTTTCCTACTCAATCAAGAACTCAGACAAGAGAGTGAGCTGTCACCAAATATGACAGTGCTGCAGTACCTGAGAACACATGTACAAAAAACAGGTACGAAAGAAGGCTGTGGCTCAGGCGACTGTGGTGCCTGTACCGTGGTACTCGGTGAAGCGGTCGAAGGCCAACTTCAATATCGCTCAGTGAATTCTTGTCTGACGTTCGTATCCGCACTACATGGTAAGCAGCTGATCACCGTTGAAGACTTGCAGAACAAAAACAAGCTTCACCCAACTCAGCAAGCGATGGTCGATTTCCACGGTTCTCAATGTGGTTACTGTACTCCAGGTTTTATCATGTCGATGTTTGCTCTAAGCAAGAACAAACCTGCGGCGAATAAGGAAGATGTCATGGAGTCTCTGGCGGGTAACTTATGCCGCTGTACCGGATACCGCCCTATTGTTGACGCCGCCTTATCTCTGGCTTCTGATGAACCATTGATGGATCAGTTTGTCGAGCTGGAAAAAGAGACCATTGCTCGGCTAGAAGCTCTTCAGGGACAACCCGCCAGTCTGAGCCAAGGCAACCTAACAGCATATATCCCTCGGAGCCTTGACGAACTGGCACAAATTTACACTGCAAATCCAAAGGCCAAGCTGGTTGCTGGCGGTACTGATTTAGCGCTTGAGATCACCCAATTCCATCGCGAAATAGAAACACTGATCAGCGTAAATCTGGTCGAAGACATGAAAGTATGCGAAGAAAGTAACGATGCTCTGCACATTGGTGCTAACGTTGCGATCAGCGATGCGTACCAGCTTCTGACTCAACATTTCTCTGATTTTGGTGAGCTGCTGCATCGCTTTGCTTCTCTGCAAGTCCGCAACCAGGGCACGTTAGGGGGCAACATTGGTAACGCCTCTCCTATCGGTGATGCGCCACCGCTGTTGATTGCACTGAATGCTCAAGTGAAATTGCGCCGTGGTAAGCAGACCAGAATCTTGCCGATTGAAGACTACTTCATCAGCTATAAAGTCACCGCTCAGCAGGAAAGTGAATTTATCGAGCAAGTGATTATTCCTAAATCAAAAGCGAACGAAACCTTCCGTGCTTACAAGCTTTCCAAGCGTCTAGACGACGATATTTCTGCGGTTTGTGGCGCATTCAATATCGAGATTGAAGACAATAAAGTCATTAATGCCCGCATCGCTTTCGGTGGTATGGCGGCAACGCCAAAACGTGCAACGCACTGCGAAAACGCGCTATTAGGCAAACAATGGACACAAACAACCATTGATGCCGCGATGGCTGAAATCGATAACGATTTTGAGCCACTGAGTGACTTCCGTGCCAGCAAAGAGTATCGCTCTATGACAGCGGCGAACATGCTGCGTCGCTTCTATATCGAGCAGACTCATCACAACAACCAGATCGAAACAAGGGTAACGTCTTATGTCTAACGCACATCATCAGACCATGACTCAAGAAGAGATGGTCGCCATCGTAAAGCAGGATCTGAAAACCGGCGTTGGTAAAAGCGTAAAACACGACAGCGCCCCGAAGCAGGTCACAGGTGAAGCGGTTTATATTGATGACCGTTTGGAATTCCCTAACCAGTTGCATGTGTATGCACGCCTGAGCACTCAAGCTCATGCTAAAATCACCAAACTGGATGTTTCGCCGTGTTACGAATTTGAAGGCGTTGCGATTGCCATCACCCACGAAGACGTACCGGGCCAGTTGGATATCGGTGCCATTCTACCGGGTGACCCACTGCTTGCTGACGGCCTGGTTCAATACTATGGCCAACCCGTACTTGCCGTTGCCGCAGAGGATATGGAAACCGCACGCAAAGCCGCGCAGGCCGCCATTGTTGAATACGAAGCCCTACCGCCAGTACTCGACGTGAAAGAAGCGCTTGAGAAAGAGCTGTTTGTTACTGAAAGCCACCAGCAAAAACGTGGTGACTCAGCGGCTGCACTCGCCAAAGCAAAACACGTGATTGAAGGCGATCTGGAGATTGGTGGTCAAGAACACTTCTACCTTGAAACTCAAGTCAGCAGCGTGATGCCAACCGAAGATGGCGGCATGATCGTTTATACCTCGACACAAAACCCAACTGAAGTACAAAAGCTGGTCGCCGAAGTGCTTGGGATTGCAATGCACAAAGTCGTAATAGACATGCGTCGCATGGGTGGCGGTTTCGGGGGTAAAGAAACGCAAGCCGCAGCGCCAGCGTGTATGGCGGCAGTCATTGCACACCTAACTAAACGCCCAACTAAGATGCGTCTGCCTCGCATGGAAGACATGACCATGACAGGCAAGCGTCACCCATTTTACAACCAGTACAAAATCGGATTTAACGATGATGGTGTCATTGAAGGGGCTGATATCATCGTAACGGGTAACTGTGGTTACTCTCCGGATCTGTCGAGCTCGATTGTTGACCGTGCCATGTTCCACTCAGACAACGCGTATTACCTGGGTGATGCCACCGTGACAGGTCACCGCTGCAAAACCAACATAGCGTCGAATACAGCTTACCGCGGATTTGGTGGCCCGCAGGGGATGATGACCATTGAGCATATTATGGATGAAATTGCCCGCTATCTGGGTAAAGATCCCCTCGAAATCCGTAAAGCGAATTACTACGGTGGTGAGGGGCGTAACGTCACTCATTACTACCAGACAGTTGAAGATAACTTCCTGCCAGAAATCACGGAGCAACTTGAACAAAGCAGTGACTATCACACCCGTCGTAAAGCCATCGCTGAGTTCAACAAGCAAAGCCCGATCCTTAAAAAAGGTCTGGCGATCACACCTGTGAAATTTGGTATTTCTTTCACTGCGACTTTCCTGAATCAGGCTGGTGCGCTCATCCATATTTACACCGATGGTAGTATTCATTTGAATCACGGTGGTACGGAAATGGGTCAGGGTCTGAACATCAAGGTGGCGCAAATCGTTGCTGAGGAGTTCCAAGTAGATGTTGAACGTATCCAAATCACCGCTACCAACACAGACAAAGTACCGAACACATCACCAACCGCGGCCTCATCGGGCGCCGACCTCAACGGTAAGGCCGCCCAGAACGCCGCACTGACCATCAAACAGCGTCTGATCGACTTCGCTGCCAGTCACTACAAAGTGTCAGCAGAAGAAGTGGTGTTCAAAAACGGTATGGTCGTGATTCGTGATGAAATTCTGACCTTTGAAGCCTTTGTCCAGCTGGCCTATTTCAACCAAGTATCGCTATCGAGTACAGGTTTCTACCGCACACCAAAAATCTACTATGACCATGAAAAAGCGCGTGGCCGTCCGTTCTACTACTTCGCGTACGGTGCCTCTTGTTCAGAAGTCATTGTTGATACCCTGACAGGCGAATACAAAATTCTGCGCGCAGATATCCTGCACGATGTAGGGGCTTCTCTTAACCCGGCCATTGACATTGGTCAGGTCGAAGGTGGCTTCCTGCAAGGTGTAGGCTGGCTGACCACAGAAGAGCTGATCTGGAACGAACAAGGTCGTCTGATGACCAACGGGCCGGCCAGCTACAAGATTCCGGCGATCGCCGATATGCCTATCGAGTTCCACACTCACCTTCTGGAAAATCGAGCCAACCCAGAAGATACCGTGTTTAACTCCAAGGCTGTCGGTGAGCCGCCATTCATGCTCGGCATGTCCGTGTGGAGTGCACTGAAAGATGCCATTGCCTCAGTTGCCGTTGAAGGTGCTATACCTAAATTAGATACGCCAGCAACACCAGAGCGTGTGTTGATGGCAATCAATGAGGTAACGCAAACGCAACAACAAGTGGCAAAGCAGAACACGCAAGAGGTTTAAGGGGTTATTTAAGGGTTTACCGTTCAAGGAGAGACGTATGTTTAAGGACAATTGGATTCATGAACTGGCACAGCTAGAGAAAAACAGTGAACCTTGCGTGATGGTGACCGTGTTGGAAGACCGTGGCTCAGTGCCACGGGATGCGGGAACAAAAATGTTGGTCACTCGCGACCGTTTGATTGCCACCATTGGTGGTGGTCATCTGGAGCACATCGCCACCAAAATGGCGCGTGAAATGCTGCTCGCGGGTGAACGTTCACTGAAAGTGGAGCGCTTTAATCTCGGGGCTCGCTTAGGTCAGTGTTGTGGCGGAATGGCAACACTGAGCTTTGAGCCAATAGGCACCGCGCAAAAACATCTAGTGGTATTCGGTGCTGGCCATGTTGCCAAAGCACTTTTACATATTGTCTCGACGCTCCCTTTCCGTGTCACTTGGATTGATGAGCGTGAAGACGTATTCCCTGATGAACTCCCTCGTAACGTAACCAAGCTGGTGAGCGATGATCCGGTCGCTGAAGTACGCGACATGTCACCAAATAGCTACTACCTGGTCATGACGCACAATCATCAGCTCGATTTTGAGCTGGCAAAAACCATCATAGATAGAGACGACAGTGCGTATTTCGGCATGATAGGTTCACTAACCAAGCGCAAAAAATTCGACATGCGTTTGGCGCAGCGAGGCTACAACCAGCAACAAATAAATACGATGATTTGCCCAATTGGAATCAGCATGGTGAATGGAAAACATCCTGCTGAAATTGCGGTATCGGTTGCGGGTGAATTAATCGCACACTATCAGGGAATTTCGCTTGAAGAAAAACGCCCTACGCCACACAGTAAAGAAGAACAACTGAGCGATTCATCATTGGAAGAGAAAATCGCCTAGCCCCAAAGAGGGCCTTTAAAGGAAGTAAACATGACAACTCAACGTAAAGCTTATCGTGCAAGCCTTCTGCACAGTATTGCTGACCCCAAAGACGTCGGACTGGAAAACTCGTATCAGTTTTTCGACGACGGTCTTCTCGTGGTAGAAGACGGCCACGTCGTCGATATCGGTGAGACAGACGAGGTGCTTAAAAGGCAGCCAAAGAACCTTAATATCACCGAATATGAAGACAAGCTGATCACATCAGGTTTTATTGACACCCATATTCATTATCCGCAAACCGGCATGATCGCCTCTTACGGTGAGCAGTTGCTCGACTGGTTAGAAAACTACACATTCCCGGAAGAAAAGCGTTTCAAAAATCCGGTTTACGCGCATAAGGTCGCAAAACTTTTCTTCAATGAGCTGGCAAGCAACGGTACCACCACAGCATTAGTGTTTGGCACAGTACATAAAGAGTCGGTCGACGTGTTCTTTGAAGAGGCACAGCGCCGCAACTTGCGTATGATCGCAGGTAAAGTGCTAATGGATCGCAACGCACCAGACTACTTAACTGATACGCCAGAATCTGGCTACGAGGCATCTAAACAGCTGATTGAAAAATGGCATAACAAAGGTCGACTACTTTATGCGGTTACACCTCGTTTTGCGCCAACCAGTACACCTGAGCAGCTAGCAACTGTAGGTAAACTTCTGGAAGAATACCCAGATGTATACATGCATACCCACCTTTCAGAGAACAAGAAAGAGATTGAATGGGTGCTTGAGCTGTTTCCAGAACGCGACTCTTATCTGGATGTCTATGACCATTACGGTCTGCTGCATAAACGCTCTGTGTTTGCTCACGGTATTCATCTCTCTGATTGTGAATGTCAGCGTTTGGCAGAAACTGAATCGGCAATTGCCTTCTGTCCAACATCGAATCTATTCCTCGGCTCTGGTCTCTTCAAATTGCCTAAACTGGAAGAACATGGAGTTCGCGTCGGTATGGGCACCGATGTCGGCGCCGGCACCAGCTTTTCGATTCTCGAAACGATGAGTGAAGCGTATAAGATCATGCAACTTCAACAGGAGAAACTGCACCCATTGAAATCCCTATTCCTAGCAACGCTGGGCGGTGCACGTTCACTCCACCTTGAAGACAAAATTGGTAACCTTGAAGTGGGTAAAGAAGCCGACTTTGTCGTGCTGGATTTGCACGCAACGCAACTGATGCGTTTCCGAATGGAGCAGGCCAAAACCTTGGAAGAAAAGCTGTTTGTGCTGATGAGCCTTGGCGATGACCGCACTGTGTCTCAGACGTACGTCTATGGCGAGAAAGCCTATGATGTAGAAGGACGCATCGACGCAAAAAAGTTTGCTAGTTAACTCAGTCTTTTAGTGTAAACGCTCTTGCAAAGCAAGAGCGTTTTTTTGTTTCATATCTCTTATTGATTCCCAAAATCAATTTCAAAATAACAACGTCTACAATACTTGAAATAAAATCATATAAAACAACAACTTAAGTAATAAAAATATCGGCACAATAACTGCTAAGTTTAATCGTAACAGTGGAGGTGTTGAATATGAGTGAACAAGCTAAATATTTTGGCCAAAACAAAATGGTTTTATCCAAGGGAGACATTATCGACAAGGAGCTATTTCACCTTGTCTCAGATATTATTGAACGCTATATACCAAATCCTAACCAAGCACATTTTCTCGATGTCGGGGGAGGCAAGGGTAGCTATGCAGACAAACTCATCGGCCGATATCCGGGCTGCCAGGTCACTATCGTTGACCCTGACGAGAATGCATTGA
This sequence comes from Vibrio sp. T11.5, assembly GCF_027587155.1. Lineage (NCBI taxonomy): Bacteria > Pseudomonadati > Pseudomonadota > Gammaproteobacteria > Vibrionales > Vibrionaceae > Vibrio > Vibrio sp. T11.5. The sequence continues at coordinate 70,307 of NZ_JAPPTP010000003.1, forward strand.
ACGAGAACAACCCGAATAGTCGCAAAAACCTGATTCAAAGCCATTACCAAAGCTTCGACTGCTTCTTCAAATACGACTTAGTCCAGTTCAACTGGGTACTCAATCATTTTGTCGCGCCAAGCTACTCCAAGACGCATGACTTACAGTTAAAGGGGCTAAAAGATGCTTACGACATGCTAGCACCTGAAGGCATCGTGGTGATTTTTGAAAATCTATATGAAGGCGCTGACCACTCCAATGTGCCAGGCAAAAGGATCTATCAACTCACCTCCTCTACCCTGATTAAAAACCTAGTCGCCAAGTTAGGATCAAATACTGCCGGGATCGGAGTGTGTTTTAATTCAGAGCTGTTCTGGCGAGAGCAACTTATCAAAGCAGGCTTTAATAGCGTCTTCTCTGCCCACTGTTACGACTTTGGCAATTTAAATCCCATTAAAAAATGGCTGCTGGGTATCGAAAATCAAAGAGTGGGAATGATCGTTGGCGTGAAATAGGGTTAGAACGACACACTCATACGTGTTGCTCCAACATCTCTTTCAACCACTCTAACTTAAATGGTTTAGGGAGCACGTCATCAAAGCCTTGCTCTAAGTAGTTCTGTACATCACTCTCAAATGTGTTGGCGGTCAGGGCGATGATAGCGGTTTCTGGCGCAAGGTTGTCACACTTTATCTGTTTGAGTGCTTCTAAGCCATCCATTATCGGCATTTGAATATCCATCAATATAATGTCGAATTGCTCATGACTGAGTAGGTTGACACACTCCTGCCCGTTATTCACAGTCGTAACTTCAGCTTCCAAGGTGGCCAACATTTTCTGCGCGACAATTTGGTTCATGCGAATGTCTTCAACCAACATGACGGAGACGCCTGAAACACCAGCCCCATCGTCAGTGCACTCTTGCTGTGAGTCCGTATTCGCCAGTGCTTTTAAACAATCAAGCAAACTGAACAAATCGTACGGCTTACTCAATAATGTCATGTTTTCGCTCGGCGGAAGTGTCGTATTGATATTGCCATACACTATCAGTGTTTGGTCGTCACGGCAGTGTGCTTGCTTGAGCGTACTTTCCAAAATATCATCATTGCTCAGGTAACATAATACTGTATCCCCATGAGCGTCATGCAGCCCCAGCTTGTTGAGAGCTTTGGTAATCAACTCAGTTGCATAGTGGTTGTCTGAAAGCACTCTCACTGCTCTGGTCGCCTGCTTGTCATCAACTAAAGGTACAGAATCAGTAATACTCACAGGGACTTTGATGGTGAATTCACTCCCCTCACCCAGCGAACTTTCGACACTGATAGAACCCTCCAACAAATTCACTAAAGACTGACATATCGACAACCCCAGCCCTGTGCCTCCATACTTTCGGGTAATCGAATCGTCTGCCTGGGTAAACTCCTGAAACACCTTATCAAGCTGCTCTTGAGTCATACCAATCCCTGTATCCCTCACTACGATATTGAAAATCCCAGACTCTGAGCTGAGTGATATTTGGATCTCGACGTGACCGGATTCTGTAAATTTGAGTGCGTTGTAACCTAAGTTATTGATTATCTGCACAAGCTTGGTTTTGTCTGATTTTATCTTGTAGTTTCGATCCAAAGAGACTGAAAAAAAGACATCAACCCCTTGCTGCTTATCGAAGTTAATAAACACGGTTTTAGAGACATCAATCAACTCACTGATAAAGAACTCATCGTTCTCCAGTTTGGACTTGCCTTGCTCAATCTTGCTGAGATCTAACACGTTATTGATCAATTTGAGAAGGTGTTCCCCCGAGCTGTTGATCATCGACAGAAAGTGTCTGGTTTGCTCATCAGACGCTTGGTAATACTCTTTCTGGCTCAAGCCAATAATGGCATTCAGAGGAGTACGCATTTCATGAGACATGTTAGCGAGGAATCGGGCTTTCGCGATAGAGCTTTGCTCAGCGTTGCGCTTCGCTTCCTCCATCACCTTGGTTCTTTCCTCTAGATCTTTACCTAGCCTAATCTGGTGTAGATACATCCATGAAATCACGCTAATCATCAACATGGAACACAACAAAATGATACCTAAATAGACATACTGCTTGTTGTAGAAAGATTCTTTGAAGTTGAGAAATTCGATCTGCTGGCGTTGCACCTCAGCAACAAAGTCAGCTAGGTAAACATTGAGCCTCGAATAAGTGCCGTCGATGCGATTTATCACAGTATCGATAGCGTCCACATTGGTAAGACTAAGCTTGTCTATAGAGTCGAAAACAGACCGAATATCCACAACAACTTGTTGCAGCTCATTCAGATTACCAAATTGTGCATGTACACGATTGGTTCTCTCTGCGAGGAGATCCTGCAAGATACTCGACTTATAAATTCTGGACTTGAACCTAAGTTTTGACAGGCTCTTCTCATCTTGCAGGGCGGCGAAAGAAAGTACTTCAGATTTGACGAACAGCAGTTTTGTTTTCGCTGAAATATTGTTATTGATTATCGTGACATAAGGCTCAGAGGAAACATTTTTGATTTCAGTTACAGAATAAAAAACGTAAGCAATCACCATTAGAAGCAAAGCACACAATGCCGAAATAGTGACAACAAAGTAACGTCCCCTATCCCAAAACCGTTCCATACTGTTTACTCGATAACAATCTCACGAACTTGCCACACTGACAGGCTATAAAACAGATCATTTTGGATCTCGGGGTTATCAGTGAAAGGGAAAACAACGAAGAAAGGACCTTTACCGTCTATGGTCATTTTGATGCCATCTTCATGTGTTGCCAACAAAACACCGTATTTTTTGATGTCTGATACCGGAATACTGACCACATAATCATCCCAAGCAATCACTTTAACCGTTGAACCTTGTGCTCCGACATAATCCAACAACGCACTGAGTCTCGGTCCTTTGTATTCGACAACATTGGAAACGACATGGTTGTTGGTTTTGATCGTTCCTTGCTCAAGTTGCTTGATCATTGCAGAATCTAACTCAGCACCATCGGCAGTATTGGACTCAGTGATCGCTCCCGACACCCAAAGAACTGGGTCACCTTCCGGAGTAGGCAGAGCGTAAACCACATTGGCCAATATCAAACCAACCACCAACGTAATAAACCATGTTGTTTTGCGCATAGCTATCCCTCGAATATTCTGCTTCAATTATTCACACTATTTATCAGTGTTCAGAATCAGTATAGACAAGGATTGATTAAATGCCTTTTCAACCCTTTGAAGTCAAAACAAAAGCTGCACATTTCAGATAGGAAGTTCAAGGCCAACTTTACCCGGTTGGATCACCACTTTGGTCGAAAACTTTTTGATGTTTTGGTTGGACATAAACAGACGCCTCGACAGTGAGTCATAAGCTTTCATATCCCGAGTGACCACAATGACAACAAAATCCACGTCGCCCGCCACATAATAAAACTGCTGAACCTGCGATTCAGCTTCAAGTACATGAATAAACTCATCCAGCGCGGTTTCTCCGCCGCGATCCAGAGTGATATCCACCAATGTAGTGATGAATCCCGGAAGTTGACCAGCATCCAGCACCGCCACTTCTTGCTTGATCACCCCATGTTGTTTGAGTTTTTTGATTCGCCGCTGACAGGCCGATGGGGACAAACCAATCTCCGCACCTAATACTTCACTACTGATTCGACTGTTGTTCTGAAGAGCTCGAAGAATGTGATGATCAAAAGCATCCATGCAATTATTCCGCGCAAAATTAAGATATACGCTTTTTTATAGGCGTTTATATGTCGATATTCAAGCGAATCAGCAGCGGAACAATCTTATAATAGCGTCATCATCATCAGAAAGGACACAGCATGAAACGCATTCTCTACAGTGGCAATCGTAATGCCTCTAGCTGGGCATTCCGGGCTTGGTTGGCGTTAAAAGAACAGGGGATTCCTTTTGAAGAACGGATTATCGACATCCGCCGCCCCCAACGTTGGGAAAATCTGCAGCATATTGGTACCTTCTCTCCACCAGCGGCAGTGCCCGTGCTGGATGACGATGGCCTAATCATTTTTGATTCACTAGCGATCGCTGAGTACGCCAGTGAACTCGGTGAAGGTAGCTTGTGGCCAGAGGACATTAGCGCACGAGCCAAAGCCAGATCGTTTGCCGCCTGGCAGCATTCCACCTTTGGCCGCATCTGTTCGGCTTTATCGTTTGAAAGCGCATTTTATCCTGACAAAAAAGCGCTGAGCCAAGATGAAACGGCTCAAATTAAAGCCATTTATCAGCTCTGGGACGACACCATTAACGAGTACGGAGGGCATTACTTGGTAGGAGGGTTTTCCATCGCCGACATTATGCTGCTACCATCGGTGGTGCGTTTCTCTTCTCACCTTGAGGCCGATGAACGATGGCCTTATACCCAACGTTGGTTCAGTGAACTTCTCAATCGACCCTACGTGAGAGAATGGTTAGATGAGGCTTACCAGCAGAAGCCTATCTATCTCCCTGGCTACCGTAACGATCCCTAACTCTAATAAAAATAGAACTTTTGGCCGTCTTATGAGCTAGAAACATCGCTTTCAATCTATCAGCAAACGTGGCATGGCGATGTTGCTATACCCGTGGAATAAACAACGTCAAAAACCTTAAGTCTCAAGCTGCATAACAACTATAAAAAACCCCGGAACGTATTCCGGGGAAAGGGAAATGCACTGTCTGGAGACAGCCGGGAATGAGGAGTCGGCATCAGTCGGCAGGAAATCAGGCCGATACTCTGTCCCGCAGCGCAGTTACTGGATAACTGCACCTTGTTCCACCCAAACACCGATAAGGGATCGTTCCTCATCGGTCATCTGAGTCAGGTTGCCCAGCGGCATCACTTTAGTCGCAACCGACTGAGAAATGATGCGTGGAACATTAGTTAAGATCTCTTCAGGGGTATCTAATACAACACCTCCAGGCGCAACCGCAAATGCTGCATGCGTTGGCGTAGCAGAGTGACATACAGAGCAGCGCTCCTGAATGACCTTGTTCACTTCGGCAAAGCTGACACCACTTGTTGTAGATGCAGCTTGCTCCTGAGGAGCCTGCTCAGCGGTTGCTACCGATGCGCTTTTATTTGCCGCAGCTTCGGCAACAGGCGCAGCCTGCTGTTGTACAACCGGTGCTTGCCCTGCTGGTCGGTTCGCATAAGGAGAAGTCACAAATGCCAACGTGATCATACCCAAAGCGGCCACAGGGATCGTCCAGGCAAATTTCTGACTGCCATGACGTGTGTTGAAGTAGTGTCGCACTAGGATACTGAAGATCGCCAGACCCGCTAAAATAGCCCAGTTGTACTCCGAACCGTAAGTGCTCGGGAAGTGATTACTGATCATGATGAACAGTACAGGCAAGGTTAGATAGTTATTGTGGCGAGAACGCAGTAAGCCTTTCGCTGGCAGTGCCGGATCCGGTTCGCGGTTTTCTTCAATCGCACTCACCAGATTTCGCTGCGCAGGCATGATAACGCGGAAAACGTTGCCCACCATGATAGTACCTATGATGGCACCAACGTGAATGTAAGCACCGCGACCACTAAAGACCTGAGCCAATCCGTAAGTGGCTCCAACAAGCAGCACAAACAGAACCAGTCCCAGCAACATTGGGGTTTTGCCCAAAGGCGAGTCACACAAGAGATCGTAAATGAACCAGCCCGCGACTAACGCCCCCACACCAATCGCAATCGCAATCGCAGTAGTAGGTGACAGGCCAGAGCCCGGTGCAATCAGATAGATTTCTGCATTGAGGTAATAAACAACCGCCAGTAGCAACACACCGGTAATCCAAGTGAAGTATGCTTCCCATTTAAACCAGTGCAGGTGCTCTGGCATTTCTGGTGGCGCTAGTTTGTACTTTTCAAGGTGGTAGATACCACCGCCATGAATTGCCCACAAGTCGCCTGACAGGCCAGTTTTCGGGTTAACACGGTTTAGGTTGTTCTCCAACCAAACAAAGTAAAACGATGCGCCAATCCAGGCGATCCCGACTATCATGTGAACCCAGCGAATCGCCAGATTCAACCACTCCGTGATATGTGGATCCATAATAAACTCCTATTTACTGCCAGCGCTTTCTATCACAAGGGGACCCTGTGATGGGCAGTGCCAGCATTACAACGCTTGTTCGATGCGTTGCTCTTCATCCGTGCTGCTGTTGGCTGGAATATCTTCCAGATGCACAGAGACCAAATCGGTGTCGAAAAACACTTCATCACAGTTATGCCCGTCACCACCTCGATCAACGATCAAAAACTGATCATGCTCGGTCAACGCCAACACCGGATGGTGCCAAACACCTTTGTGGTAATTGACGCCTTGCCGGCCATTGCTGATAAAGGCACGGCTTTGCGACAACTGGGGCTGGTCTCCTTTCGGTGCAACAACAATTAAATAAGGTTGCCCAAGCAACGGAACGAAAGCCTGTGAACCAAGCGGATGACGCTCCAGCATCCTAATCGTTAACGGGTAGCTCAGCGGCGTGGCCTGAAAGATACTTATGATGGCTTCACCACCTTGATCTTGTACGTCCGTGCTCGCCAACTTGTGGTAACGACGAGTTGAGCCGTTATTGATCATAAAGTAGTCGCTGTTTTCGACTTCAATAACGTCGCCAAATTCTGCAAACGTCTCTTTGGTGAGTGGCTCTATTTTTAATCGGCGAGTTCCATTGCTCATTGCGCTTCCCTCGCTTATTCCGCTCTAGTCCCGAACAAACGCAAACGGCTAATACCACCATCAGGGAAGATATTCAGACGAACGTGCGTCACAGCGCCCAGTTGATTCACTTCAGAAACAAACTCATGAATGTCGTGTGCCTGGAGCTTCTGTGCTGGTAAAAGCTCACGCCAGAACAGGCTTTGTGTCTCCACTTGGTCATCCGTGCCACCTTTAACGTAGGCCGCCTGAATAGAGCAGCTGTCTGGGAAATTGCCTTTAAAGTGCGCAGTATCGACCACAACACGGTCAATATTGCCAGCATGGCCCAGCGCAACGATCACCCAGTCATTCCCTGGTGTACGTCGACGTGAGGTTTCCCAACCATCACCCATATTTTCGCCTCGGCCAGGACCAAGAATGTTTGATTTATTACCATAGTGCTCGTCACTACATGCCAACGCACGACCACCATTTTCAACAGCGGCTAAGTCCACTTTCTGCTGAGCATCAATGCGGTCCCAATCTACGCTTGGTCGGCCGTAAACACGAAGACGTGCCACACCGCCATCTGGATAGATGTTAAGGCGTAAGTGAGTGAACACTTCGTCGCTTTCAATTTTCTCAAGGTGATGATGATCGCCTTGCAAGCTCATTGAAGGCAGAATTTCTTGCCATTCAGTCGCATCCGTTGGGTCGCCATCTGGTGAGTAACACGCATCAATTGATGCCGATGGTGGGAAGTTACCCGTGAAGAAAGAGGTATCGATATCAACGCCTGCAATTGTGCCAGCTAGGCCTAGGCGAATCACACAGTGGTCGTAGCCTTCGCCACGTTTGCGACGACTTTCCCAGCCATCCATCCATTTGCCATTGTCATCATAAACTCCTTCCCTCCACTCTGGCACTTCACGGCGCAAAAGGCGGCTTTTATCAGCAAAGAAATCGTCGGTCGCGTAAATAGCTTGAGCGCCCAGTTTTTCATCAGCGAGGTTTATGTATTGTTCAAAATCTAAGGACATTTCCTTCATCCTTCCAATTAATCAAAAATAGGTTAAGTGAGTCAGTTATCTGCTCTCTGGAGAGCGTAATAGCGGGATAGTCGCCAACTCTGTGACTTACATATCTCGCAGGCGAAACAGCGCAATCTTGTTGATTTCCTGAATCGCAGTAGCAAACTCAGTTTCACTATCATTTCCTAATCGCATCTCGAACGACTCAAGAATTTGGTAACGATTGGCCCCTTTCACAGCCATAATGAAGGGAAAATTGAAGCGACTTTTGTAGCGGTTGTTATAAGTAGTAAATGTCTCGAACTCGTCCGCGGAGCATTGGTCAATGCCAGCCCCAGCTTGTTCAGCGGTGGAAGCGGCGGTCAGTTCCCCATCAACGGCAGCGCGTCCAGCTAAGTCTGGGTGAGCCTTAATCAGATCCAGTTGTTGGGCTTTATCTGCAGCCAGCAAGGTTTTAGCCATACGCTGATGCAAGTTTTCAATTTTGTTGTCTTCGGTATCAAGCCCTTGCTCAAACACAGATTCAGCCACCCATGGGCTATGCTCATACACATCACCAAAATGAGAGACAAATTCCGCGCGAGCCATCTCTGATGGTTTGCAAGTACGAAATTCAGTCATATTACTTCTCCTTCTGTAATGTGTATGGGTGGTGCTCATGCCAGTGGTGAGCAATATCAATGCGTCGACATAGCCACACATCATCATGTTGTTTAACGTAATCGAGAAAACGCTTGAGTGAAGCGAGACGACCAGGTCGACCAATTAGACGACAATGCAATCCAACCGACATCATTTTGGGTGCGGATTCTCCTTCCTCATATAGAGTGTCGAACGTGTCTTTCAGATACTGGAAAAATTGTTCGCCAGAGTTGAACCCTTGAGCGGTAGAAAAACGCATATCATTGACATCCAAGGTATATGGAATCACCAATTGCGGCCGACCCGCTTCGGTGTGCCAATACGGTAAATCATCATCATAGGCATCAGAGTCGTATAAAAAACCACCTTCTTCAGCCACTAAACGACGAGTATTTGGGCCAGTGCGTCCGGTGTACCAACCGAGAGGTCGGCTACCTGTGATCGTTTTGATGATTTCAATCGCTTTTGTCATATGATCACGCTCTTGTGATTCATCCATATACTGATAATCGATCCAACGATAACCGTGACTACAAATTTCATGTCCCGCTTGCACCATAGCATCCGCCACATCAGGGTGTCGCTCGATCGCCATAGCTACAGCAAAAACGGTGAGTGGAATTTCATATTCGTCAAACAGGCGTAAGATACGCCACACACCAGCACGGCTACCGTATTCATAGATAGACTCCATACTGATATGTCGCCCACCCTTGATCGGTTGAGCGGCTGGAATCTCAGAGAGGAAAGCTTCAGACTCGTCATCTCCGTGTAGAAGACAGCGTTCCCCCCCTTCTTCGTAATTCAATACAAATGACACTGCAATACGGGCATCGCCCGGCCATTTGGGATGCGGAGGATTTGCCCCATAGCCAACCAGATCTCGTGAATAATCCTTATCCATTCAGGCTCTCCTTAAAAAGCATGGCGTGATTGCAACGCCACATCAACTTTACAAACTCATTGTATACAATAAATTATCTTTATGTAAAGATTTTGTTTCTGATGTCAATATCTATAACTACATCTTTATTAATCAATAGTTTAAAAGTTTTAACCCTGCAATAAACACCAAATCTCAGTTCACATAATTCATTTTTCAACTCACTCACTAATAACATTTCTATAACAATAAGCTTTACTACATAAAAATTTTGTGTACATATATAGATATCCAACAAAATCACTATACAGCTTTGTATACAATTAAAAGCCCCCAAAAAAGCTAAGGAGAGCGCGACGCGCGGACAGGAATTATGGGAAAACTAACCACACACGTATTGGATACAATGCATGGTCTGCCTGGTGCAGGCATCCAAGTTGAACTGTTCAGAGTGGAAGGTAGCCACCTAACCAAGATTAAAACCGTCACAACGAACTTTGATGGCCGGACTGACGAGCCGGTTTTAGAAGGTGAAAATTTTGAGCTTGGTAAGTATCAGCTTGTTTTTCACGTTGCCGATTATTTTCGCAGTAAGGAAGTTGAATTAGGCGATATTGCGTTTCTCGATGACGTCGTAATCCGTTTTGGATTGGGTGATAAAGATGCGCACTATCACGTGCCGCTACTGGTTTCACCTTATAGCTTCTCGACTTATCGGGGCAGCTAGCGAATAACGACAAGCATCACCCAACCGTGTCATCACCCATCAATCAGAACCATTGAAGTTCGCTGAGGTAGAGACGTACGGCGAAGTGCTGTCTTCAATTCACGAAACACCAACAAAAGGACTTGCTGACATGAATGAAAGCAAAACAGAACTGCTTAACACCAAAGGCGAATCTGGTGGCTTTTTGGAGCGCTTTTTCAAACTGAAAGCACATGGAACCAGTGTCAAGAATGAAATGATTGGGGGTATCACCACCTTTGCCACAATGGCGTACATCATTTTTGTAAATCCTCAGATCATGGCCGCTTCTGGAATGGATTCAGGCGCTGTCTTCGTCGCAACCTGTATCGGTGCAGCCATCGGTTGTCTGTTGATGGGGTTATTTGCTAACTGGCCTGTCGGTCTGGCTCCAGGTATGGGCCTCAACGCCTTTTTCTCATTTACCGTTGTTAGCGAAATGGGCTATAGCTGGGAAGTGGCACTCGGGGCGGTGTTCCTCTCTGGTATCCTGTTTGTTGGGATGAGCTTCTACAAGATCCGCCAATGGATCATCGAAAGCATCCCGGAAAGCTTGCGCTTCTCGATGACAGCAGGTGTCGGACTATTTCTTGGTCTGATTGGCCTTAAAACTGCAGGCATTGTCGTCGAAAACCCAGCGACTTTGGTCTCATTGGGTGATTTCACAAAGCCAGACGCTATGCTCGCTGCCATCGCATTCCTGATCATCGCTGTGCTCAGCGAACGTAAAGTCTTCGGTGCGGTTCTTATTGGTATTCTGAGTGTCACTCTGATCGGTATGATGCTAGGGCTGGTTCATTACAACGGATTCTTCTCTGCGCCACCCAGTATTGCTCCCACTTTCATGGCAATGGATATTTCAGGGGCATTTAACATATCGATGGTGAGTGTGATTCTGGCCTTCTTGTTCGTCAATATGTTCGATACTGCAGGCACCCTGATGGGAGTGGCTGAAAGAGCTCACCTCGTAAACAAAGAAACAGGTAAGATCGAGGGATTAAGCAAAGCATTAAAAGCAGACAGTATCTCCAGTGTTGCAGGTGCGTGTGTGGGATGCCCTCCGGTCACCAGCTACGTTGAAAGCGCCGCTGGAGTGGCTGCAGGTGCCCGAACAGGTCTTTCTGCCATTGTCGTTGCTGTTCTTTTCCTCGCTGCTATATTTCTATCACCTCTGGCGGGGATGATTCCTTCATATGCAACGGCTGGCGCACTAATCTATGTTGCCTTTGTCATGATGAGTAGCATGCAACACGTCGACTGGAAAGACTTCACCAATGGTGCTCCCGCTGCGATTACCGCACTGATGATGCCACTGACCTTCTCAATTGCTAACGGCATTGCATTAGGCTTCATTACTTACACTGTGCTCAAAGTTGCCACGGGTAAAACAAAGGACGTCTCTATCTCGATGTACATTCTGACGCTCATCTTTGTTGCCAAACTGGTTTACATCTAATCCGTCTCTACCCCCTCGCCTGAGCACTCACCACTCAGGCGAGCCCCATACACCTCAATTCCCTTGCACTGACCAGCGTTTGTCGACGTTCGCCACCTATTAGGTTTACACGCCCCTACTCAAGGAGTGGTAACCAGCTAAGCCCACTCTCTCAATTCAAATCAAGAATACTGGATCGGCACAGATCCCGTTTGAGAACTGTCGATTGACAGCAAAACGTCGGTTGGTTAGATAACCGCTCTTGCCCCTAGCATCAGGCCAACGTTTTTAATAACATAGACAAATTCCCATTATGATGGCTTACCGATGAAACTTATTCGTTGACGTTTTTTTCCTTTTTCCAACTCAACAATCACTTTGTTAAATCTGAAGGGGTCGCTTACGACCTGAAAAAGGAACGACATGTACAACAAGACGACAAGTTTTATTCAAGCGGATGGGTTCAGGCTAAAAGTCATTGAGCAAGGCCAAGGACCAACACTCCTAATTATCGGCAGTGCAGATTACTACTATCGCATTATGCCGAATGACATCTATCAACATTTTTACTGTGTATTCATTGATCACAGAGGTTTTGCGCACTGCGAAAGGCCTGTTCATTTACATGACGTGTCATTGGAACAGATATCAAAGGATGTTGAACGAGCCTGCAGTCAACTCGACATTGAACCTTGTTGGGTGATGGGACATTCTGGCCATGCATATATGGCTCTCGACTTCGCCTATCGATTTCCAACTCGTGTAAAAGGGTGTGCTTTGATCGGCGCGGCGCCAAACTTATCAGAGGAAATGCGAACTCTACAGATGGCTAATTGGCAAAGACATGCCTGTCAGGATCGCAAAGCGGCGTTTGAGAAAAGTATCGCTTTATTGGCAGGTGATATTCAGCTTGAGCCTGATAGAAAGTTTGCCCACCTTTGCCGACGATTAGGTCCAATGCGCTGGTTCAATCCAAACTTCGATGAGCTCCCTTTGTGGCAAGACATTCCTATGCATACTGCCTTGCTCGATAAACTTTGGGGCAATGACTTTGCTCATTTGGATATCAGCACCTACACGCAATCTATTGTGGTACCTGTACTGGCACTGGGAGGCCTTCAAGATTTCAGTATTGCGCCGCTTTCTGCTTGGTCAGATGTTCATCCGCCTTTCCCCAACATAAACCTCTTCAGCTTACCTGAGTGCGGTCATACACCGATGCTGGAACAGCCAGACGACTTTATTTCTATCTTACGGGACTTTGTCAATCACTAACACTGGGCCTCGGAATCTCTCCGAGGCTTATCTTTTGCTTGATAACACGATCCTTCCCACCGACAAATGTTCGCACTTTCATTATACTGGTCAATCCAATTTACACTGCAAATCAGACGCTCATAGTACGGTAAATATAGGATTCACTCTTAGTATGGAAACACTCTCGATTGCGCAGGCTCAGAAGCTCGCTGTCCTGTCGCAAGGTTTGCCACAAAACCAGAAATCAGGCGGAGCCTTACAAAACACGCTTTCAGCATTTGAGCGTATCGGTTACGTACAAATCGACACTATCTCAGTCGTCCAGCGCGCCCACCATCACACCTTGTGGAGCCGCAATTCAAAGTATCAACCCAATCACCTTGATAAGCTGGTAAAAAATCGTTCTGTGTTTGAATACTGGTCTCATGCCGCCGCTTATTTACCCATGCGGGATTATCGCTTCACTCTGCCACGTAAACAGGCGATAAAATCCGGAGACCAAAATCATTGGTATCGCCGCGATAGCCAGTTGATGAATGACATCATGAGTCGAATTGAGCACGAAGGGCCATTAATGGCAAAAGACTTTGAGTCTGCGGGCGTCAAAAAACAGGGCTGGGGGACCAAGCCCACTAAGCAGGCGCTGGAGAATCTCTACATGCAAGGTGATTTAATGATCACCGAGAGGCGCAACTTCCACAAGGTGTACGACCTGACAGAGCGAGTCCTGCCGCAAGGGATAGATACCTCAATGCCAAGCGATGAAGAATATGGTCGCTATCTGGTGATGAATTACCTCAGAGCACACGGTTTTGGTCATCTGTCGGAAATCAATTACCTACTCAAAAACACCAAGCAGCTGGTGAGTAATACGTTGGGTCAATTGTACCAACAAGGTGAAATTTTTCCATTTAAGGTCAACGGTCACACCTATTACACGTTCCATGGAGCGTTTGATTTACTCAGTAAGCGCGTCAATCGCCAGAAGGCCAAAATACTCTCTCCGTTCGATAACTTACTGATCCAGAGAAAACGTGCTCAGAAGATTTTCAACTTCAATTATCTTCTTGAATGCTATGTACCAGCGGATAAACGTCAGTTTGGCTACTTCTGTCTACCTGTCATGTGGGATGGAAAGTTAGTCGCTCGCATTGATTGCAAAGTAGACAAGCCAACCTCAACACTTCAGGCGCTGAGCTTACATATTGAACCCACACTGAGAAAGCGAGATGACTTCCACTCAGCTCTCGAACAAGAGCTATCGGATTTTGCCCGATTCAATCAGTGTGAGCAGTTTCAAATACAGCAGATTCACGCCAAACCTTGAGATTTAAACAAGCCCCGACTAGGGCAACCAATCGGGGCATTGAATGCAGTGAAAGCCGATGATCAACTCAAATTAGAACACTTTTTTGATCGCGGCATCGGCACATTCCACATCTAGGTGACCACCTGGCGCTCCACCTACACCAACAGCCCCTATGAGGTTGCCATCAAGCTGAACAGGAACGCCTCCCGCTAAGAATAGCAAGTTATCGTCCATGTTTTGCAAAGGTTGTAAAATTGGCTTGTCAGCAATCAACTTCATCAGGTTACCTGACGGCTGTTTCATGCTGGCGACAGTAAAGGCTTTCTTTCGTGAGCTGTCTAAGGTGTGGATGCCTGCCCCATCTGAGCGAAGTTGAGCCAGTACATTGCCTGATAGGTCAACCACTGTCGCTGATACTTTATAGCCTTTCGCTTCACATTGGTGAACGGCTTCTTTTGCCAGACTGAAAGCGGACTGAGAGGAAATTTGCGTTACTGCTACTGTGTGGCCTTTATCTGCGGCTGACGCATTAAAAGACATGGAAAGGAAGCCAAAAGACGCTGCTAGTACGCTAAGTTTGATAGTTTTCATATTCACTCCTACGAGATAGACCTTGTTTGATTCAAACAGGTACATCCTAACCAAGGCTCGATTACTGAAGACTTTCTCAATCATTACAAAACTGTAATCTTGGTTAAATTCATCAAAGGTTATTGGTAGAGTATGAAAGACTGTTTAGGGAGAGTGAGGAAATGGACCGCTGATGAAAATACTGTTGATTGAAGATGACACCCACATTGCACGCTTTCTTGTCAATGGCTTCCAGCAGGAAAGCTGTACCATAACACACGCCACCAATGGCATTGACGGGTTACACCAAGCCATCAGCGAATCCTACGATGTGATTGTGCTCGACATCATGCTGCCACAGAAAGATGGCTTTGAAGTTTTAGCTCAACTCAGAGGAGAAGGCTATACAACACCGGTTCTCATCCTCAGCGCAAAACACTCTGTTGATGAAAGAGTTAAAGGGCTGCAATCGGGGGCGGATGATTATCTTGTTAAGCCATTCGCTTTTCCGGAACTGCTGGCTCGCTGTCAGTCATTGACCCGCAGAGGTCAGCAGAACACTGCCCAAAGTTATCAATTGAGCTATAGCGAATTATCTCTGGATCTGCTCAAGCACTCACTTGAAAGAAATGGCACCTCGATTCAACTCAATCAACGAGAATTCATGTTGATCAAACTGATGCTGGAAAACCCTGAAACCGTCCTTTCAAAAACCGCTATTCTTGAGCAAGTCTGGGGCCATCAGTTTGATCCGCAGACCAATGTAGTGGATGTCCTAGTCTGTCGTTTACGCAGCAAAGTGGACAAAGGCTTTGATAGCCCATTAATTCATACACTCAGAGGGGTTGGCTATGTCCTCAAGTCATAACATTGAGCAGGCACTGGCCAAGGCACGCAACACATTACTGATGCGTTTTATGGCGCTCTTATTGCTGTGCCTAATACTGGTTGAAGTCGTGGTGGGTGTGATGTTCTTCTTCGATTTATATCGCACCGAGAAGAAAATCCTCAACTCAATGGCCACGGAATACCAGCGTATTCTTACCTACGATTCAGCCGATCAACTGATTCACGTCTTGACGGCCAATCCGCATCGCCTGATTGAAAACAATATCGCAGCCTTTTCCATTTCGAAAGAGCGTGCTGCCAGACCCAACTTTGTCGCTGGTGATAGCAACTTGCCAGCCGACATCCAACTCGATAAGTACCTCACTGGTGATAAATCCTGGTTCACGGCTTTCATTCTTAACCCATATATATCGCTGCAGATTAAAGGAGAAACTCTGGATTTTTGGTTAGTTCTCGACAATCAACCGCGTTACGCCATCGCCTACAAACAATGGCTGATGACCTTGTATGCGTTGATTGTGTTGGTTGCTATCACGACCTTGTTCACTCACCGCATTATTCGCAGTGCGATGTCACCACTGGTGACACTCGGAGACTCTCTAGACAGGCTCAGCCAAGGCAAATTAGAGATGACGGACAAGCCAGCCGCTATGCCACAAGGACTGAGCGTCATCAGTGCCAGTGTGCATGACGCTATCGCCCGGCTTCACCATGTCACCACCACACTCAATACGACCGTCGATGCTATTGCTCATGATATCCGTACCCCCTTGTCACGGATCACGCTCAGTTCACAATCCGCACTGTTAGACAACAAAGACACTCAGCAAATGGAGCACGCTTTATCTGATTGCGCTGAATACGCCATGCAAGCCAACAATATGCTTACTGCTTTGATGAAGCTCAACGATGAAGTCACTGGCAAACGTGAGCAACAAAGCACCTCAACCCATGTCTCTGAGGTGCTGAAAACCGTCGTGAGCTGGTATGAAGACGTAGCGGATGACAAACAGATTCAATTGCAGGCAACGGCTGACGACAATCTCATCATTCAATCAGACCCAGAAAAACTCACTCAGGCGCTGGTTAATTTGGTCGACAACGCAATTAAATACACCGAAATGGGCGGTAAAGTTAGTCTAAAGGCGCATAAAACAAGTGATCATCAGGTTGAGATTCTTGTCTCAGATACGGGCATTGGTATCGACAAACAGTATCAGGATTTGATTTTCGAACGGCTCTACCGCATCGATGCAAGCCGCAGCAATATTGAAGGTTACGGGCTAGGCCTATCACTTGCCGCCGCTATGGTTGATAACTTAGGTGGTAACATTCAACTGGTGTCTGAACCGAATCAAGGCAGTACATTTACGATTACATTGACCGCAAACTCAAACAGTCATTGATACAAAAAGGGGACAAGCGTCCCCTTTTCATGTGTTACATAGCTCATCGACTGTAGCGCCATAAGCGGAACTTAACCAATAAATTAAACATCTTATTGTCCCATGGGGCAGCAATCATACTCGCAAGATCGATTTTTCCTTTCTTCACCACACCTTTTGCTTTGCTGAAATTCAGAAAACCCTCTTTACCGTGGTAATGTCCCATTCCTGATGCACCCACGCCGCCAAAAGGAATATCATCTGCCATCACATGAAGCATAGAATCGTTGATGCAAGCACCGCCAGAATGAGTCGTATCAAGAAGCTGATTTGCCCGGCGCTGATCATCATCGAAGTAGTACAGCGCTAGTGGTCTCTCGCCCGCTTGAACGTACTCAGTCACTTCCGACATATCCGAATAGGTGATAACCGGAAGAATCGGACCAAATATCTCTTCCTGCAACACCAACATGTCGGTCGTTGGATTAAGCACAAGCGTCATTGGCATTTTTCGAGTGCCCGAGAAGTCTTCATTTGCAGGGTTTATCTCAATTAATGTTGCGCCTTTGTCCTGTGCATCTTGTAGATAATGCTGAAGTCGGCTCAACTGACGTTCATTAATGATCGCGGTGTAGTCGTGATTATTTTTCATGCTTGGATAGCGGCTGGCGAACACTTCATTAAATGCCTCGCAAAACTCCTCCACTTGAGAGTGATGACAGAACACATAGTCAGGAGACACACATACCTGACCCGCATTAATCGCCTTACCAAATGCGAGACGTTTGGCCGCTTCTTTGGCAGAGTAGCTATCATGAATAATAGCGGGCGACTTCCCTCCAAGCTCCAGTGTTACAGGCGTTAGGTTCTCTGCCGCAGACTTCATCACCAATTTGCCCACGCTGGTTGCTCCCGTGAACACCAGGT
Source organism: Vibrio sp. T11.5 (assembly GCF_027587155.1). Classification (NCBI taxonomy): domain Bacteria; kingdom Pseudomonadati; phylum Pseudomonadota; class Gammaproteobacteria; order Vibrionales; family Vibrionaceae; genus Vibrio; species Vibrio sp. T11.5. The sequence continues at coordinate 87,971 of NZ_JAPPTP010000003.1, forward strand.
GGTCAAAAGGTAATTTGGTGAACGCGCTGCTGACCTCAACATCGCCTTCCACGACTGCCACTTCATTCTCATCAAAAATAGAGCTCAACATCTCTTTCATTACCGTAGACGTGTTCGGAGCAAATTCTGATGTTTTGATCATGGCTCGATTGCCTGCCGCAAGAGCACCGACAAGCGGTGATAAACCAAGAAAAATCGGGAAGTTCCAAGGGACAACGATGCCAATCACACCGAGTGGTTGATATCTCACCTCAACCCGAGACGGCTTAAGGGAAAGAGGCACATGGCGTTTTTGCGCTTTCATCCATTTGCGTAAATGCTTTTTGTTGTATGCAATACCTTCCAATGCAGCAAGAATTTCCACCATCATGGTTTCCGCCGAACTACGGTTACTGAAGTCAGCACTGACAGCCTCAATAAGCTTATCTTTGTAGTCCAACACCGCGTAGTTCAGCTTTTTCAGCTTAGCGATACGCTCATCTGCATTTGGCATTGGGTTTTCTGCAAATGCTTGTTTCTGAACGTCAAGCACCTGATTTAGGTTGTCAAATGAAGAGTGTGAGTGGTCTATCATTACGGCTGTCATAATTCTGTCCTCCAATCTGATTTACACAAATTATACGAAGAGAGCGGCAATAAAATAATTGAATATTTTTCTTACCCGTTACCAAAAATTGGAATAACCAAGTTTATACTGTAGCTATGCACAAAGTTTGTCGGTGTTGGAAAGATCCTTCATTAGCCAAACTCTACCAGTGGCATACAATCAATAGCCATGAAACCAACCCACACTGACTCATTTGCTAATGTGCTATGTGGTCGACAATTGAAGAGAAGAACTATGCTTGATGTTTCGGATATAAAGCTACTGCAGAAAGTCACAGAATTGGGCAGTATCAACAAGGCTGCTGACGAGCTTTATATGTCGCAACCAACTTTGAGCAAGCGTATTTCACGACTGGAACAGACTCTGAATGTAAAGTTGTTTTTCCGTCATAGCTCAGGAATGCAACCGACTGACGTGACTAACTACCTGATAAAAAACGGACAGTTGGTGCAGGCCAAGTTGGACTCCATGTGCCGACACGTCGAACGACTTGCTTCTCTAGAAGGCGGTAAGCTGAATATCGGTGTTGGGCCTATCATTGAGCAACTATACTTTCCCAAAGTCCTATTGGATTTTGTCGAGCAAACCAGCCAGGTCAAGACGTTACTCAAAACCGCGAATGCCAGTGAACTGCTCACTATGACAATGGATGGCCACCTCGATGTCGCTGTAGGACCATTTAACATTGATGACTTACCCAATGAGCTGATTTCCGCCCCTGTACAAGGTGCGCCTATAGTGTTTGTCGCTCGTCCAGAGCATCCATTGTTTAGCGACAAGAAACCCAATTGGGATAAGCTTAAACAGTACCCTGTGATTGCGCCTGATGCGGGTAACACACTCAAAAGCCATCACTCAAGTCAGTTCAACAGTGACTTCGTCCAGATCACCTGCGATAACTACACCACATCGAAATCTCTGGTCAAGACATCAGACTTTCTCACCGCGGGCCCGAAACTGCTCTTTTCCCGCGAGATTCAAGAACAGCAGTTGGCTGAGATTCCACTAGAATCGAATATCTACTGGCAGTCATCGTGGATAGCACGGCGAGAAGCGGTGTACACTCCAGCAGTCAACAAATTCATTAAGATTCTGGAAGCTAACGCGCTCGCTGGAGGCTAAGTTCAGCCAACACTGGCCTGAACGTAAATGCTTCAGGCCAAATCATCAGATGATTTCGTTAACGCATTGCTTCGAAGCTGAGTGGGTCCGCGTTACCATCACAATCAAACTTAGCGACATGTTCGTCACCCCCTAACGTCGTCGGTACACCACTTTTCGCATTCCATTCAAAACCGCACTGCTTGCTCTCAATCAGGCTGTAAATGTAGCTGCTACTAATAGACAGCGGGTCGCCGTCATTGCTGCAATCAAACTTGGCTATATGCTCATTACTACCCATTGGGCTTGGTGTGCCTTTGGCGGCATGCCATTGCAATCCGCAGGAAGAGCCGTAAATATTGGCGTAGATGTAACCGTCTTCGACCTGCACAGGATCGGCTGAGCCATTACAATCAAATTTTGCCACATGCTCATAGCTGGCTAGCGCGATCGGAGAGCCCTTGTCTGCATCCCACTCCAAACCGCAACGTTTACTTTCAATCGTGGCATAGGCTTTCCTCTTGTTCGCCTCTATATCGCCAACAAGAGGAAAGCCATCAAGGCGTAATCGATTTTGCTTGATACCGAGAAACTCTAAAATCGTTGGCACAATAAAGGTTTGAGCTGGCAGGTTATACAGGCCGTCAAAGTCTTGGTTCGCTACCGAAACATAAGATTGATAGTGGTTGTGCAAAGTTTGGTTGGAAGCAATAAAAATGGTCTTTTCACTCGTAGTCTGGTTACCATGACCACCGCCTGTTCTAGCATTGCGGCCATGATCTGTGGTGACCAGAACTAACCAATCCTCATTCTTTTCAAGCTGGCGTTTCTCAACCGCATCTAGCAGTTTAGCCAGCCTAGCATCGCTGTCTGTAATTGATTTATCGTACTCGTCACCCCAGCCATGGCTATGACCTGCACTATCAGGCTCATCCAAATGAATAAAAATTAGATCAGGGCTTTGAGAGTTCAGAACATCCAAGGTTCGATTTACACTGTCATCGTCACCGCCCCCTTCAGAATGAGCTGTCAACAGAGGCATATCTGCAGGGAAATACAGTGTATTAATCGTTCCCCAGGTCGAAAATGAATACATCTGAGCTTGGTCGTTAGCATTGTGAACCTGACGAAAGATACTCGGCCATTCAGAATCAGCGGGGCCAACACTATTGCTCGATATGCCATGTTTGTTGACCCAAACACCAGTTAGAATCGTCGTCCAACCTGGGCCGCTGCTGGTCTTCTGTTCACTGAATCGCCCTTTGACACCTCCAGCATAAGCTTTCGTTATCTGGAGACGATCAAAAGCAGGGGTCGACAATTTACCGATATGTTCAAACTGCATGCCATCAATACCGACCAGTAAAACCTTCTTATTGCTCGCCTGCGCAGAGGTAGCAAACATAAAAAGCAGCAGAATTAGCCAACGAAACGCTGTTAGTCCTTGTGCCATGATTGTTATTCCTGTGGAGTTAAACACGCGGACGATTTAACACAACATTCATGACATCAATGTTATATGGCGATGAATTTTGACAAGCAATAAACTCAATAAGATAGCAGTATGCGAACTACATAGGTGGACGCATTGCAGTCAGATTGTACTCTAACGCGGAGCTAATCAGTTTCGGGGGCGGAAGTTTTGGCCTTGTGGCACTAGACTGATGAACAGAGGCCTGTTGGTGTAATTCATCACCTAGTGTCGTCTTATAAATCAACTCGTCTGAACCGCTTGGCTCATTGTGACATAGGTAGACTTGAGTCGAATCTTTGAGCTCGTATATCTTCGCCAAAGACTCATACGTCGGATCAGTCGCTTCAACCGGCGACCCTTCTCGCAAATGCAAATGTGAGTCCCCCACAAACAATGCGTCACCAATCTTAAAGGTTAGATCAGATGGCGGATGCCCTGGGGTTTCCAAGACTTCTATATGCGAATGGCCAAAATCCAGTTGCTCATTTTCCAGTAAGAAATGCTCAAAGTGATAAAGATCGGTGAGTGACAGATCATCCTTGCAGCTAGCGTACACCTCTTTGACATGATCAGAAATGTAGATTGGTGCTTGTAGTACCTTACTAAGATAGAACGAACCCGACAAATGATCAGCATGAATATGTGTTTCAAGAATCGCGGTGACATGAAGTTGATTTTGTTCAATATGGTCAATAATTTGCTGCGCGGATTCAAAACTGATGTGGCAGTTTTCCTCATCATAATCAGCAACAGGATCGATGACTATTGCCTCATTGGTGTCCGAATCTGCCACAACATAACTCAGGCTACCGGATTGAGGATGAAAAAAGTGCTGAATATTTTGGGTTGTCATTATGCCCTCCCAGAAAGACCGCTTTTGATTGAACGTAACGTTGAGTTTAGTCGCGATTGACGTTTAACGAGAGGTGCATAGACCATTATTTGATTCCCTTTTTAGGGAGAAAAAATACATTACGATTTTTTCTGTTTAAGAATCAGGCCAATACCAATTTGGCGATGAAAGAGGGTCCAAACCCGGAATAATCGTCTGACCAAACTCCTTGTCCAGTTGAATAGCATTGCATTCTGGATGCTCCGACAACGCCGCAATCAAACGTGGAGCATGAGACACAACCCAGACCTGAGTATTCTCGGCCGCGTGAGAAATCAAACGCGCCAAAGCGGGCAACAAATCGGGATGAAGACTGGTTTCAGGCTCATTGAGAATCATCAGACTTGGTGGTCGAGGCGTGAGAAGAGCGGCCACCCATAGCAAGTAACGTAAAGTCCCATCGGACAACTCAGCACCACTTAATGGCCTTAAAAGTCCGTGCTGGGAAAACTCCAATGAAAATCGACCATCGACCTGATTGACGATGCGGATGCTAGCGCCAGGAAAGGCATAGTCGATGGCTTTATAAAGCACCTCTTTATCACCAATTTCGATAATGGTTTGTAAGGTAGCAGCCAGATCACGGCCATCATGATGCAAAACCGAAGTGCGAGTGCCAAGCTGAGGTTGCCTAGCTGGGGCGTCTTTGTCAGTCCTGAAGTGATCGTAGAAACGCCAGCCGCGAATCGTTTCTCGCAGCATAAATGCCTCTGGCGTGGCCATCGGGTCGGCAATTTGATCAAACAGGCTATGATACGTGGCAATATGGCTAGAAATGACTTGCCATTTTCGTCCTTCACGCGCTTTAATTGCTGAGCCATTTCTGTCTATTAACGCACTGGCAGGTCGATAAAACGGACCATTCCAAATACATTCTCGTTTGATCTCAGGGTCAAAACCAAACATTGACATAGTCGGTGCTGGTAAACCCAACGAAATCGCGTAACTAAACTCTTCGGTTGCGAAGCCAAGCTTGAGACGTTTAACACTCTGCCTAACCGTGGCTTCAACGGCGTGTTCACCTCGCTTCATCGAGTTGGTTATCTTTTCCGGCCCTGCCCAAAATGTTGAATCAAGCCCACCTTCAGTTGCTAGCGCAGATACAACACCACCTTGCGCGGTATCAGCCAACAAACGCAGAGCTTTATATAAATTGGATTTACCGGAACCGTTAGCTCCCGTTATCACGTTCAATCTGCCTAGTGGCATAACCAGATTTAGAATTGAACGATAGTTTTTAATCGCCAACGCGGTAATCATAGTCCCCTCTCATCTGAGCTAAGCGATACACCTGTTACTTTTGGACAAAGACAACCGTAACATTCGCAGTTTTGGATGTCATGCAAACACCGCGTATTGAAGAGCATCACAGTATGGCCCAGACCTTTTTGTGAGACGTCCAGCACAAATCTATCAATTTAGTGACTTGGTATAGCCAATCGGGCACTTTAACTAGTCTTTTGGTTAGATCGATACAGACTTTGTTTTATATAATTGTTGATATTCTAAATTGATTAAGAAATTTTATAAGAACATCTATAAAAAATATATAATATATTTAGCACTTTATTTTTTAATAATAAAGAAAGTTTTTGTTGGTGTTCGATGTTAAATATTAGGAAAGACACATTGGTAAGATTATTATTACTTATAGTTTTATTTCCGAATTTCTTGAATGCTAAAGTATTAAAATTTGGTAATGATAATATAGAATTCATTTCTACTCGTGGTGATAAGTTTAATCTATATCCTGAAGTAAATAGATTTTTAATAGATAAATATCCAGACTCGATATCAATGTCACCAGACAGAAAAAATATAATCATACAAAAAACGCTTATTAGCTCATACGTTGATGAATCAGGAAAAGAATCAGAAGAGATAAAAGGTTATTGTGACATAGTAAGAGTGGATTCAGGATGTGTAATTGGTACCTATAGTGGTGAGGTATGCGGGGCAAACTGGTCTACTGATAGCAAGCTACTTACATCCTATGGAGAAATAAATATACCTAATCATTCTGAGCAACTGCCTCCCAAACTGATGGTCAGTGATATTGATTATCAAGATATCGATTTTACAATCGAAAGTTACATGGCATGCTATCCAATCACCGATGAAAATAAGTCTTTCTATATGGAGATATCGAATAAGCTTCTAAAGAAAAATAATAATATTTCTGATTATAACGTCATAAATGAAAGATTAAATCACCTAAAAAACAATTACAAAATAAAATTAGAACTTCATAGCCAATCACTTTGCTACAAAAATGAGTTAGTACTATCAACAGTGGTATTGGAGAATGAAAATCTAGTATCATTTTGCCTTGATGAACAGGATGTTATATATAGATACGGAAATATAGACAACGTAGAATTGACCTTTAGCGAAAGCTCTAGAAGAAAATTTTACTATGTTAATGAATCTGGCGGTTCCGTTAACGATGAATCTATATTTTTTTACATCGGAAAGTACAAACACTTATATAAGAATGTAACTTCAAATATAATACTATCAGCAGAAAAAAAGAATTCAAATGGTAAATGGGACAGGGTATTTTTTAAGCGAGAAGATTTAAAAAAACGTGGGAGATACGAATCATTTCCAGATCTCAAATTTTTTACTGAAATCCAAAGAACCGAGTATTGGAATGGGGATTGGTAATTTATCGAGTTAACTTTAACTCGATTTATATAATTATTCTAACGTTCAATTGATTCGTAAGGAGTAAATAAACTTTAAATGCTATTATTTAATGCTACAAGGAGAACAACCACAGTCATTAAAGTTTTATTAATTCTTATCTGTGGAGTTCTTTATCCATACACTAGTCAAAGTTCACAAAAAAAGGTGATAAATGAACTCGACCTAAGAGGTGTATCTGGGTATCTAGAACAAAACTATCGGTTAGAGAGGCTTTCGTCTCCCTTCAATAGTTATGTCTACATACGAAACGAAAATAATTGCGGTGTGTTATCCAAAATTGACCACGGTAAAGCAAGAACTTTAAGCCTTCCTGACAAAAGCGTGATCGCATTATGTGGCGATATTTCCTATTTTGGTAATACTATTTTACTTTATGACAAGCCAATGGGGTTTGGTAGTCGCATAGAGTACTCTTTCAAGCTAAATAAAAAAGAAATAAAGCTAGAAAACATGTATTTTAGTGATAATTTGGGTAATTACTATTCGATATTAGACAATAAAGAAATGATGATATCCTATGATGAAGACCCTAGAAAGAGAAAGTTAGTAGCGATAAAATCAAACTCAAAAACAATTTGGCTTTATGATATTAAAAATGAAAAAAGTGGAGAAAAAATCATTACCAAATTAAAAGAGATATCTATCAAAGAAAATGAAGATATCATAGTAACTGGTGCTACAGAAGAGTATATGGAGTCTGAATTTTTCGTATTCTATAAACTGGAATCAGACCGCTTTCAAGGCTATGTTTTGGAATCAGATATAACACTTAACTAGTAAAAATCAGTTTAATTATTTCAGATTAAGAGATTAATTTAAAATAACAATCATGGTAACTATATGATTTTGGTATTAAGAATATTTACTTTGATAATTATCACATACTCTGACTACTCGTTTTCTTATCAGATGTATGATTTTTACAATAACTATGCAGAAAAACTCAAACAGCGACAGTCAGAATATAAACAATATGACACAGAGCTCAATACTCGGTACAAAGCTCTCAAAAATAAGTTGAGAACATTCGAATTAGGCGAAGATTTCAAAGAGTCCCAGATCGAATGGATAAATTATAAGAATAAAGCTTGTTCTGTAGCAGAGTTTTTTCCTAGCGGTGAACCCATTACTGACGTAATGACAAAGTATTTAATCGCAGAATGCAATTCATGGGTGACCAAAGCAAGGTTAATTGAGTTTAACTATATAGAAAATAAAAATGTGGAGTTGGCCTATTTAATATCCAGTCGAGGAAATAATAATACATCCGTAGAGCAGAGGCTAAAATCATGGAATGATTATATAAAAAAAAGTTGTCGAATAAATAAAAAACTACACAAAGAGAATAGATCATCTTGCGAAATGAGATTAAATTTCTATTATAAGGAAATATCGTTGTGATTAGCAATATTACTGGAAACATAGTTACTATTACTTTCACAACATTCATTTTTTCTTCCTCTGTTTTACACGCTTCGGAGTCAGAAATGGGGATGAAATTTAACAATAACATAGCCTCTGTCAGAGTATGCGAGAATGAAATTTGTAGAAATATTTATTTAGAATACAGTGGCTTAAATGAATTTATAGATATAAAAAAACTCTCTACTCCATATGAAAATTATTACTACCTCTCTGATACCTTTTCCGGAGCCAATGAATGTGGGAAAATATATCACTTAAACAAGTCAGAAGATGCTTTCGTTTACATAAAGGATAAAAACATGGAAGAAGTTACTCTCTGTAATATAAAACAGTCCGACGACTATATTATTGATAGTAATAGAAGTTCAGCTTTAGAAACTTATGAAAGTGTATGGAAAATAAAGAATGAAAAGTTATTGCTAAGTTATGAAGACAAGATTGTAGGTGATTTTTACATAAAGAGAAAAACTTCGAAAGAAGAATTTTTAGTTAGCCATGAGAAAGATATATTAAAAAGACAAAGACTCCATGCTAAAGTCACTACCAATCGCTCCTATTTTTATGATAACGAGTTTAACAGACTCGGAAGTTACGTTATTGAAGGTGATGAAGTTAACATCACCGAATATTACTATGATGGCAATATTGAATGGGCACTTGCAAAGTATAATAATACAATTGGCTATCTAAAAAAAGATTCATTACTCGTGAGCGTAAATTAATATATGATTGATATAAACCGACAGGAATAACAAAAATGAATTTACTGTTTACATTCACGCTCATATCTAGCTTCATAGCCACTGAAAATTTTGATGGATATTATTCATTAGAGTGTGATGGTTTTCATGAACCTTCTGGAAAAGTATTAATCGAGAATGGTGAAGCAGTGATTGAATTGGCAACCAATCAAATATATATCAAAACTCAACTCCTGAATCAAGGTGATAGTTTTCAACTATATTATAAATCATCAGATATTGGACTAGGAGGCTTTGATATACCATTTGACACAATAGATGCTACATATCCGATTGCACAAATAAACCAAATAAGAAGTGGAATCGCGCTTAATTGGTTTGGGTTAATCGATTCCGATGGAAAAAAGATTGATCTCCCTTTTTATTCCTTACCTATCGATAAAGGTATATTGAAACTACAAAGGTGCAATTAATAATGAAGTCAATTTATGTGATATTTGTATTGTTTCAGTTAATTTTTATGAAATCGTCCTTAGCTTTTGAGGATAAATATTTTCACGCAAATTTTAAAAACTCATCCTTTATAATAAAAAGCAATCCTATAGAAAACGACCTTTTTATCTATAGAGACAATAGTTTGTTCGTCAAAGCTAGTAACTTTACTATCGATGGATACAGTGTTTTCAAGGAAATAAAAACCACATCAGATGGATTTATTATAACTAATAGAGGCAATGATTTTTCAGGCCAATTTGATATATATATAAAATATGAAAGCGGTAGGTTTAAAATAACTAAAACAAAGTCATATATTAGTTATGTATCAGATGGTATTTTTTTAGTAACCAAAACATGTCAGAAGGACACTAACATATTATTAGAAGATGCGATGGTGTCTGACTTAGAGCCTTTTCTATCAGTGGAAGGTAACAAGGGTTTTAATGACTATTGTCACGTCGACGTTGATTCTGACTACGGTTTATCAGAGATTGAAAGAAAATTTAGACAAAAAGAAGTAGTTATAAGCCAAAATCTATTGAGGCTTTTGAGTACTTTATATCCTATAAAAAAGGAAAATCAAGTTTATTATAATAATATAGCTTATTATATCTCTAAGGCAGGGCATCACCAGTCTTCGATTGATATTCTAGAAGATCTAATCGCTATAGTTCCCAATAGAACTGTCGCCTACCTAAATCTTGCAGACTCATATCAGGCATTAAAGAAAAACAAGCTGGCCAAAAAAAATTACCAGATGTATTACGAACTTATGAAAAAAAATAATCGATCTAATAAAATTCCTGAGAGAGTGTACATCTATCTTAAAATTGACCACCTTAAAGATAGCATAGTAGAAAACCCCCTATCATCAAAGATAGCAGTGTCCCACTCCAAACCAGTTTATAGAAGTGTCGAAAATCAACTTTGGATAAATGACACCTTATATACAGGCATACTAGATGTCTCTCATATTTCGAGTGTTAACCTTTTTGACTTCCAGGGCAAACCTGCATTAGATGTTACCAATAGCAATGGAAGAAATGCTAATTTAACCTTTCACCCAATGTATCCTGACAAAATTAATTGCATTTACAATAACAGTAAAAACAAATTTAATGGTTTACTCAATAGGAATGCAATTTGCGGCCTAAAGCTCGATATGAGGTACGCATTGGACAGTTATTCGTACTTAATCTCTGAAGTAAGCAGGGAGGAAGAAGATTATACTTTACCCAGAACCGCTGATGGTCAAGTTAAGCAGCCACTATCCATTACGATCGTAAAATACCGAGATGGTGACAACTATGTTTCCATCAACTACTCATCTTTGGACAATCTTATGGCAGCTAAACCAACGTTGAAAGCGACCATAAATGGACGCAGTGTAGAGTCCCAAAACTACTACATCCTATACAATACACAATCTATTTTGACTTCTTTTATCTATTTCTCCGAGCAAAAGGGCAGCTGGGAGCAAGTAGAACTACCACCACTTCATCAGATAGAGCGTCAGTGACACTCTTAGAGGCCTTACTGCGGAATGAAAATAAAAAACACCCTAGTAGCATTAGTTATGGCCACTGCATTTCCTGCTTTCTCAATTGACACACTAGTGACAGAACAAGGGTATAGAATTAATATTTCGGAACAAGATGACGAGTTTGCTCCCTATTTTCTATCAATAACCAATGGAGGTAAGACGACCAAAGTTGATGAATATTCCCATGAAGGCGCAAGACCTATAATCGATTCAATGAAGATAGTTAGCTTAGAAAAGTCTAACAACCTTATCGTTCTCGTATACTGGAATGTTGCAAACCCTGAATTAAGAGGAACGGTTTACAAAACTTACGTTTATACGTTGGAAAATGGCATTCTTTCTATAAACAAAAAAATCACCAATGATCGTAATCTAGAAGGTTTCGAAGGTATATACAACGAAGGTGAAGGTGGCAATGGTCAATATCAACTAAAAGAACTACCACAAGTAGAAGAATATCTACTATCTACGTATTCTCACTCTAGTAAAAAACCAAGCAAGCTATCTATGTGTAATGAAGGTACAGAAGAAGTTTTCTCATGCACTTTAGAAAACAATAAGAAGGTATCTTTATGTGGCATAGGATCTAGTTTTATTTATCGATATGGGGTTCCAAATAATATTGAGCTTGAATATCCAAATGATGGTGAAAAACCTCTGGATTGGCGCTTAATTCAAGGCCATAGCCTGACGCAAGAAGTATTCTTCAACAGAGGAAAATACAATTACACTCTCAGCTATTCAATAGATGTTGTAGATTTGCTTACTGCTGAATTTCTAGATACCTATGCTTTGGACGTGGAGCATAATGGAAAATCCATCTTTTCTAGAACATGTAAAGCAGTTTCCAAACCATTTCCTCCTCATTTTGGTGCGAGCTTTCAATAGTCATGAAAATTAGAAACACCCTAGTAGCATTCGCTATGGCCACTGCATTTCCCGCTTTCTCAATTGCCACATTGGTGACAGAACAAGGGGATAGGATTGATATTTCCGAACAGGATCACGAGTACGCTCCCTACTTTCTGTCCATCACTACCGGAAGTAAGACCACCAAAGTAGACCAATATACTGTTGAAGGAGGACCGCCGATTTTCAACGGTATGGATGAGATATCCTTAAGAAACAACCCGTACCTTTTAGTCCAAATACTCTGGGACGTAAACCACTTCGATATAAAAGGGACTCAATATACTTCTTATCTGTACAAGTTTGAAAATGGGTCACTGATACGTGAAAACAACATATCTCAGGACAACAACTTAGAGGGTTTTTCTGGATACTACTCTGATGGCAGTACAAGCGAGTATAAATACGATACGTTACTAAAGGTCAAAAAATACCTGTTATCTACTTACGAACAATAAAAAAGCGCCCCGTCCTTTCTCTGCTTACACAAACATGCCGGTATCGGATATCTCAGGCATAAAACCGTTATCGGCTTAGCAGGTTGAGGAAGGAGCGCTTAACTCGTTAGATGGGTAGTGGAATCAGCTCCAGCCCCAGCACGCCACTTATACTCATCACCACCAGCAGAGAGACTTTAAACACCGATTTCGACCATTGGACGTAATTGCTGTAGTCAACCTTGCGAAACGTCACCTGCGTCCACATAAAGCACACTGCAGCGGCAACCGCTAGGTATTCATAGCCAGCCTCTCCTAATAGGAATAAAGCCAGTGAGACGGCACCAAAAGCCACAACATAGGCCTTCATATGGCGATGAGCTTTGTTTATACCTTCTTTCACTGGCAAAACTGGAATGCCCGCGTCGCGATAATCTTGCATACGAAACATCGCAATCGCGTACGAGTGCGGCATTTGCCATAAGCAGAACATAGTAAACAGCAGAATGGCTTCAAGGCTGATGTAGTTTGTTACTGCCAGATAGCCGACTAGTGGTGGTACTGCACCGGAAATGCTCCCCACTAAAGTGCCGTACACAGAGGTACGCTTGTACCACATGGTGTAGAAAAACACGTAAAACACGTAGCCCAGTAGTACTACCACTGCCGATAGCGGGTTGGCGAGCTGAAGCAACAAGGCCGTCCCGCCAAGCAGCATTACCAAGGCGTAGACAAAAGCAATATCGATATTGATGTTACCTTTGACCGTTTCACGATTCTGAGTGCGCTTCATCTTTTGGTCGATGTCTCGGTCAAAGATGTTGTTCACAACACAGCCTGAAGCAATCACAAGCCCGACACCAGCGAGTGTCGCCAGTAACAAATGCAGACTGGCGTGCTCTGTTTTTGCGGCGAGGAAAAACCCCGCCGCAACAGATATCAGGTTGCCGAAAATGATGCCCGGTTTGGTAATAGACAAATAACTTTTCAGCATACTCTGGCCTACAGCTTCATATTGACGTTCATGTTGTAGATGATCCACACCGAGCCGGCGATAAGAATCAAGACAACAATAGCAGTAAACATCAGTGACACTAAGTTCCAGCGACCATCGGAAGTTTTCACTTCCATATGTAGGAAGTACTTAAAGTGCACAAAGATTTGTACCAAAGCACAGCCGAACAGAACAACATATGTCATCGTGTCAGGCAGCGATTGCGCCCAAACAAAGTAGAACGGAATCACGGTCAAAATCAGAGATGCAACGAAACCTTTAACGTAATCCGACGCACCCGTTTCCAGATGTTGATCCATTACATAACCCCCAACAGATAAACGATGGTGAAGACACAGATCCAAACAATGTCTAGGAAGTGCCAGAACAGACTCAGGCAGTTAAAGCGCATCGCCATATTGTCGTTTAGGCCTTTCGTCGCCAGTTGGTGATAGCACACCGCCAGCCAAATAAGACCAAACGTCACGTGCAGGCCATGAGTGCCCACTAGCGTGAAGAACGCAGACAAAAATGCGCTCGCCTGTGGGCCGTAGCCCTCAGCAATCAGGTGATGGAACTCGTACACTTCCATGCAGATAAAGCCGAGCCCGAGCAAGAACGTCACTTGCAACCAACGCTTTAAGCCCGCGACATCTTTGCGTTTCATCGCAATCATGCCAAAGCCAAATGTGATACTACTGAACAGCAGCAGCATGGTTTCAACGAACACAAATGGCAGTTCGAAAATATCTTTACCTGTCGGCCCGCTAATCGAGCCGCTTTCTAGTACTGCGTAAGTCGCAAACAGGGTCGCAAACAGTACGCAGTCGCTCATCAGGTAAACCCAGAAACCAAACAGTTTGTTGCCGCTGGTATCGTGGTGATCATGATCGTGAGACGCGATGTTAGCTTGCATACGTCACCTCCAGATCGTCTTTCTTATTATCATCTTGCACAGGTTTTTTATTCGCTTCTTCAAACTGAGCACGGCGCTCCGCTTCAATCGCTTTTATCTCTTCGACTTCAACGTAGTAGTCCACGTCATCGTTGTAGCTATGTTGAATACAGGTCACGATGATGCCGACGAAACTCGCAGCTGCCAGCCACCAGATGTACCAAATCATCGCAAAGCCAAATACTAGCGCCCATGCAGACACATAAATACCTGTTGGCGTGTTTTTCGGCATATGGATGCGTTCGTATTCCACTTCTTTGGTTGGGTCGAACTCACCGCTCTGCTTCTGATACCAGAATGCGTCTAGCTCGTCGCCTTTTGGCAAATGCGCAAAGTTATAGAATGGCGGAGGTGAAGACGTCGCCCATTCAAAGGTACGGCCACCCCATGGGTCACCGGTCAGATCACGATTCTGTTCGCGATCACGGATACTGACGTAAATTTGAATGAACTGGCATACCACACCCATCGCAATCACAGCAGTACCTGCCGCCGCAACCGCCAATAGAGGGAAATACTCTGGGTTAATGTCTTGGCTCAAACGACGAGTCATACCCATAAAGCCCAATGCGTACAATGGAAGGAAAGCCATCAGGAAGCCGACAATCCAAAGATAGAATGCCCGCTTACCCCACGCTTCGTTCATCGTGAAACCCGTCGCTTTAGGGAACCAGTAAGTGATTGCCGCAAAACAACCAAACACCACACCACCGATGATGACGTTATGGAAGTGCGCGATCAGGAATACTGAGTTGTGAAGAACAAAGTCAGCACCCGGAACTGCCATCAATACGCCTGTCATACCACCGACAGTAAAGGTGATCAGGAAGCCCACCGTCCACATCATTGGTGTAGTAAAGCGGATGCGGCCTTTATACATGGTGAACAACCAGTTGAAAATCTTCACCCCAGTTGGGATGGAAATGATCATGGTTGCGATACCGAAGAAGGCGTTAACGTTCGCACCCGATCCCATAGTGAAGAAGTGGTGCAGCCATACGACAAACGCCAGAATAGTAATCACTACCGTTGCCCACACCAATGAAGTGTAACCAAACAATTTCTTGCGAGAGAAGGTTGCGGTCACTTCCGAGAACACACCAAAAATTGGCAGGATCAGGATGTACACCTCAGGGTGACCCCATGCCCAAATCAAGTTGACGTACATCATCACGTTGCCGCCAAGATCATTGGTGAAGAAATGGAATCCGAGGTATCGATCCAGTGTCAGCAAAGCAATCGTGACTGTTAGGATTGGGAACGAGATGATGATAAGGATGTTGGCACATAGAGACGCCCAAGTGAACACTGGCATCTTCATCATTGGCATAGACGGAGTACGCATACGCAAGATGGTGGCGAAGAAGTTCACCCCTGTCAGCGTGGTACCAACACCAGATATCTGCAAGGCCCATATCCAATAATCGACCCCAACTCCTGGGCTAGCATCTATCCCCGACAGAGGCGGATACGCTAACCAGCCAGTACGACCAAATTCACCTAAACCAAGCGACATATTGGTCAGAATCACACCAACAATAAACAACCAGAAACTGAGGTTGTTCAAATAGGGGAAGGCGACATCACGAGCACCAATCTGCAATGGAACAATGATGTTCATCAGGCCGATAACCAGAGGCATCGCGACGAAGAAAATCATGATCACACCGTGCGCGGTGAAAATCTGGTCATAGTGATGAGGCGGTAGGTAACCCGCTTCTCCTGCAGAAGATAGTAACTGCTGACTGCGCATCATCACCGCATCGGCAAATCCGCGTATCAGCATTACCATCGCAACTGCGATGTACATAAAGCCAAGCTTTTTGTGGTCTACTGACGTAAACCATTCGTTCCACAGGTACTGCCATTTCCCTGCTTTGGTCACCGCGCCAACCACTGCCAAGCCAACCAGAGCAACAATCGCTAAGGTGATGACAATGATGGGTTCGTGGTATGGAATTGAATCGAGAGTTAATCTTCCAAACATTACGATTGTCCTTGGTTTTCAGGCAAACAGTTCATTGAACCAGGATGCTGGGTCACGACATCAGTAAACAAAAACGGCGGAACACTGGAGAACAGCGTCACTGGCTCAGCGACACTTGGCGCTGCCAGAGAGCGGAATTGCTCCCAGTCTTCGATGCGATCTGGGCTGGCTTTGACCTTCTGCACCCAGTTCAGGAATGCGGCGCGATCAGGCATAGCCGACGCAGTAAACTTCATCTGCGAGAAACCTTCGCCGCTATAGTTAGAAGCAAAACCTTTGTAATCGCCTTCATGGTTAGCAATCAGGTTGAGCTTGGTCACCATGCCCGGCATCGCGTAGATCTGTGTCCCGAGGCGTGGGATAAAGAACGCGTTCATAATGTTGTCTGACGTCAGTTTGAAATTGACTGGCACATCTTTTGGAAACGCAACATAGTTAACCGTTGCAATGTGTTCTTCTGGATAGATGAACAACCATTTCCAGTCGAGTGACACCACTTCAATCGTCATGGGTTTCACATCACTTACCAGAGGCTTAGAAGGCTCCAGTTCATGCGTTGAACGCCATGTAATGGTGGCAAGAATCCCGATGATGATGATCGGAATCGTCCATACCACCACTTCGATCTTGGTCGAATGAGCCCATTCGGGCGCATACTCTTCGTCGGTGTTGGTCGCTCGGTATCGGTAGGCGAAGTAAATCGTCATCAGAATCACGGGGATCACAACGATCAACATCAGCAACAGAGCAGTAATAATCAGCTCTTTTTCCTGGACACCAATAGCCCCTTTCGGGTCAAGCAAAGCAGAATTGCATCCTGAGAGCAGCAGAATGGCGATCACCAAACTTGCCCTCGACAAGATGCGTTTATATCTTGAGGCTTCCATTAACTTTCTCGATGTTTGTCCGGTTGCAGGGCAATGCCTGAAGGCCGGTTGTTATAGTCATTAGAATGTTTATGTGTTGAGCATGTGCAACATCGAAAATCAAAGTGCCAGATCATCAACAGATACCCTGTAAAAAACCACGCTATTAACGTGGTTTAATTGTTACACTTTGAAATACAATGTTACATTCTGGGCATTATGCTTAGATCGACAATCAAGCTCATCTGTCGAACTTGGAAACTAACCTTTCATTTATGAAATTGAACCGTGAGTTTGCAGCGGATTACCTTCCACAACACCAATCACGTGCCACAGAAGAAAGCCCTGAAAAGTAAGGGATAGGTATAGGTTTGTCACTCAGAGAAATGTAGGTTGATTGAATGGCCTCCACCACCTCAATCAGCGCGATCTAAAAGCCTCAAAATGTGATCAAAGTCAAACAATGGAGATCACGTATTTTTTCAATGGTATTCATAGATAAAACAATTAATCGAACGGATTATTCCGTAGAGAAATAACTTTGACCCAACTGAAAGGCCAAACGAAATGAGTTCAGGTATTGAAGAGATAGCAAGCCCCTGCGTTTAGGCAAAGCTGACGGGGAAATTCACAGACAATACGCCAGTTAAACCGCCTACCCTAACGCGGCGACTGAAAACAAAAAAGCCTCAGCAGTTGCTGAGGCTTTAGCAGGCAAAATGTTACTTGATCCCATACTTGGCGAGAATCTTATCGAACGTACCGTTAGACTTAATTTCCGCTAAACCCTTATTGAACGCATCGATAATCTCTGCATGTTTGGGATTGGCTAAACCTGACGTGACATGCAATGGGTTGACCGAAAGCGCATTGCTGGTGAACTCAAAATCATCGAGGTTCATACCCGCTCCAGACAAGGTGGACTTAGCCACTAGCTCATCTTCCAAGGTCAAATCGATCCGCTTCGCCATAAGTTTTTTTGCGTTGGAGACTAAATCATTCGCTTCCGGTTTCTTGAAGTTAGAAGCGCCAAGAAAATCATCGCCATAACCGTAATTACGAATGATACCGACCGTTTTACCCGACAAGCTATCCATACCATTGTATTCGAAGTCATCGCCTTTACGTTTAATGAACTTCAGCGAGTTCTCCAAATAGGGAGCGCTATAATGCAGATAAGACGTCCTTTCGTTGGTAAACCACGTCGCGACTAACACATCTATACGTCCGCCTTTCACTTCATTGAGTGCACGCGTCCAAGGCATGATCTTAAAATCAACATCATGACCTTGAGATTTGAAAGCTTCAGTAATAATTTCAACTGACACCCCAGGGCTGGCGCTATCTTTCTGCACAAAAGGCGCCCAAGGGTCCTGCGCTGCGGTAATCGTTGCCGTGTAGCCAGTTATTGAAAATAGGGCTGTAAACGCCAGTAAAAGCAAATTTCTCATAACAAATCCTCTTTGAAACAACTTATGTGCGGAATTTCGCCATATGGCTGGCGATACTCTGACTTAAGCCCAGAACTTCTTCTGTTCTTTGTGCATTTTGGGTCGCGCCAGAAGACACTTCATTGGTCGCTTCCGATGCTTCAACAATCGCTTGGCTGATTTCCTCTACAGCCATTCTTTGTTCATCGGTTGCCTGAGAAATCTGTCCACTGCGGTCCGAGATAATTGTGATTAAACTCTGTACTTCACCAACCGAGCTTTGAGAATCGCTCACCCGTGAAGCGGTAGACTCAAGCAAGGTCGCAATCCGGGTCAGTTCATCTTCAACCGATTTGGTTGCGACGCCTAACGCGGTAATGTTTTTTTGAATCTGCTCGGTAGACTGGCTGGTTTTCACTGCCAAGTTACGCACCTCATCCGCCACCACTGCAAATCCTCGTCCCTGCTCGCCAGCACGAGCCGCTTCTATGGCCGCATTCAGCGCCAGCAGGTTGGTTTGCTCAGAGATATCGTTGATCACGTTCAATACTGTTGTGATCTTGTCGCCTTCTTCAATCAATATGTGCATCTCAGCATTCACATGGTTCATTTCCTCACGCATATTGATGATGTCATTGGCTGAGCTTTCGATCGCTTCATTAACACTGGCGGCTAAACCTGTGGCGGCCTGTGCTTGATCGGCAGTTTCTGACGCCGTGTCAGCAACCGTAGCGACTGATTGGTTGAGCTCAGTGGCCGCGGCAGCAACAGTAGCAAGTTGATGTTCTTGAGATTTCAGCTTTTCGGCATTGTCTCGCGCCGTTGCACCATTCGCTGATGCCTTCTCTCCCAGAGCTTCTGAGGATTGATTAACATCTTGAACGATAACTCTTAAAGACTCAGTAAAACTATTGATGCCGTTGGTAATAGCGTCGAATTCTCGATATTTAGCCGGAGCAAGTTTATTGGTTAGGTCTCCGTCCCCTGACGCTAAATCCTTGATCACCTCCGTTAATTGGGAGATTGGCCTTAATACCGTAATCGAAAGCACAATTATAATGACGATAGAGATAATGATATCGAGAACAATTAACTCAATGATATTAGTTTGCAAAGAGTCCGCCAATTTGGCATCCATGGCGTGGGTATCGTAATAGACGGTGACTTCGCCGACGCTATTCTCTTCACCGTAATCGACAAACGTTAGAGGCGTCGTTTGGCTGTTTTCATCGGTGTAGGCCTGCTTGTCGGTCACGTCAATCAGTTGTTTATCCTCGCCTTCTCCCGTCTGGGTGAGAAACAACAGCTCACTGCCTTGCGCATCAATGAGTTTGATCGCAGATATCTCGGGCAGATCCAATTCTGCCGACATCGCCACTTTTGCCGTATCTAAATCAAAATCCCACACCGCTTTTGGTAAACTGATTGACATCCGTTGGCTAGTGTTTTGCACATTAATCACTAGCTCTTGATGCAAGTTACCTTTGAAATTTTGATATTTAATAAATGCTGAGACCAGCAATACCAGCGTCAAAGCGACAATAACTTGGACTAAAAATACTACCTTTAACCTTTTCAAAACTTGCCCCTTATGATTTTCGGCAGTTAATAAAAAAGTAGTAAGTGATTAATCAATTATCAAATTAAACTTTAAATGAGACACGAGTCACATTATTTCACATTTAAAGGTTGTCGTTCTGTATGAATTGAATATTAGAACACAAGAACTGACAAGCCTGATTATGCCTAGACTCACTTGTCAATGATCAGTTTGTCTAGATGAATAGCTACTGACTTCAATCAGGTTGCTATCAGGGTCAAGAATTAAACCGAGGCTTGAATATCTGAGACAGTAAGGACAATGTGGTCAATATGGCTAATCATCTAACCTCCTTATCTAATCCTACCCTGACTGAATACAATCACTGAGCTATACCAATGAACGGTAGACACAAACCTTACGTTGTTCACCGTGTATCTCAACCATCCGGTCTTCGCGGTACTCAATCCCCAGTTTTTCAATCACAGATTTTGAACGCTGGTTACACACTAAATGCTGAACTTCAATCTCGACCAGATTCAGGTGCTGTTTGGCATACTCAATTAAGGCTTGGGAGGCTTCAAACGCAATGCCTTTGCCCCAATAGGGTGTGCCTAACCAATAACCCAGAATGCCAACACCTTGTCTGAGTGTTGGAAGGCTGACAGCACCGATGATGTCATCACACCCTTTGATAGTGATGGCAAAAACCACGGCCGTTTGCTCGGCAAAATGATGACAATGGGTCTTGATCCATTCCACTGCCATATTCGATTCGTAAGGGTGAGGAATATTCGCCGTCATCTCAGCGATGACTTTTTCTCCCGCTAATAGCGCAACCCTCTCGCTGTCTGATAAACGAAAGGGTCTTAGTACTAATCTGTGTGTTTCTATATTAGGTTGCATTACATACCTTGGTTTACAGTGTAAAAATGGCCAGTGTGAAGTTATTGATCACCAAGCCCTACTTGAGTGTTAAGAGTCATAGTGAGCTCAGAAATAGACTCTTGATCAATTCGATAATAATCCGTCATTTCGCCAACAATTTGAAAGCCATGTTTGAGATAAAGATTTTTGGCGGCAAGATTGACTGATAGCACATTTAAATCAAGCCAGATGATCTGCTCGTGGTGCTGACAAAACTCGAGCACAGATTGGATTAACCGACTGCCGAGTCCCATTTTTCGGCACTCTTTCTCTACGCCCATCCCGAGCCTAACCCGATGGGAGCAATACGCTTCCATATAACGTCGAAGGTCAATGTGGCCGCAAATCTTCCCCTGTGCGTCCTTCGCGAGCCACAGTGGCCTCCACCCAATATCTGAAAACTCAGCACCCACTCCGTCGATAAACTTCTGCTGTGTTTGAGTCGGAATAGTCGTGTTATTACGAGATAAAGGTTGAAAAAGTGGCGTTCCATTGACACCGTTTTCTCTAAGTTGACGTTCAAGGTAAGTAAAAAAATCAGGCAAGTCAGCCGTTTCAGCCTGAACAATAGATATCTGCATCTGGGTATTTTTCGCAAGTAAATCGGTTATAGCTTCAGTTTGAAGCCCTCTTGGCTGGGTATAAAACCCAGTTTTTGCTTATTTCTCTAGCTCTCTATTCCTCTAGTTCTTTCGCAATGCGTTCTATCCTCACTAACTCCCAAAGCGACACACTGGTGACCAGTTCGATCAAATCATCTTCCTCTCAACATGAATTAACAGACGAGCTAAGGATAAGCGACAGTATCAGACGCTATGCAACAACACGAGTTCGTTGAGTTAAAAACGTGCCTCAGGTAGGAAGTCTTATCAATAAACACGGGCCCGCAAGTTGCGCGGCAACAGCAGAAGGTGCTTAAAGGAAGAACCAAACGGAGTCGTTGCGAGCAGTGAGCATACCAAATGAGACAATACAGCCGATGTTGTAACCAGCAGGGCTTTTGCTGTATCTCGAGTGCTGAATAAAAAAGCCATTTCTTCGCAGAAATGGCTTTAGGCTACCTCACCAACCCGCTCTGGGTTAGTTTGGGTCGTCCAACGATTTTTCTAGTGGTTTAGGCGCTAGTACTAGGGTGGGTTGCTTCTCAATCCAATCCCTAACCCACTGCTTACGCTTGTCTTGATCGTATTTCTTCCATATTTCTGCCGCCGATTTATCGACGCCATCACTGCAAGATTCTTTGCTGACTAACCACGGCATGTCGCCAAAATAGTGTTCATCGGCCGTCCCGATCTCGGCAAGAGAAGGAACACAAATCACCAAATCACGGTGTTTATCGTAATCTTCGCCTCCTACTAAACCGACCTGTTTAAGGTGAGCCACCGACAGCTCAGGAGAACCACTATTATAGATAGAGTTGCTCGGTTGAATCACTTGACCAAACGGCCTTAAGCCCTTGAGATTAAGCCCAGTGGGAGAAACATACCCAAGCTCGAAACGCATGCAATACACCACATAGTCTTTACCCCGAGACAAATCATTCTCTGCCTTTAAGCGCTTAATAGCTTGATCTAAAAACCCTTGCAGAGAAGGCATCTCGTTAAGGCTATCTACTTCGGCTGAGGCGCTAAATGACCACTGACCCGCATGGTGTGTAAACCCTCCAACATGATGCATCTTGGTAAAATAGATCGGCCCTTTCACCTTCTCATCATAACCATCGAGCTCCAATTGCATACACATATTCACCGATTTCCAATCCATCTCGAGGCGTTGGTAGGTGTCTTTTTCATGGTTTTCACCCAACAGCAGCATGTAGATTGAGGCTGGATCTTCTTTACCTCGATTTCCCCACCTGAATCCATCACGCATAATATTGTCGGCGGATTGATACCACTTAGGCTCATTGAAAAAGTTCAACCCAGAGACTTGGGTTTCGATAGCCACCACTTGCTGTTTAATGCCATGAAGCACAGGGATAGTATTTTTGCTGCCTTCCTCGCTGCGCAGAGTAAAACTTTCTAGCAGTAAATCCCTTTCAAGTAGCTTGAGGTGCTTGTCACCGACACGGGTTTGCAGCAAGACAGATTTTTTCTCTGTGGTGAGCACCCCCACCTGAATTTCGTTTTCTTCATTGTTCGCTTCGCCTTGCTCAAAAACCAGAGGAAGATAAAACGCACTCTTGCCATCTTTTTGTCTGATTGCCATAGAGTAACGCATATTTCTGAAGCCACCCGCCCCCACATAGCGGGTAAAGGAATCGGAATCACCGTAGTTAAACGCGGCGTGAGGACCAGAGGTCAGGGGCCCAAGCAGCGTATCGGTCAACAACAATCGCGCTTTTGATGTGATGGGTTTGAGCCCATCAAGCATCACTTCACCAAAGCGATAACAAGGCGTATGCTCTATCGCAATAAGCACTCCGTCATCATCCAACTGGTGATCACGATAATAGCGTTTAATATCATCATTCAGCTCAAAGTCACTGGCCTTCATCGGCAACATCCAATCACTGAATGCAGGGCCCTGAATATTGTAGCCGTCGACCCTATCGTAACCTATGGTCACCATACACGGTGTATCGTATTCCGATTTGAGTATTATCTGCACTTTGACTTTGTCGTATGGGCCAATATGCGCATGCTCGGCTTGTTGAATCCAATCCCGATAGGTTAACCACGCAGGCTTATCTTGTGGTGTTTGGGCCGCCGATTGAATCAATACTCGACAGTAACCGATAGCCTCTTGCTTCAATTCATACACTTGCGGGTTAAACGACTGAGAAAAGTGTTTAAACAAAGACTCTTCAGCATGGTCGTAGAGGGTGGTTTGCACCGGGAACACACGGTTGAAAGCACCCGAGGCTTTTGAATCACTGGCTAGGGGGCTATAACTGTAGGGGTGAAAACCCGCTAAAGCGTCGCTTCGCCTTGGCAGTGGCATACCTCTACTGCCATTGGGCATATTCTTAAGCAGCTTATCATAGTACTCATCGTCACAACGATTTTTCCAGTCGGCCGCTAAGGTGGTGCCCTTGATGGTGTTCACAGACCAATTGTCGCTAAGTATATAGTGCTCGATGTATTGCTGAACTTGGTATCGTTCAACCAAGTTTTCAAAGCTTTCGTCAGAACGGTGCTTCGCTTTCACCCCGAGATCGGCCAAGAGTAATATCAAGCCGTTCATCGCCAATGCTCTGAGTTGGTAGCGTTTTAACAACTCTTTCTGTGCCTTCTCACTATCAAGGTAGGCAACCAACTCTTTATAAGTGTGACAGGTGAACTCTAGGTCAATATTGGTATTGCGCAGCTTTGCCAACAACTCCATATGAATCTTAGACAAACGCTCTAACTCTCGAACCACATCGTGCTTTTGGTTGAGATCGGTAAAGAAGGAATCTAAAAAGGCATTGTCGATGAACTTAATCGCCGAGGTCAGTGCCTTATTGGCTTCTGTAATTAGCAAAACACCTCGCGCGACGGGAGCAATAACGGGAAGGTAAGAAGCGACATCAACAACCCCTTCAAAGATTGCCTTGCGCAACTCAACTTCGGCTTTGTCTTCGTCCGTCATGGCGCTTTCCACCGCCAACCGAGAGCGCTCCATCGCTTGTGAACCATATCGGCTCGGGTGAAACACCACATCCAATGATGACATATAGATGCGAATCTCTACGCGACGGTTTTGGCGCAGATTAGGGTTATTGCGATCGATGCTTTCGCCTTTTTTCGGGATATAGATCGGCTCACTTTCACCAAACACAGCCAGAGAGATCCTATCTTTAAACACATCGGATTTCTCCAGTAGCTGCTTGGCATAATTAGCCCGCTCCGCCGCGACCTTCATATTGGCTTCTTCGCTGTCGACCTGACAGGCGTGGCCTTCAATTTCAACCCTTAAGTTAGATTCACTTTCCAGCACCTCAGCCAAGGCGCTGGCGAGCTCAACAAACACCGGCTCATTGTGTTCAAGCTCACTTTTTCGGGAGTTAAAACTAAACTCAATTTTAATCCCTGCACCACGACGGTTATTGACCATGGTCGCGGCAATGTCACTGTTGCCCGCTCTGACTTTTTCCAGCGCTTGCTCGATCTTTTGTTGCTGATAGTCGCGGCTGGTGTTCCAAACCGGGATCTTGTCCAAATAGTCATAAGCGACTTCGCCTATGTCTTGCTTGGTCTCTTTGGCCTTTTGCGCCATTTCAACAACCGTTTTGCCCTTGGTGTACAGATCAGCAACGCTGCCGATGGTCCCTATCACGTTAAGGCCTAATGTGGCTCCGCCACTCAACCAAGCCTCTACGACTCGACCAGCGACCACGCGTCGTGCACCCAGCCGAGATTCAATCGCCGACGATAAGCCTTGTGCCAAGGCGGTTTGTTGATCAAACACCTTAGCGGTAAACAGGGCTTTCAAACCCACATTGGCAGTGGCGGGGTTTTGCAAACTGCGTAAGTTATCTAACGCCTCTTTGGTACTGTAGACACCATAATAGAGCTCACCAGCCGCTTGCATTGCATCGGGCAGCTCCGATTTGACCGCGTCCCAATACAGCTTGGAGACATTGTTCAGTACCGCTTGTCTTCCGTCCTCGCCTAAGGTTTGTTGCAAACTGCCGCTCATTAACCCCGCGCCGAGCTCCACCGATGCATCGCGGATGTCTTTAAGCAGGGCGATGCTGCGCGCCGCAGGGGTCGTGGCCGCTTGGCCTTGGGCGTTACCCGTTAGGTAGTGCTTCATATGGGTAAAGTACTGCGGGTACTGATACATCAGCGACTCTTCAAGAGAGATCATATCACCGCTCACAATAGCAAACTGACCTAGAGGGGTTTGGGAAGAAAAGGTGATTTTTTCACGCAGTTCATAAGTGTAAATAGTATCAGCACCGTCTTGATAACTTTCTATATTTGCCCGTTTAATAAAATCGGGAATCTCTTTCATTAGATTAGGGTTGAATTCTATCCTAATGCTGTATAGCCCTTCTTCAAACTCAGCCGGGTCTAGATGAAATAGTGCGCATGGGTATTGCTTAGCATCCTCAGCCAGTTCATTTTTCGGCAGCGCCGCTTGAACACTCGGACCGATTGGCACATATTCCCCCACTTCGGTGCCCGCTTGTTTGGTAACCTGAAACTTATACAGGCTGACGCGAGCACCGGCGTAGCCTTTATCTGAAAACACCACCGCGCAACTGGCAACTACCGGTAAAACAAACCCTTCAAGCGGCTGCTTGGCAGCGCTTACTGTTTGGTGCCAGGCATTGTAGGCTTGCTGATCGGCCGTTAGTTGGCCGCTGGCATCGCGGCTATAGGGCGGTGCAAGCTGAGCTGGGCTAATCGCGGTTAGGGTCAGTTCGGCCTCACTGTTACCTAACGCATTGCCCAGCTGAGTGATTTTGGCACTAAGCTCTTTGGCGCTTAAATCTGCCAGTGAAGCAAGCAGTGGCAGCGGCGGAAAGCGAAAGCGATATTGGCGTTGTTCGCTCTTAGCGATCGGGGAACCTAGCACATGAATCGGTGATTCGGGTTTGAGCGCTTCATATACCCCGTGCTCATCGGGCTGACCATTGTTAATTTGGCTGAGTTTAAAGTCATGCCGGGTGGCCCAAAGCTCGGGCTTATCACTATCGGTGACATTTAATAGCGGCACCCGAGCCAGCGGGCGCACATTGGTGATCTCTTGGTTCTCGATTAAGCTGGTTTCAGCATGCCAGGTTGGGTATGTTGTTTTGTTAGTTTTCTGATCCAGCTTTCCTTTAAAATAGACACCAAATAGATAGTAATTGGCTGGCAATGGGATGGCTTTATCGACTGGAGAAGTGCTCATAATGTCTCTCCTTTAATAAAATCGCCATTATTGGCAAAAGCGTTATACAGAGAAGACCCTTGAGATAGGTGGCCTGTACCTATTTGCTTCCATTTCTGATAGGTAACCAGTTTTTTATCTGGAGAAAGTTTACTTAAAAGAACTCTGGCAGCCCCATCTCGGATATAGTTAGCATCTTTACCCAGTATCTCGAAATAGCGGAGTTCTCCCATCGCTCGAGGGATAATTTCTTCCGATTGAAACGTTTGATTTTTCACATCAATTAAAAAACGGTATTTTCGGCTTTCACCCCAGACATAGTTTCCGTTAGGACTAATACTTCTTTTATGAAACTCATAATCTTGAAGATTATCCTCGTCTGCGTTAACTCCAACACCAAATAGAAATTGGTCTTTGGCCTCATCATAGACAGCTACACCAAAATCATTAGCCACCACACGTCGACCATTATAAATCGTCGCGTACTCATTAAACTCGGTATCGACTTGCTGCTTTTCACCGCTGCTTAAAGTGTATTTCCAGTCTTTAAATTTATCGACATAGTAGAGGTAACTGCTGTCTTCGGCCCATAAAAACTCCGGATAGCCCCGTGAGCGGCCCAGCTCAATATAGTCGCCAGTTTGCAAATCTTTAATCACCTTAAACATGCCCTCTTCGGCTGAATAAGCCAGCGCAAGATAGCGATTATTCGGTGACATTCGCACCAAGCGAACCTTGCCATTAAATTCATCGGCAACCAAACGCAGATCGGTGCCATCGGTTTTTATGCTCCATACTTTATCGCGTTGCTCATTAAAATCATCAGAAGAGTAAGTACCATTATCCCAGTAGAACACCACTCGCGGTAGATCGTACGAGTCTTGGTTGTTGAGATCTTCTCGGGGCCACTCTTTGGCCTTAAAAACAAAGTACTTAGGTTTCCCTGTATCTGGATCGTAAGTTACGTAGTTATGCTCTGTTATATACACCCGACCATCGTCCCATTGCTGGGCATTTTTGGCCGCGATCCGCTCTTCAACCGTTAGCGGTGGCGCAGCAACAGACTGCGGGGTTTGTGGTGGTTCGACGCTGGCCGTTGGCTTGGGCTGCGTTTCTTGCCACTTGCATCCTGCCAGTAAAACCAACCCCAGCAAGGGTAAGATTGAATGCGCTTTCATCATCGCCTCGTATTTATCGATATAAAAAGTGTATTGGTTTGCCGGTATGGGCAAAATAAACGGGGGATAGGGCCAGAAAGCGGCGCCTTTCCCCGTTGATGCTGTGAATTGCAGGAAAATGAATGCCAAATATTTCGCTCTTGGCGATCGGGGAACCTAGCACATGGATCGGTGATTCGGGTTTGAGCGCTTCATATACCCCGAGCTCATCGGGCTGACCATTGTTAATTTGGCTGAGTTTAAAGTCATGCCGGGTGGCCCAAAGCTCGGGATTATCACTATCGGTGACATTTAACAGCGGCACCCGAGCCAGCGGGCGCACATTGGAGATCTCTTGGTTCTCGATTAGGCTGGTTTCAGCGTGCCAAGTAGGGTAAGAGATTTTTTCATCTTTCCCATTTTGGCTTCGAGTAGCAGGAAAGTAGACACCAAATAGATAGTAATTGGCTGGTAATGGGATGGCTTTATCGACTGGAGAAGTACTCATAATGTCTCTCCTTTAACAAAGTCACCATTATTGGCAAAGGCATTATATAACCATGAGTTGGTGGCACTATGGCCTGTGCCTATTTGCTTCCATATCTGATAAGTAACCAGCTCTTTATTTTCTGATAGTTTACCCATCAGCGCTCGAGCAGCACCTTCACGAATATAGTTAGCATCTTTACCCAGAATTTCAAAATAACGCAATTTTCCCATCGCTCGAGGGATAATTTCTTCTGATTGAAACGTTTGATTTTCTACATCAATTAAATAACGCTGCTTACGTGTCTCTGCCCACACATAACGCCCTGTAGGGCTAATGCTGCGCTTACGAAAACGAGCGTCTTCAACGCTGCTGGTTTCATCAGGAATCACACCATATAACCTTTTGTCGGTGGCTTCATCGTATACGCCGACCCCCAAATCCGACGCAATAATGCGCTTACCATTATAGATAACCGAATCTTCATTAAACTCAGTGTCGACTTGCTGCTTTTCACCGCTGCTTAAGGTGTATTTCCAGTCTTTAAATTGGTCGACATAGTAGAGGTAACTGCTGTCTTCGGCCCATAAAAACTCCGGATAGCCCCGTGAGCGGCCCAGCTCAATATATTCGCCAGTTTGCAAATCTTTAATCACCTTAAACATGCCCTCTTCGGCTGAATAAGCCAGCGCGAGATAACGGTTATTGGGTGATATACGCATTAAGCGAACCTTGCCATTAAATTCATCGGCGACCAAACGCAGATCGGTACCATCGGTTTTAATGCTCCACACTTTATCGCGTCGATCATAAAGATCTTTTGCTTCGTTACGGGCATTGTCCCAGCGGAACACCACACGCGGTAGATCGTACGAGTCTTGGTTATTGAGATCTTCTCGGGGCCACTCTTTGGCCTTAAAAACAAAGTACTTAGGTTTCCCTGTGTCTGGATCATAAGTAACGTAGTTATGCTCTGTTATATACACCCGACCATCGTCCCATTGCTGGGCATTTTTGGCCGCTATCCGCTCTTCAACCGTTAGCGGTGGCGCAGCAACAGACTGCGGGGGTTGTGGTGGTTCGACGCTGGCCGTTGGCTTGGGCTGCGTTTCTTGCCACTTGCACCCTGCCAGTAAAACCAACCCCAGCAAGGGTAAGATTGAATGCGCTTTCATCATCGCCTCGTATTTATCGATATAAAAAGTGTATTGGTTTGCTGGTATGGGCAAAATAAACGGGGGATAGGGCCAGAAAGCGGCGCCTTTCCCCGTTGGTGCTGTGAATTGCAGGAAAATGAATGCCAAATGTTTCGCTCTTAGCGATCGGGGAACCTAGCACATGGATCGGTGATTCGGGTTTGAGCGCTTCATATACCCCGTGTTCATCGGGCTGACCATTGTTAATTTGGCTGAGTTTAAAGTCATGCCGGGTGGCCCAAAGCTCGGGATTATCACTATCAGTCACGTTTAACAGCGGCACCCGAGCCAGCGGGCGCACATTGGTGATCTCTTGGTTCTCAATTAAGCTGGTTTCAGTGTGCCACTTTGGGTAAGAGATCTCTTCCTGTTCACCGTTTTGGCTTCGAGTAGCAGGAAAGTAGACGCCAAACAAATAGTAATTGGCTGGCAATGGGATCGCTTTATCGACTGGAGAAGTGCTCATAATGTATCTCCTTTAATAAAATCACCATTATTAGCAAAGGCGTTATATAACCATGACTTGGTGGCACTATGACCTGTGCCTATCTGCTTCCAAACCTTATACTCATCAAGCTGGTGTTGGCTATTTAATTTAAAAAGAAATACTCGTGCTGCGCCGCCGCTACGCGCGTAGTTACCATTTTTGCTAATCACCTCTAGCATTTCAAACTTGCCAATCACATTGCCATCTTTGACCTCTGATTGAAACGTTTGATTTTCCACATCAATGAAAAAACGGTATTTTCGGCTCTCACCCCAGACATATTTACCTGTCGGACTGATACCTCTCTTGTGGAACTCGTAATCTTGAAGATTATCTTCGTCCGCGTTAACTCCAACACTAAATAGAAATTGGTCTTTGGCTTCATCATAGACAGCCACACCAAAATCATTGGCCACCACACGTCGACCATTATAAATAATGGCGTATTCATTAAAGTCGGTATCGACTTGCTGCTTTTCACCGCTGCTTAAGGTGTATTTCCAGTCTTTAAATTTATCGACATAGTAGAGGTAGCTACTGTCTTCGGCCCATAAAAATTCTGGATAGCCCCGTGAGCGGCCCAGCTCAATATAGTCGCCAGTTTGCAAATCTTTAATCACCTTAAACATGCCCTCTTCGGCTGAATAAGCCAGCGCGAGATAACGGTTATTCGGTGATATACGCATTAGATTGACAATGCCAACAAACTCATCGGCGACCAAACGCAGATCGGTGCCATCGGTTTTAATGCTCCATACTTTATCGCGCTGGTCATAGTGATCTTTTGCTTCGTTACGGGCATTGTCCCAACGAAACACCACACGCGGTAGATCGTACGAGTCTTGGTTATTGAGATCTTCTCGGGGCCACTCTTTGGCCTTAAAAACAAAGTACTTAGGTTTCCCTGTGTCTGGATCATAAGTAACGTAGTTATGCTCTGTTATATACACCCGACCATCGTCCCATTGCTGGGCATTTTTGGCCGCTATCCGCTCTTCAACCGTTAGCGGTGGCGCAGCAACAGACTGCGGGGTTTGTGGTGGTTCGACGCTGGCCGTTGGCTTAGGCTGCGTTTCTTGCCACTTGCATCCTGCCAGTAAAACCAACCCCAGCAAGGGTAAGATTGAATGCGCTTTCATCATCGCCTCTTTATGGTTGTTGCCCGCGCCCATGCATTATGATTCCTCGGCCAACGCCACATCAGATTGAGATGCCAACAAGTCACTCAACGTTTTGTTACTGAAAATCTCCGTTTGGTTGTTGCGCTTATGGCGGCTTTGTCCGAGATACACTCGCACTAAATCGACATTTTTCACCTCAGCAGGCCAACCTGAAAACTGGATAGAGCGAATCCCTTTTTGGTGGGCAACGCAATCTTTTAAGTAGTGGCGCTGACACCAGTCACCTTGGGTATCTCGTAATTCAAAGTAGTCGTCAAGCTCATCCACCGTCGTATCCATTGGATAAGTGAAGGTTAACTTGGACTTTGGTCCATTGATATAGGTACCTGCTATCGTTTTATCTACCTGATTGGCCAGCACTAAATATCGCCTGATTTGCTCTTGCGACACTTCAGGCATCACTAAGGCTCTTGTCACGCCCTCTGATTGTTTAAAACTTTGCGTACTGCTGTAGTGTTCGATATCGGTCAGTTCGGTCGCTTGACATGGGTCCGACTCAAAGGCAGTCAACTGCTGTAAGCTCAGTTGGGTTTCGCTGTAGTAGAGTGACACA
The DNA here is from genome assembly GCF_027587155.1 of Vibrio sp. T11.5. Classification (NCBI taxonomy): domain Bacteria; kingdom Pseudomonadati; phylum Pseudomonadota; class Gammaproteobacteria; order Vibrionales; family Vibrionaceae; genus Vibrio; species Vibrio sp. T11.5. The sequence goes on from NZ_JAPPTP010000003.1 coordinate 119,832, forward strand.
CTCTGCTGTTCGCCAAGAATTTTGTAAGGTATCCATATGTGCGGTAATGGGTGACCTTCGGCTTCACGGTAGTTCGGGGTTGCCCCAGTGAATGGGCTGGGCTTGGTGGTGATTTTTACCACTCGATGAGGGTCAAAATCGGTCAGCACCACTTCAATCTCTTCTTGAATGATATTGAAGACACGCGCTTCGCCGACATCATTAAGCCTTCCCTTATAAATCACGCTGCCATCGACACGGACTTGAAACGGCTCGTAGCAGTACGGGCTGCCTGTTTCTGGATGAGTAAGACGAATATCGGCGTGTCGTTTCGGTTTCTGTTCCCCTGGCTTGGCATAACGGTAATAGTCAACATCGATATCTAAAAAATAGCCACTGTCATTAATCTCTAATTCGCGCCAAATCTTATCTTTCCACAGCACGTAAATGTAACCCTTCATATGACGTGCAGCGGATTTTTCCGACTTTTCATCAGTGACAAAATACATTGGCACCACAGGCACCAAGACATTGTCCCATTCGTCCTTCTCGACACTGCGATCCACAGGCTCGACACCTTTTGCCAGTAACAACTTGAGTGGTTGTGGTAAGCCACGCATCGGCAGGGCCAAATACAGGTTTCTTGGGCTTTCATCGAGATCATCAAACACGGAAAGGCTGCGATGGCGATTGTGAGGGTCTTGCTTCGGTTTGGCTGTTTTTTGATAATGAAACTCTGTCTTAGACAACATCAGGTTCGCGGCATGATTTGGCAGCTGTCCGGCAACCTCAACCACGATCTTTTTGTCTGGAGAAGGTTCAACTGGGGTAACCTTAGGATTGGGGGCCAAATAAACGTCATCGCTGACAGCATCGTAGCTGGCTTTGAGGAATTTCTTAGCTGGTTTCGCTGCTAGCGCTTCAACACGCTTCTTGAGCATAGGGTAAGCGATCAGTTCTGCTTCTGAAAGCGGGTGTTGTCGCCTAAATGTTGAGAGCGCCAACCAGTCAGCACGCGCGAGTTGCTGTTTAATATGTTCCAGTAGGCGGTAGCTGTCTTTGTGGGCCGATTGAGGAATAGCATCAGATAGGGGCTTAGGTAGTGCTGCGAGTAAGTCCTTTGGACTGTGGGCACGCGACAGCTGCCCGATGCATTCATCTGGCGAGAGTAAGTAGTCCAGCATATCACGAGAAGCCGTGTATCCCGGCACAAATTTGCAAACCAATAACATTGTGAGTCCTCCACAACCCTTAATGTTTTTAAAGCGATAGCCAATAAACCTGAGGTTTATATAAGGATTTGGTGAACAACAAACTAATGACTATGTGGTTAAAATTCAACCACACAAAGGCAAGTAAGTTATAATGCACAGCAAAATGGTTAGAAGCACTATGATTAATGGCGGTTTTTCTGGTAAATGCGCGCTCGTGATAGTGCATTTTAGTGGCATGCGTTCGGTGCTCGCGAAGCGAGATAACCATACCACTAAAACACAGCCTGACTTCGTCGCTGGCGTAACCCGTTATGCCAAGCTTGACCATTAATGGTTATTCTACTTTTCGTTATCTGAGCAGTGTAACCTAAGCACAGTTTGTCGCTTAAAAATCACACAACATTGCCGCCATTATGGCGATGTGATTCGAAAAGCGGAAGCGCACCGTCGATAATACCTCTTATGTCACTGGCAAACAGTGAGACAAATTCACTTATTCCTCATCCACTTATGCTGCGTACCTTTGCCTACCTTAATCATCGATGCAATGTCTACTTTTAAGTAAACAAGCTCATATTCTAGGTTCAAATTTCATTCACAAAATACTTATATTGATCTCACTATTGAGCTACATTCAACTAGAAGCTATGAAATCGGATTGACTGGTCCAGACTTGTACACATCTTGTCTTGTTCGCAATCGCGTATTTAGAAGCTCATGAGCTGTATGACACAGCACGCTAACGCACTATCTGCATCCAACAGTGCATATTTAACTGGCTACAAGTAAACAACAAAACACGGCACTTTTAAGATGGTATAAACACGAAGACGCGACAACAATTGGGGGAGAGGAACCAATGTATAAAAATGATGCGATTGCGAGTCTAAAACAATACAACAAACTGGACGAGGTTGAAGTAGAACCCGGAGACGTACTGATATTTAAAGTCTTTCCCGGGTGGGCATTTGGTAAAATCGAACTCGGAATTACATGGGGACAAAAACTTCTTCATAAAAAATCAGCGGACGAGAAATTTGGCATAAAACTAAGAGGTTCATCATCGTCTGAGCATGCCGCCATTGGTTTGGAAAATGACACGGTCGCTGAGGCTTGTGCAGAAGTGCATGAGGTTCATGAAATAGAAAATAACCCAGCGATTGTATTTAAATGTAAAAACAAAGAATTGGCTAAAGGAGCGGTGGCGGTATCCAAGGCGTTATGTCGAATCGAGGTCGACACCAGACCCAAAGGTAGGACCATTCATAATGGTTATTATGATATGGATGGAGCCAAAAAATCTTTGTTCAAAGAAAGAGAATTTAAGTCAACGACCAATCAGTTTATCGAAGAAATTGTCGATTTCGTTTATGGTACCAGCAATACAATCCCTAACATGTTTTGTTCACAGCTCGCTGTCGCCGCCTATGAGGGTGCCTCTGTTGCCATCTATGGAAAAACGTGTTTCGGCTCAGATCCTCGAGGCGTCACCCCGAAATATTTGGAACACCTACTGAACACCAACGGGAATTTTTATCTCGCAGGAAAGCTTAAAATCCCTCCTCTGATCCTCCACACTCATAAGGTGATAAAAAAATATGAGCATGCAAAGAAGTGGAAGCAAAGTGAAGCGTCTAAAGAGCTGATCGAAGTTCTAGAAGCGGCGTGGAGTTTGCAGGGAGACGAAAGAGGAACCGGTTACGGCCTACTCCTCGATATTTATGAGCGCTATTTCGGACTGAATGTAAAGCCAGAGTATCGGGATGACATGCTCGAACTGTCTGATGAATATCTAGATCAGTGTCCTGCAATGAAAGCAATGGGTATGAAACCAAAAAGAAGCGGCCGCTTATACAAAATGGTGTTTAAAGAGATTGCTCCGTTAAAATACTTTTTATGATACCAATGATGGTTGGGCGCTAAAGCGGTCCTAACCTCCAAAGTAACAGGTAATGCGTAACCATCAGTGGGTTACGCATTTTTTTAGCTGCTCTAACAAGCAGCATGAGTTCGTCATTGGGTCACACCAACCTAGAAGTAAAGACAACCACAGCAAACAACTTCAGCGGCCCATTCGCAAAAGATGTTGCTTACGCTTTACCCTTTACTCCACAACCTTTGATCACTAACTGGGTGATAAATTCAGCGGCTTGTTGGTAATCGTCATTATCTAGGCTATCTTTCTGCATAACGGTACCGATCTGCCAGCTAAAATCAGCGTAAGTCTGCGTCGCCGCCCAGATGGTGAACATTAGGTGGTGGGCAGGGACTTTATCCATCAGCCCTTGTTCACTCCAAGTCGCGAACTTATCCAAAATCATCTGTGACTGCTTAAATAGCTCCTGCCCGATATCTTGTGGCAGCGCCTTAGCACCGGACATCACTTCATTAGCAAACACCTTGGACGCGTGTGGGTGGTCGCGTGAAATGCGCAGCTTAGCTTCAATGTATTGAGTTAAGGCTTCGACTGGGTCGTCGAGTTCTTCAATCGGGCGAGAGGCTTCCAGCAACGGCTGAGTCACCGTCTGGAGTACGGCATAGTAGAGCTTGTCTTTGCTGCTGAAGTAGTAGAACACATTGGGTTTAGGGATATCCGCGGCTTTTGCAATATCCGCCATCTTTGTCGCTGCGTAGCCATGGCTGGCAAATTGTTCACTCGCGACATCGATAATCAATCCCTGATTTTTCTGCCTGATACGAGACATTGTTATTCCCTATACATCTGGTGTAACAACATACTAAACAATATGTTAAGAGAGACAAAGTGATGAGGCTAAAAAATCCCGAAGTAAGCACACCAGAAGCCTGCAATGTGGAGCCCGAGGAAGGGACAACTCCAACCTGCTGTGTTACGACGGGAACGCGTGTAAAAGGAGACGAAAAACGACGCGGTTTAGTAATGAGTCATTTAGGGACAGCGACTACAGATTCAAGCCATGCGAGAATCAGTTGGGCCGCTACCCCATAGAAGGATACGGGAGAAGAATCCACATCGTCCCGACAGGAATTAGTCCCTTATTGAGTGGCCTGAGCGTTTCTCGATCGCTTTAATCAGCGCAGAGTGATCCCAGTTCTGACCGCCCATTGCCGCACAATCTTCAAACAGCTGCTGAGCATTGGCGGTGTTGGGCAATGCGACATCCAACGCTTTAGCGCCAGACAGTGCAAGGTCGAGATCTTTCTGGTGCAGAGTAATCTTAAACCCTGGGTCGAATGTGCCTTCCACCATGCGCTCACCGTGCACTTCAAGAATCTTTGAGTTAGCAAATCCGCCAAGCAGTGCCTGACGTACACGCGCTGGATCGGCGCCCGCTTTTGACGCAAATACTAACGCTTCAGATACCGCTTCAATGTTCAACGCAACAATGATTTGGTTAGCGACTTTACACGTCTGACCCGCGCCATTTTCACCCACTAGCGTAATGTTTTTACCCATCACCTCAAACAGTGGACGCGCTTTATCAAACGCCGCTTGCTCACCACCAACCATAATGCTCAGCGACGCATTAATAGCCCCCACTTCACCACCTGATACTGGGGCATCGAGATATTGCGCACCACTTTCATTGACACGTGCTGCAATAGCCTTGGTGGCGATGGGTGAAATCGAACTCATGTCGATAACCAATTTGCCAGCTGCGGCACTTTTGTTGAGGCCCGCTTCAACACCGTTGTCGCCGAATAGTACATCTTCTACCTGTGGTGTGTTGGGCAACATCAGAATAATCACGTCAGCCAGACGCGTTGCCGCTGCTGGGGAATGACAAACCAGAGCACCCGCTTCTACGATCTCAACCGGTGGCTGATTAAAATGATCGGTCAGCACAATATCGTAGCCCGCTTTTTGCAGGTTGATCGCCATTGGCTTACCCATGATACCTGTACCAATAAATGCAATTTTCATTCGTTGTTCTCCATAACGTTAACCGCGCTTAGCGGTAGAGGTTTAGCCAATCTAAGCCTTCAGTTGTGGTGGTTTTTGGCTTGTATTCACAGCCCACCCAGCCTTGGTAGCCCAGTTGATCCAGATGTTTGAGGACAAACGGGTAGTGAATCTCTCCCGTTCCCGGTTCATGACGGCCTGGGTTGTCTGCCAGCTGCACGTGGGCGATCTGGCCGATGTTGTCACTCATGGTTTGCGCTATATCTCCTTCCATGATCTGCATGTGATAGATGTCGTACTGAATGAATAGGTTGTCACTGCCTACTTCTTTGATCACGGCTTTGGCCTGCTCAGTGGTGTTGAGGAAAAAGCCCGGAATATCACGAGTGTTAATCGCTTCAATCACTAGTCGAAGCCCCGCTTCCTGTAACACCTGAGCGGCATATCTGAGGTTAATGACAAAGGCTGCATGCGCATCCTGTTGGCTGACACCGGCAGGGAGAATCCCCGCCAAACAGTTGACCTGCGTATTACCTAACACCTTGGCGTACTGGATGGCTAATGCCACACCAGACTGAAACTCTTCGATACGTGATGGGTCACACGCAATGCCGCGATCACCAGCATCCCAATCCCCCGCTGGTAGATTGAACAACACCTGTGTCAGGTTGTTTTGCTCCAGTTTCTGTTTGATTTGCTCAGCATCAAAGGCGTAAGGAAAGAGGTATTCCACACCGCTGAATCCAGCTTGAGCAGCAGCGTCAAAACGCTCAAGGAAATCAACCTCGGTAAATAACATGGATAAATTTGCAGCAAACTTTGCCATAGCGATGTCCTTTTCTTGCAGCCCTTTTAAGCTGCTTCAGTATTTTGTGATAAACGGATGATTAATTGGCGAGCGCAGTGGGTGCGTCATCAATGTTGTCTGCCAAAGGTTCGAACTCGTTGATGGCATCAATCTCGACACCCATAGCAATGTTGGTCACAGGCTCAAGAATCACTTCTACCACAACCGGTACTTTGTGTTTGGTCATCAACTCTTTCGCCTGCGCAAACGCGGCCTGCATTTGCTCTGGGTCTGTGACACGAATCGCCTTACAGCCTAAGCCTTCAACCACTTTCACGTGGTCTACACCGTAGCCATCCAGCTCCGGCGCGTTTTGGTTTTCAAACGCCAACTGAACACAATAGTCGATATCGAACTGGCGCTGTGCCTGACGAATCAATCCTAGATAGGCGTTGTTCACCAATACGTGGATGTATGGCAGGTTGAATTGAGCGCCTACTGCCAATTCTTCCATCATGAACTGGAAATCGTAGTCTCCTGAAATTGCCACGATGTTGCGGTTTGGATCCGCAGCGCGTACGCCTAGCGCGGCTGGTATTGTCCAGCCAAGCGGCCCTGCTTGACCACAGTTGATCCAGTGACGTGGTTTGTAAACGTGAAGGAACTGCGCCGCTGCAATCTGAGACAGACCAATAGTGCTGACATAACACGTATCGCGGCCAAAGGCTTTGTTCATCTCTTCATAAACACGCATTGGTTTGATTGGCGCGTCAGTGTAGTGCGTCTTACGCAGCATGCTCGATTTCCGCTGCTGACATTGCGCCACCCAAGCGCCACGGTTAGGCAATTTACCTGCGTCACGCCACTCACGAGCGACTTCAACCAGCAATTCCAGCGCTGCTTTGGCGTCAGAAACAATACCAAGATCCGGACAAAACACGCGACCAATTTGAGTGGGCTCAATATCGACGTGGACAAACGTGCGGCCCTTGGTGTAGACATCCAGTGAACCAGTGTGACGGTTGGCCCAGCGGTTACCAATGCCGAACACAAAGTCCGATTCCAGCATAGTCGCATTGCCGTAACGGTGCGCGGTCTGTAGCCCGACCATACCGGCCATCAGTTCGTGATCATCCGCAATGGCACCCCAGCCCATCAAGGTCGGGATTACTGGCACGCCAGTCATTTCCGCGAACTGTTGCAGTAACTCTTCCGCACCAGCGTTAATGACACCACCTCCAGAAACAATGACTGGGTTTTCAGACTCACACATCATCGCCATCGCTTTCTCAATCTGTGCACGTGTCGCTTTGGGCTGATACGCTGCTAGCGGCTGATAGGTGTCGATGTCGAATTCAATTTCCGTTAACTGAACATCCAGTGGCAGGTCGATAAGAACCGGGCCTGGACGGCCAGAGCGCATTAAGTGGAATGCCTGCTGGAACGCTCGCGGCACCTGAGCGGGCTCAAGAACCATCGTCGCCCATTTGGTGACGGGTTTAGCAATGGATTCAATATCCACGGCCTGAAAATCTTCTTTGTGCAGTCGAGCTCTTGGCGCCTGCCCCGTAATACATAAGATGGGGATGGAATCCGCCGACGCTGAATACAACCCAGTGATCATATCTGTCCCAGCTGGGCCAGATGTACCGATACAGACACCAATATTGTCTTGACCAGTACGGGTGTAGCCCTCCGCCATGTGCGAGGCACCTTCTACATGTCGTGCTAACACATGATCAATACCGCCAAGCTTTTTCATTGCCGCGTACATAGGGTTGATGGCAGCGCCTGGAACGCCGAAGGCAATGTCGACGCCTTCCTTTTTCAATACTTCTACCGCTGCTTCGATTGCCTTCATCCTTGCCATACGAACCTCCATTTAAATTGTATACAATTTCAACTCACTTTGAATACTATGTGAGAGTTTCTAAATATAGCAACCCCTATTGCGATATTTTTTCAACATAGAATATTTACCCTAAGTGATTGCTAACCCTATAAGACCAAGAAATCATTACTTTATATAAAATATCTTTACGTAAAAATAATTTATCAAACATGCAAATGAAAAATAAATGTTAAATACTCTTTGATTGTTTACAAATTTTCTCATATAAGTATTCATGCAAAGACATTTTGTACACAAAATCGATCAATATTGTTTAAAGGAGACGAACAATGAATTTGAACGATCCAGCCGAAAGAGAAGACACTGCCTGTCTGGAGGTTGTCGGTCATACAGACAAACCAGGCTATAAGGAGATCCTGTCAGATGAAGCCCTTTCTTTTCTGACCGTATTGATACACAGATTTGGCGCCCGTCGTAACGCTTTACTGCAAGCACGCGAGGAACAGCAAAAGCAATACGATGCAGGCGCATTGCCAGATTTCAGAACCGACACGCAAGCGATTCGTGATGACACATCGTGGAAAGTGGCCCCACCACCACCAGAGCTATTGGATCGCCGCGTAGAAATTACCGGCCCAGTTGATAGGAAAATGGTCATCAACGCTCTGAATTCCGGCGCAAAAGTCTTTATGTGCTGCTTTGAAGATGCTTCTTCTCCAACATGGGAAAACATGGTCGAAGGACAAATCAATCTCAGAGACGCCAACGCAGGCACCATCAGCTACTTTGACGATAAAAAAAATAAGCAATATAAGCTGAATGCCAACCCTGCCCTACTGATCGCTCGTCCACGCGGCCTGCACCTGCCAGAGCAATCAATCCAATTCAATCAGCAAGCGATTCCAGGCTGTCTAATGGATTTCGCTTTGTACTTCTATCACAACTACCTGACCCGAGCGCAACAAGGGCTGGGCGTTTACTACTACATCCCTAAACTTGAAAGCATGGAAGAAGCAGCATGGTGGGAGGACGTATTTACTTTCACCGAAGATCACTTCGGCGTGGCTCGTGGCACGATCCGCGCGACGGTACTGATCGAAACCCTGCCTGCTGTGTTCCAGATGGAAGAAATGCTCTATGCCATGCGCGATCATATTGTGGCGATGAACTGTGGCCGCTGGGATTACATTTTCAGTTACATCAAAACGTTGAAAAACCATCCAGATCGCATCCTGCCGGATCGTCATGTGGTCGGTATGGACAAAGAATTCCTCAATGCTTACAGCCAGTTATTAGTCAGAACCTGCCACCAGCGTGGGGCGTTAGCCATGGGCGGCATGTCGGCCTTTATTCCAACCAAAGACCCGCAGGAGATGGAACGCGTTACCGCCAAAGTGATTGAAGATAAAGAACGCGAATCGCGCAATGGTCACGATGGCACTTGGGTGGCTCACCCTGCTTTGGTCGGCTTGGCGATGTCTGTGTTTGATAAAAATCTTGCAGGCAAAGTTAATCAGCTTGATTTTGTTAGCCCTACGCACGAGATCAGCGCAGACCTGCTGCTTAAACCGTGTCAAGGCTCGCGTGACGAAGCGGGTGTGCGCAAGAACATTCGCATTGCCCTGTACTACATTGAGGCATGGATTCAGGGTTCAGGTTGTGTGCCTATCTATGGCCTGATGGAAGACGCCGCAACCGCCGAAATCTCACGCGCAAACATCTGGCAGTGGATTCATCACGGCGTCAAGCTGGATGACGGCCAGACCTTCAACAAACAATTATTCCACACGTGGTTGTATCAGGAACTCGACACTATCAAACAGGAAGTGGGTGAGGCTCGCTATGCGGCAGGCCGCTTTGAGCAAACTGCTGACCTTTTCTATCAGTTGTCTACCGCAGAAGTGTTCGCCACCTTCCTGACCTTACCGAGCTACGAGCTTCTGCAAGGAGCCGCGTAAACAGAAAATCAGGAGATAACATGGGAAGTTTAACTCTAGAACAAGCACTAGCCGTTATTGACGGTACATTTCAGGCTGGACAAAAGAGCCACAGCGCTCCTCTGACGGTCGCTGTACTCGACAGCGGCGGCAAGCTGATTACGTTGCAACGACAAGATGGCAGTAGCATGATGCGGCCAGACATCGCAATCGCCAAAGCTTGGGGAGCGCTCGCGCTCGGCTGCTCTTCCAGAAAGCTCGCTCAAGACGCAGACAACCGCCCCGCGTTTATCTCCGCTGTAAACGTTCTGGCGCACGGTAATATGGTCCCTGTTCCGGGTGGCTTACTGATCCGTGACGCGGAGCAAAACCTCCTTGGCGCAGTGGGTGTCAGTGGCGATATCTCTGACCTCGACGAAAGCTGCGCCTTGCGTGGTATCACTCACGCCGACCTGTTCTGTGACGAGAACGCGGTATAACTCTTGATAAAAAAGCGGCTCCGGCCGCTTGTTTTGTTATCACTCTTAACGGTCAACCACGATACCACCCCATCACTGCCAACGAAACAACATAACAAACTAGCGTCTGCCCTTGTTTAAGAAACGATTTAAAAAAGTCAGCCTAGAGGGTGGCAATGTACAAACCGTAACTATCATAAACACCAATGCAATATAGCGGTACAAATCCGTAAAGGCAGAGTTATCTGTCTCGAATATGAATAACCAGTTTCTTACAAAGGTTTTGTCGAAAGTTAAGGAATAGTGTTGACTACCGAATTCAACAAAAACAAGAAAATAGACAATAAATAAAATCACTTTATCTTTGCGCAGATACAGTTCAGAGAGATAGTGGCAAATAATCACACCGAATAAACTGACAAATACGTACAGCCAAATAGACATTATTGTTCACCATTGGTGTAAACGCGGGCCAGCATCAGAGAATGGCTAGCCTTATTATCGCAACCAGTTAAGTAGTCACTGAAGGTAGCTCGTTCTTTCAACATCTTGACCATCGCAGGTACGAAGAGGATAGAAGCATCTATCCATGACCTAGGTCGTCTGACAAACATTAACATCGCCATAGATTAACAAACTAGCGTCTGCCCTTGTTTAAGAAACGATTTAAAAAAGTCAGCCTAGAGGGTGGCAATGTACAAACCGTCACTATCATAAACACCAATGCAATATAGCTATACAAATCCGTAAAGGCAGAGTTATCTGTCTCGAATATGAATAACCAGTTTCTTACAAAGGTTTTATAGAAGATTAAGGAGTAGTGTTGACTACCGAATTGGCCAAAAACAAAAAGATAGATAATAAATAACATCACTTTATCTTTGCGCAGATACAGTTCAGAGAGATAGTGGCAAATAATCACACCGAATAAACTGACAAATATGTACAGCCAAATAGACATTATTGTTCACCATTGGTGTAAACGCGGGCCAGCATCAGAGAATGGCTAGCCTTATTATCACAACCAGTTACTTTCATCATCGCGACCATAGAGGATAGAAGCATCATCCATGATCTAGGTCGTCTGACAAACATTAACATCGCCATAGATTAACAAACTAGCGTCTGCCCTTGTTTAAGAAACGATTTAAAAAAGTCAGCCTAGAGGGAGGTGTTGTCAGGAGCATAACTATCACGAACACCAATGCAATATAGCGGTACAAATCCGTAAAGGTAGAGTTGCCTGTCTCGAATAAAAATAACCAGCTATTAAGGAAGGCTTTGTCAAATGTTAAAGAGTAGTGTTGACTAAAAAAGTTAACAAAAACAAAAAAATAAACAATAAAGAAAATCACTTTATCTTTGCGCAGATACAGTTCAGAGAGATAGTGGCAAATAATCACACCGAATAAACTGACAAATACGTACAGCCAAATAGACATTATTCATCCCCTTCAAGATAGGGACTTATCGCAGATTTAGCGGTCACAGCGTTACCAATACCTTCAAAACCCAGAGCTGATTTAGACATCGAACGCCACCCTTTAGCGTAATCTCGTTTAAAGTATCGAAATAACAAAAGTTGTTCAGAGTCTGGCATATTGGTCCATTTTTGAACGACTCGCTTTTTAGAAACAAGGCCATATCCGCTTGAAGCGAGATCAACCACGGCATAAGCAGCGTCACCCTCTCGTTTACTGAAGCCGAGAGATGATGCAGCCTTGTGATATTGTTTGCGCAACATGCTATTCCGATTTCTATAGCTGCCAGTGAACTCCCCTTTCCAGTTTTGAATTACATTTCCTGCAATATTGTGTGAGTTTTCATAAATATTGTTACCACCATGCGCCATCATTGGCATGCCTACCGTACTACACCAAGATGCCCCCGCAATAGAGAAAATCGAGCTGGTAACACACCCCCCATAACCGACCGACAGTTGCCCAATCCCCGCCACTAGACCTAGACCATACACACCTAGCTCCAAGGCTTGATCAATCAGGCTTTGACGTTCTCGTCTGACTAGTCGGACAACCCTCTCTCCAACTAAAATACCATTCTCGTAGTCTCGCAATAGACATTTTCCAAGTAAACGATACTGCTCTCGGAACTCATGCTGAATGGTTGGGTCAGACAAGTGCGTCAGACTGTACGTGTTGGCTTGTTGAAGCAGCCCACGGACAATCATTTTCACCTCATCTTCGCCGATTTGACCTCGACTTGGGCTCATCGTTCGTCCTTATCCCTAACGTCTGAGAATGCTTGAAGCCATGAGGAAAAAGCTCCAGTATTTGCTCCTATATGCCTCCAACTGATGTCTCGGTACGAGATCAGCATGGTTTCATTCATTTCGTTGTCGTTGAAATCAATAACATGCGGCATATGTGTCGATAAAGAACGTATCAGCGCCCCTGTCAGCTTAACTTCGTAAAACAGTTCGCTGCCACCTTTAGAGCTTGGACGGTAGAAATTTAAGCAACATTTTAGTTCATCGCCATCAGAACAAGCCTGAGCGAGAATTGGACTGGCCTTATCTATCTTTTTCACTATTTGAATCGGGTGATGAATAGCCTTGTTATCGTAATCGATGGAATGAGAGAAAGACAAAACGGTGATCTGATCTTCATGACCAGATTGGTAGCTGTTCCCCATAGATAGGGGGGTATTACAAGCATGAGACAGACATCCGTTGTCGACACTCTCTATTGAAAGAAAAGCTCTTGTTGACATGTTATACCTCCGATAAAAAAATAAACGTACCAAACCTGGTCAAAAATCGCACTATTGCATATCGACCCTAAAAACGGTCAAAAAACAACCAAACCTTAATCAGTGACAGTATTTTGTACTGAAAAGCTAGATTTAATGCCGCTATTGACTGGTATATCGACAGATAGAGCCCAGCGGTGACGAAATTAATATCTTTCGGTATGTGATGCCCAATCAAAAAAAAGATTGAAATTACACCAATTCGAGGAAAATATGCGCCACGTGTCATTCTTGATATCATGCACGCACGGCTCAAAGCGCGAGTAACTGAAGGCAAGTTGGCCTTTCCTCATCTCGAGCATCGCAGGTGCGAAGAGGATAGCAGCATCATCCATGGCCTAGGTCGTCTGAGAGAGTCGTGGTAAGTAAAACTGGCTAAGATTAACCCGATGAACACCCATCGGGTTGCGATAGGAGGTTATTCGAACTGAGTCTGCCAACCTTTGAGGATTTGATTAATCTGACGCTTCTGGTTTGAGTTCATGCCTTTTACTAGTTTCTGCTGAACTTGAGCATGCTCTTCAATGATTTTATCAATCAAGGTAAATCCTTCATCTGTCAGTTGCACGGTGACACTGCGACGGTCTTGTTTACTGTGCTCACGCGCAATGAGGCTTTTGGATTCCAACTTATCAAGACGATTTGTCATCGCACCAGAAGTGAGCATCATAGAATCGATTAATTCAGAAGGGGTTAGGCGAAATGGTGAACCACTGCGCCGTAATGTGGCCAGGACATCAAACTCACCCAGCTTTAAGTCATAGCGCTTGTGCAATTGCGTGACTTCCGTTTCCATATGTTTGGCAATTCTGAGCAGCCTGCCCATGATGGCCATGGGTTCAGTATCTAATTCGGGCTTTTCCTTTGCCCATTGTTCGACCACTCTATCTATAGCGTCCATGAACTGGTTTCTCCACTAAGAAAATGACGTATCGAAGTATCTTAACATAAAGATACTTTACAAACAGAACTTTTAGGCGTACATTCACGCAAAATATCTTAATGTAAAGATAAAAATTATGAATATATTACTGGCGATGATCCCCGCTTTCTTCTGGGGTACAACATACGCAGTAACACAATATAGCTTGACTGATTGGCCTCCCCTACTGCTGGGAGCGATTCGCGCACTTCCTGCCGGGCTCTTGTTACTGATGATTAAGCCGTCTCTGCCAAAAAAAGGAGACTGGCAAATTCTCTTCAGTCTTGGACTGATTAACATTGCGACCTTCTTCGGACTGATTTTTGTTATGGCATTGACCTTGCCATCGGCCATTTCCGGTGTGGGTATGGTGTCTGTCCCCGTGTTTGCCATGGTGTACAACTGGGTAGTGAACAAAACTCGCCCTAGCCCGATTCAGGCTGTCTGTGGTGCGGCCCTAGTTGGTCTGGCTTGGATACTGTTCTCTCCAAGCTCCATTAGCCTCAATCCGATTGGTTTGGGGGCGATGCTCGCTGCCATCATGTGTATCGTTGCAGGTAGCTCCCTGACCAAGTCATTGGGCAACCGCATGCACTGGTGGACAGTGCTGACGTGGCAGCTGATTCTCGGCGGCGCGATTCTGTCTATCGCGGCAGGCTTTCAAGCGGTCGTGGACCCAGCGCAATACAGCAACGCACTAGTGAATTTCTCGCTTAGTAATGGCTTAGGTTTATTGTGGGTCGTCGGTCTCAACACCGCATTGGGTTACGGCATGTACGTGTGGCTTTTGCAACGCATGACTGTGGTGGACTTTACCTTTGGCGGCATTGCCAACCCAATTGCAGGTATCGTAACGGGACTGGTGCTGCTGGGTGAATCTTTTACCCCACTCCAATACAGCCTAATGAGCGGTATGATCGTGATGTCTCTTCTACCACAGGCAATACTGGCACTGAGACAAAACAAACCGTCACCAGCGCGGTGTCAATCAAGCTAAGTCCATTCGACCTATTGCAAAGGGCCACTTTTGATGTGGCCCTTTTTGATTGACTGCACATGTCAGGAAACAATGACTGGCTGCTCAGTTTCAGCAAGATAGTGAATCCACTCTTCAACCGGTAGAGGTTTGGCAAAGTAGTATCCTTGCGCAAATCGGCAACCAATATGCCGCAGAGTTGCAACGTGAGATTCAGTTTCGACTCCTTCTGCAATCACCGAAAATTCAAGAATCTGCGCCAATTTAAGTACCGCTCGGGTGATCTCGTAGTCAACTTTTGAGGAATTCACATCCTCGATAAAGCTCCGGTCAAGCTTGATGCAATCTGCTGATAGATTTTTGAGTACCGATAGTGATGAGTAGCCAGTGCCAAAATCATCAATGGCAATCTTGTAGCCTTTCTCACGTAAAGTCGCAATGGTTCGAACGCAGGTTTCAAAGTCACGCATCATATCGCGCTCAGTGATTTCCAGTAACAGCTGATGCGGCTGGCAGTCGGTGTTATCTAATATCTGTTGCAACTGCTGAGCTAAATCCGTTCGATAGAACATCCGCGCTGAAAAGTTAATAGAGAACAACAAGCCTTGTAATTCAATGCCATCACGTTGCCATTGGGTGATCGAATTCGCGACTTTTCTGAATACCCATGTGTCAATTTCAGTGATTAAATCCGTTTTCTCAGCCACTTCCAGAAATTCAGCTGGTGGAATCATCCCCAATTTAGGATGATTCCAGCGAACCAGAGCCTCGGCCCCAACAATGGTGTTTGAATCCAAATCCACCTTGGGCTGGAAATACACCACCAGCTCATCGTTGGCTATCGCTTGGCGAAGACCGATATTGGTCTCAACTAAGTCCGTCACTTCATGGGTCATCTTATCAGCGTAGACTTTGTACTGATCGCGGCCACATCGCTTGGCATGATACATAGCCGTATCCGCATTACGAACTAGAGTTTCACCATCCTTACCATGAAGTGGGAATTCACATACACCAATGCTGGTAGAAACAAAAATCAAGTTGTCTTCGATGTAATAAGGTTTGCGCAATGCCTTGTTGATTCGCTCTGCGAGTAATTCACCATCTTTAAGGCTGGCGTTAGAGATAACAATCATGAACTCATCACCGCCCATGCGTGCTACAAACCCTGAATCTCCAATTATCTTCATCAGAATTTCCGACATGTTAACCAATAGGTTGTCCCCAGATGCATGACCTAAGGAATCATTGATAGTTTTGAACTCATCGGTATCAAGATAAAGCAAAACAAACGACTCGCCATTTTTGGTACTCTGTGCAATTTCACGTTTGAGCTTTTTCGTCGCGAGCAGGCGATTAGCCAGACCAGTCAAAGGGTCATGGTGTGCGAGAAAGTCGAAGTTCTTTTTCTCATCATGCAGTTCTAAGTAAGCATCTGACAGGCGTGAGGCCATGTTGTTGTAGGCGCTTTCTATGTGTCCCCATTCGTCTTGGCGTCCTAGATCGATGGGCTTTTTAATCGAGTCGGACTCAAGACGATCAAAGCCGTCTTTTAAATCATCAAGTGGTTTTCGGATATGACGACGTACCACGTGACTCACCAGCAGCACAGATAGCAGCACAGCAGCAAAGCTCATCGTCACCGCATTGAGCCGCGATGCTTCGATATCTTTTTCCAGCTTTTTAGTTAACTCAAGCGCCTGATTGAGTACGCGCGCTTCGGTATTCTCCACCATGTTCAGTAGCTGAGTTTGTGCGTCCACCAGCGATGCCATCACTATCCAACGCTGCTCTAGGTTAGCGCGGATACGTCTCAAAGCCGAGTTATAGCGCTTGACCGTACGATGGATACGCTGCTTTTCTAGCACCACAGCTTCTGTTTTAATGTCGACGTTTTCCAGATGAAGTAGGAAGATATCAAGCTCTTTTTCGACCTCGATCAACAGCACTTTTTCTGTTTCAGGAGTAATTCTGCTGTGAATATCACCGACCATTTTACCTGCAGAAAGAAACGCTTCTCTCAGCATGTTGACTAAGTCTAACTCATTGTTGTAACGCATAAAGTCAGGCTCATTAATGTGGCGAAGCTTGCTGTCAGCAATCGCTAGTTCTAGTTTATCCAGCTGATCCGCTAAGGTTTCATCGATCTCATGAGTTTGCTTAAGTATGCGGTTTAGCGCTAGCGAACTGCCAAGAAATCGATGAAAGCTTTCGATAAACGCATCTATCCTCAACGAGAACGCTTGGTTGGTCGAGAGGTCGCGTAACCTCTGCAACTGGAAATCGACATTAAATGCTTCTTCTGACAAGGTGGTTTCACTGAAGAGAAATGTCTGTTCAAGCAGTTTTACTCTAGAGGTGAGCGCAAAAACGCGCCGACTGATCTCTGAATTGACGATAAGATCGGACACATGTGACGTAGTTTCCGTTTTTAGGGTCGACTCGACAGAATGAAGTGAGCGAATGACCATAAATACCGCGAAACTAACGATCAACAAAGAGAACAAGTTAGCAATGATCAGGCGCTGAGTTAGGTTAATAGGGCTGAATTTCATTGCGGCTTCCATATGCTGAGATACGCTTCGCGATAGCCATTTTGTGGGTCATATATCCCGCTATCTTTTGGGCTGATTAACTCTGCAACATTGTCAGGTGTCACAAGGTGCACAGGCGCGGAGTAGCCGCTAGGCGGCATGTTATGAAAAGCTCGATTAAGCTCATCAATGATTTGCCACCCCTGTAAGTAAAGGGGCTCAGGTACAGTAGCCAGCTGAAAGGTGTCGCTATCGATACGTTTGTAGGCGGCTTTGCTGCCATCGCCAGCAGAAATGTTCTGAGGCACCGGTTTATTGTCTTCTAAAATCGACTCCAAAGAAGGAATCGCATAATCGATATATAAATCATTGATAGCCAGTATGTGAGTGATCTCATCACCATGTTTTTCCCACAATTGATCGAGAATAGCAGGCATTTGTTGAGCAATCTTATCCAAGGGTAACGCTTTAAGTTCTAACACCTTACAGGTTGCACAGCGCTCAATGGCCGCAACCATAGCATCCGACTTAATCGTTGCAATCTTGTAGTTCGGATCAGTAAATACCAACGCATTAACATGGCGATTAGAATCCACAATCGCCAGCAAAGCGGCCACTTCTGCAACAGCCAATGGATCTGTGGTGATGTTAGTGAACAAGCCAATATCAGCGTTGCCCCCAGCGAGCTCCGTGGCATGCCAACCGATAACCGTAATACCTAAACTTTCAGCCAGCTTGAGGATACGCTTATGTCGGTGTGCATCAATCCCACCTAACACAATCGCATCGGGTTCAAAACCAATCGCCTTTCTTATCGCCGCGCCCTGGCGAACTTCTGAGCCAAGGCCGTCAATAAATCTTAAGTGCCAATCAAGGTGAGATATCGCTTCAGACATACCTCTCGCCACTCCATATACACCGCCATTACGAAGGTCTGAAGCAACGAAAATAATGTTTCTTTCACGAACAATTTTAGGGCCTATTTTCGGACCATCCCACGCCTGATCGCTGGCTATCGCGAGCGCTACTTTCTCTTTGGCATAGGTGAAAAAATCGATGTCAGTCGAACTAGCAAATAATGGCAAGCTACAAACGGTGGTGAGCAATAGGCTCGCCACACTCAAGAATTTATGCATACTTAGTATAAAAAATCTTTAACTCATAATTTTTATATATTTATAATAATGTTAATACACAATCAAAACATTTGGTAACAAGTATGCGATTTCACATCAATAAAGTGCTAACAGCCGCACTGACTGGCACTTTATGCGTTTCATCTTTTGCTTTTAGTTCCGACACTTCCCAAACCCAAAAAGATCAAAAGAAGTTGGAAACGTTTCAAAAGACAGTGAGCGGCGCTGCAGTTCCTGTCACTAAAACTGCAGCCGAGAAATCAATAAAAATCGCCTTAATTTACCCAAGTGCCGATATCTCTGATTTCTGGGTACGCAACTATACTGCACTAGTCGAACGCCTTAAGGATCTCGAAGTCCCTTTTAAAGTCGTTCAATATACCTCAAAACAAATCGAACACTCATTGCAAACTCAATATACCCAACAGGTGTTAAACGCTGAGAAGCCTTACGATTTTGTTATTTTTGGACCGTCAGAGCTTAGTCTGCAATCAGGAAACATCCAGAAGTTGTCCGCCTCTAACGATTTCAAAACCTTTATTTGGGCGTTTCATACTCCAGATTCACAGTGGCAGCACCAACCCGATGCATGGTTTGACTTTTCCAGCGCTATGGGGGCAGAAGTATTGTGTCAACATGTTGTCAAACATCTAGGCAACGAGGTCGATTTTGCTGCTAACCGAGGTATTCCTGGTATTACAGATACCCAGCGTTCTCAAGGGTTTATAGATTGTGTAAGAGAAAAAGGTGACTGGTTCACAGCCTACGAGCACTTCGGCCAATACCAGAAACTGGGCGGCGCTGATGGTGTCAAACTGGTACTGGATAACTTCCCTGAAGTTACTATGATCCATAATGCAAACACAGCGATGACAATGGGCGCCATTGATGCCCTAGCTGAAGCAGGGAAGCTCTCTGACATCTATGTCACTGGTTGGGGTGGTACGGCAAAGGAAATAGAAAAGATACGCTCTGACGAACTTGATGCCACTCCGATGCGCATGAGTGACGACCTTGGTGTAGCGACCGCAGAAGCGATAAAATTTCATTTGGAAAATCGAGCCGATGAAATTCCACTAATCTACCTTGGTCGCATCAGCGTGGTACACAATGAAATGGAGAATACAGAGCTCGATAAACTGACTCATGAAGCCTTTCGTTATTCAGGAGTCAGTAACTAGCCAAGTCTCTATAGTCCAACAAACCTCAATGCATGACGTTGTCATCGCATTGAGGTTTACACTGTAAACATCAATTCTCAACGATTAGTCAACGTAAATAGGCTTATCTGGGTTGGCCAGATAATCAAACATCATTTCAATGTCTTCGACCAAAACACGCCCTTGGGACAGTTGAGGAAGCTCATCCGGTGCAAAAAATTCAATTTCAGAAATCTCGATATTAGTCGTGGCTTCACCAGATACAAAATCACACAGAAAGAACATCTTATAGATATGAAACGGAAACTCTGGCTGATAGTCATGCACTGCACGATCTTTCACCGCCACCAGCCGAGGATTATTCACCACATAACCAGACTCTTCCAATACTTCACGCACAACACCTGCTTTCGGTGTTTCACACACATCACCCCAACCTCCGGGTAGCGTCCAGCAATCATCTTCTCTTTCTCTGACTAAGAGTATTTTTCCATCCTTGATCACAGCAGCGCGTAGGTCTATTTTTGGTGTTGGGTAACCTGATTCCGGAATAAACAGTTTCTGTACCTGCTCAACTGGGCTACCACTCAAATGAGCAAACATTTGATGGGCAATCTCATCTAACTGACGGTAGCGCTCCAGATCGTACTTATCTCTACCATACGTTTCACCAGCCTGTGCGATGGCTTTAATTTGTTTAGCCCAATCTAACCACGGTTGCATTCACGATTCCCTGCAAAAATCCAAACTTAGCGCCCATAGTAACCCATTCACTGTGCAATGATTCACTTATCGTCTCACTACTGACTTTTTTCACCAGATTCTGAGCAAGCTCCATTGCGCAATAACTCATAGAAACACCGCGCTACTGGGCCGGTTTTGGCCCCTTTGGGTAGAGTAAGATGAAGCGGGACCTGATAACAGTCACTCTCCTCCACATTAAGTACCTGCAACTGTCCTTGATTTCGCTTGGCAATAATGTGAGTCGGCAAACGGCAAAAACCCACACCCTGCTCTACCGCCCGAAAGGCGTGGTCAAAGTTATCAACAGTAATTCTCTGGTTGGATTTCAGCCAGCCGACATTTTGCGCCTGCTCATTGGTTTGAGACGCGCCAAGATCGCGAATAACGATCTGACAATGCGTCGCAAAATCGGCCATGGTTAAGCTTGTTTGCTGAGCAAGCGGGTGTTCGGTCGACACAACAGGAACCATACTGGTCAGCGAAAACGCCTGTGCCGGATAGTTGGTCACTGGCAGGGTGATGATGGCAATATCAGCCTGCGCACTAGTGACCATGTCAGATGTTTTCGATAGTGACGTTTCCACAACCTGAATCGAAGTCGCGCTGTTTTGCCTGAGGTAATATGCCATTGGACGATAGAGCAAAGACGGATCGCACAAGTGATCCATTGCAACAATTATTTCAGACTCAACGCCAGCTGCCATCTGCTGGCTAAGCTCCTCAAGTTCTTTTGCCTGATCCAGCATGCTATTTGCTCTACGCAGCAGAGACTGGCCATGCTCAGTCAATGTTGCTCGCTTACCTTTTACTTCAACAAGCTGAACACTGAGTTGCTCTTCCAGCTTTTTGACCGAGTAAATTAAGGTCGTGTGGCTCTTATTGAGCACGACCGCGGCGGCCTGAATGCTACCAGCTCTTTCTATCTCACGAAGCGTGACCCACTGCTCTAACGTGCTTTTTAATCTCACCGCTTTCAACCTGTCAGTTTTTTAGACATTTACACGCAATATTATGAACTTTTCTGTTTATTTTTTATAGGTAACAATCATCCTAACAGCAACCAAACACCACTTACGGAGAAACCATCATGAAACTATTGCAAGTCGATTTTGAATACCACGGTCCGATGGGAGAAGAAATGTCTCAGGCGTTGATAAAGCTAGCTGAGTCAATCAATCAAGAACCGGGCATGATCTGGAAAATCTGGACTGAGAGTGAAGCTAAAAAGCTCGGCGGTGGAATATACCTGTTTGAAGATGAAACCAGCGCTCAACGCTATCTTGAGATGCACGCTGCACGCTTAAAACAGATGGGGGTCGCAGAAGTACGCGGCATTATCTTCGACATCAACCAACCACTGACAGCCATTAACCAAGGCCCTGTAAATCAGCACGCAGCACAATGAACAACAAAACCTTCCTAACCCTACATGGCGGTATTTATACCGCCTTTGCTATCGCTCTGTTTTTTCTGCCCCATGTGATGTGGCCGATGTATGGCGTAGAAATCAATGATCGATACGCCTACTTCTTATCTCAACATACCAGCATCTTTTTGGGCGGGATGGCCGCTGTCAGTTTGTTTCTGCGCCACATTGAACACAAAGATACTATGCGCCAGCTGTTCAAAGCTCTGGTGGTGACTAACCTGCTTGGCGTAGTGATTACCGGCTACGCAGGATTTGTCGGCATTTTCGTCGGTTGTGGCTGGAGTGACCCGGCGTTTTTCACTCTGCTGACCATACTGAGCTATCGGCAGCTCACCCAGCAATAACGTAGTAACGAGCGCCTCTCATGATTAGGCGCATCGTTCTTGTCTCGCCTTTCATCCATTTACTGCGTAGAATACGCGCTCTTTTTCATCCCCAAACATTGATAGGCAGACAAGTTTGCACACAGTAGAACAACTAAGAAATGGCCAGCTGGCAGGCATTCAACGCCTTCAGCTTTCTGAGCAATTAACTGAGTTACCACGAGAGATCTTAACGTTATCTGACAGCTTAGAGATCCTCGATGTGTCCAACAATCTACTGTGCGAACTGCCGGAATGGCTGACCGAGCTTACCCAACTCAAGATTGTTTTTGCTTCCAATAACCGCTTTACCCGTCTTCCTTTGGTGCTCGGCCAATGTGAACGGTTAGAAATGGTTGGCTTTAAGAGCAATCAAATTGTCCGTGTGGCGGAAGAATCTTTACCAGAACAACTCCGCTGGCTGATTCTGACCGATAACCAGATAAAGCAGCTACCAGAATCTTTGGGCCACAGACCACGACTGCAAAAACTGGCGTTAGCGGGTAACCAGATCACGGCTCTACCAAAGAGCTTTAAAAATTTGTTTAATCTAGAGCTAGTCAGGCTGTCAGCCAACCAACTCGATGTGTTTCCTCAAGTCTTGCTTGAGCTGCCAAAGCTGGCTTGGATGGCGTTTGCGGGCAACCCATTCTGTGAGCGTCTGTCGCATAACGAAAGTGTCCCTCAGATCTCATCGGCCAGCTATTCAATCAATCACGTGCTTGGCCAAGGTGCTTCTGGGATAATCTCACACGCAGACTGGCTCGATAGGGATTTTGATTTCCCTGCAGAAGTCGCGGTAAAAGTATTTAAAGGCGAAGTAACCAGCGACGGCTACCCGCAAGATGAGTTGCAAGCTTGCCTGCAGGCAGGACTACACACGAATCTAGTCAAATCGATTGCACAGGTGAACGAAGATGATCACCTTGCGCTGGTCATGGAGTTGATCCCATCGGATTATTTTAATTTGGGATTACCGCCGACTCTGGATACCTGCACGCGTGATGTATTCAAACCAGAATTTACCCTTAGTGTCGAAAAGATCGAATACATCGTTGATCAAATGCTCAACGTTTTCAGCCACCTGCATGATAGCAAAGTCTGCCATGGTGATTTGTATGCCCACAACGTGTTGATCAATCGACAAGGTGAGATGATATTCGGCGATTTCGGCGCCGCTTCAGTGTACGACTATCTGACTGATGCTCAGCAGCAAGGTGTACGCCGCGTTGAGGCCAGAGCTTTGAGCCACTTTATTGAGGACTTGCTGTCAGTTTGCGATCATAACGACATAGGCAGCACTAGTTACCAACGCTTAAGTAACATGATGCGTTTGGCGGGCTAATCAATAGATGGGGTGAGTTGATACGACTCACCCGATTTGATCGATTTCGTCTTGTAAAGCTTCCAACTGTTCTAGAATGGCTAAGAATTTCTCTCCGAACTCTGTCACCTGATACTCCACTCTCGGTGGCAACTCGTTATAAATCACTTTATCGAGTATTCCAAACTCCACATTGCGCTTCAGACACTGATTCAACACCTTTGTCGATAGCCCCTCAACATTGCGCACCATTTCTCCCGGTCGATTAACCCCTGCAGCGAGCAATTGATAGACAGTTAACGACCATTTGCAGCCATAGATTGCTTCCACCATTCGCGCGCTGCTTTGGGGGGCAGTTTTTCTCGTAAAAAGTTTTTCTTTGTTATTCATAAAGATGGACCAAAAAGTACCTACCCTACTGATTTGTACTTACTATTCAGTGATTTACATTGCTCCTAATATTAGCACGTCACAATCAATCAGGAGAAAGAAAAATGACATACAGTAATCACGGTACCGCACTCATCGTCGGTGGTTCGAGCGGCATGGGTTTTGAAACCGCCAAGCTACTGCTACAAAATCAAGTCCCAGTCACGCTAGTAGGCAGAAGTGCCGACAAGCTCGCACAGGCGGCTAGCGAGCTTGGTGAGTTGGGCATGGTAAAAACGCATCAGACAGATTTGTATAATGCTGACTCTGTCTCGCAACTTGTACAGGAAATCCAAGATTCCCAGCAAACCATCAGCTATTTAGTCAATGCCGCGGGTTACTTTAACCCCAAAGCCTTCATTGACCATACTGAACAGGATTATGATCGCTACCACCAGCTTAATAAGGCGATATTTCAAATCACGCAGGCCGTTGCGCAAAACATGATTCAGGCCAACCGTGGTAGTATTGTCAATATTGGTTCCATGTGGGCGAAACAAGCGATTAAAGCCACACCTTCTTCAGCTTACTCGATGGCTAAAGCGGGTCTGCATGCACTGACTCAGCACTTGGCGATGGAGTTGGCTGATTACAATATTCGAGTCAACGCTGTCTCGCCAGCCGTGGTAAAAACGCCCATCTATGAAGCGTTTATTGACCCTAAAGACGTCGATCAGGCTTTGGAAAGCTTTAACGATTTTCACCCGATAGGTCGAGTCGGAACCGCGACGGATGTGGCGAACAGCATCAGCTTTTTGCTCTCGGATCAGGCGAGCTGGGTGACAGGAGCTATCTGGGACGTGGATGGCGGCGTGATCGCTGGCCGTAACTAATGCATATCAACCTAAGGAGTAACTGATGCTCAATATGAACTTTGCCCAGCGCGTCGTCATTGATACTGAGTCGATGCCTTGGGTTGCTAGCCCAGCCAAAGGCGTTTGGCGCAAACCGCTAGAGCGAGAAGACGCAGAATCCGGCCATACAACCAGTGTCGTCCGCTACGATGCGGGCTCTCGTTTCAACACGCATCCACATCCAATGGGAGAAGAAATATTCGTCTTGGAGGGTATCTTCTCCGATGAACAGGGGGACTACCCCGCAGGTAGCTATCTGCGTAACCCACCCGGCAGTCAACACGCTCCTTTCAGCGATCAAGGCTGTACCATCTTGGTGAAACTGAATCAGTTTGATGAGAGAGATAGCGCGAGCATCAGGGTGAACACCCACACGCAAGCTTGGTTACCTGGAATTGGCGGCCTTGAAGTGATGCCATTGCATGAGTTCGAACATGAACACGTCGCTTTGGTGAAATGGCCAGCGGGAGAAAGGTTTCAGCCGCATCGACATTTTGGCGGTGAAGAGATCTTTGTCCTATCAGGAGAGTTCGCCGACGAACATGGCCGCTACCCAAAAGGGAGCTGGTTACGTAGCCCACATATGAGCGAGCATTTTCCTTTTGTTGAGCAGGAAACAATCATTTTGGTCAAAACAGGGCACTTGCCCTTATTGCGCTAAATGATTCGATAACATGGCCATCTGGTTAACCTAGATGGCCAGTTCCGTTTGCCTATTTTCCACCTGCGATATCGATGAACGAACCGGTCACAAACGATGCTTCATCAGACAGTAGCCAAGCGATCGACTGAGCAACCTCTAGTGCCGTGCCACCACGTCCAAGCGGAATTTGAGAGGCGAGTCGGTCTACACGCCCTGGTTCACCGCCATCGGCGTGCATCTCAGTGTAAATGCAGCCCGGCCTGACGCCATTGACTCGAATATCACGTTCAGCCAGCTCTAAAGATAAACCTTTAGTTAAGGAATCCATCGCTCCTTTCGATGCGGCATAATCGACATATTCAAACGGCGCTCCTGTTCTTGACGCTGCCGATGAGACATTGACGATAGCTCCTGACGCATCCAGTTGATTGATAAACGCTTTGCAGCACAGGAAACAACTCACTACATTGGCTTCCATCACCTGTCTAAACCGCTCAACATCAACCTTATTCAACGTCGTTTGCTGAAACAAGACACCAGCGTTGTTCACCAGATGAGTCACCACACCAAAACGAGCCTTGACGACACCGAACATAGTTTCAACCTGATCTTCATCCGACACATCCGCTTGATGGGCGAACGCACGACCACCCGACTGAGTTATCGCCTCCACCACCTCATCAGCACGCTGGTGGTTCTTAAGATAATTGACACACACAGCGTAGCCCTGCTTTGCAAGAAGCTTTGCGGTTTCTGCTCCAATCCCTCTTCCCGCGCCTGTCACGATGACCACTTTATCCATCTGCTCGTCCTTTCCTTATCTTTTCTATTAGGTTGGTTTTACACTGTAAAATGCGTTGGTTCCTGCATTTTCTCCACACCACTCATTAAACGCTCAACCAGTAAGGTCAACGCCTTAGGTTGGTAGCGCCTTTGTTTATATACCAGATACGCCTGTCTCACACTACGCTGATACTGAGGCAACACTCGGACAATATTCATCCCTTCGTGAACATGCCTAAATGGTAAAGAAGCCACGCCTAACCCTTTTTCAACCGCACCGCATACCGCCAATATATCGTTAACAATCAACTTAGGTTTGACCGTCATGACATCAACCAAACGTTCCTGTTCGTAAACCGAGATGTCTAATGCATGATCGACACTAACCCAATCCAGCTTGCTGAGCTGCTGTAAATCTTTTACATTCCCCACTCGCTTGATGTATTCAGGGCTGGCAAAGAAGGCATGGCGAGCTTTAAACAAAGGTCTGGCTATCATGTCATTCATTTCTGCCAAATCGAAGGTGATCAATAAATCTCGGTCAGTTTGGGGAACGGCTTGCTCCTGACTCAGCACCAAGTCGAGTGAGACTTTGGGGTAATCAACCAAAAACTGTTCAACGACATCGCCCACAAAAGCACAATAAAAATTGTGGGGTAGTGCAAGCTTTATCTTACCCGAGACTTGCTGAGTATCTGAAACCATCTGACCAAAGCCAGACTCGATCGACTCCATACCGCTCTGCAACACCTCAAACGTCTGTAGACCACTTTGTGTTGCGACCAGCTCCCTACCCTTCTTCTCAAGCAAACGGATATTCAGACGCTGCTCTAACGCCGAGAGACGGCGCGACATGGTTGATACTGGCAATTGCAGTTTCTTAGACGCAGCCAGTAAAGAACCTTCTTCGACAACGCAACAGAACAAATAAAGGTCATCAATGTTTCCAAATATGGAATTCATACTTCTAAACCTGCTTATTTTTTTCACTTATGGCTAGTTATATCCTTAGTGACAACATAAGAACAAGCAGAGGAGGCGAAATATGAGTCGCAAACATTTTTGGATTTCAGCCCTACTTTCTTCACTGACTATGGCCGTCATCATGTCTGGATTAATTTCTGGCTATAAACTTGGCTTTAGTAGCGAATGGCCAGCGATCTGGCTCGACAGTTTTATCCTTGCGTGGCCAGCAGCACTCGTACTCAACCTGACCGTACTGCCGCTAATACGTAAGCTCTCAAGTTGGCTAGCTGGGGGCGGTGTTGTATCACAGGCCCAATGATTGCTTTGTGAGCGATACGGGAGCGTCTGATTTGCTCCCTCTTTCACTGTTTTGAAATGGTTATTGAATCATGATGTCGCGCAGTTGCTGTTCTCTTTGAGCGGTGAGCCAATTCAGGCATTGCTCTTTTAACGACGGATGAGGCGCAGTCACTAAGCGACAAGTCGCATCTCGGTGCTTTAACCACTGTCTTTGTACCTCTCGTAATTCGAAAGAATGAGGTTTCGGCAACATATACTCTGGGGATGGCAGCTTGAGATAATCCATCACCTCATGGTAAGTCGCATTGAGACGCCTGTCAGTTTCAGCCAACGGCGTAAGCACATTCTGGATATGACCTTGAACCGCTTTATCCAAAGCCTCAAGATAGCGGTTTTTCTGTTTTTGAATGGATTCACTAATCCAAGCTCCTCTCCCAGAACCACCATGCATTTCTTCTTGTTGCGCTTTAAGAGTAACAAAAGTCGTCATTTCGTTGTAAGCGGCCTCTATCAATGCTGAATACTGCCCTGAGAGTTGCGCATTCAAAGCACTTAACTCACTCTGACGACGAGTTTCTTGTTCTAGTGCATCTCTATTAGCGCAATACCCAGCACCTGCACCGCTGGAAATGTAATAGCATAGGTTAAAAGGCACCACTTGGTTGTCTTTCCAATGCTGATAATAGTCTTTGACCGCATATGACAGCTCAGCGGGAACCCAACCACCACGAGTGATGAGCCAGAATATCAGCTCAGGGTCGGGTTTACCAAATACACTCCCTTCACGCGATGCCTGTTCTGCCAACTCCCATACATCATAAAATGGCCAGTTACCATCTTCATCCTTTACGTCATACATCTCGAAGAACGCTTCTACGTCCCGCTCAGGTAGCTCTGCCGCATAGCGGAGCGTTTGGATTATCTGTTCTTCACCATAAAGCGATAAAGCGGGGTTGTGTTTTTTGGCCTTCTGATAGGTCTCAAGCGCGCTTTTAGGGTCTGACATTGATATACTGCCCGCTCTAAAAAACACCTTCTGAAGGTAGTTGTCTAGTGCCTCTTGATGGCCCTGCAAAGCGGCTTGCTGATAGTGATAGACACTCTGCTGGTCAGACAGGATATATTGATAAGCGAGCCTGAAATGCGCCTCAGCGCTGCCCTGTTCTGCGGCAGCCATGTATAACGATTTGGCTTGCTCCTCATCCCCCTGCTCAAAGAGTGTATTGGCTCGTTCAAGCGCATTCGTTTGTGCAGAGATTGCGGGAAATGCTACACAGCAGCTAAGAAATATCGCAAGTCGTTTACTCATCTGTCGTCCGGTACCTTATCTAACCAGCATCTATTGAAAGCGTTTATTACCTAAAAAACAATGCCCTGTCTAATCAGATGATGAGTTTTCTCAGTGTTCAGAAACAAAAAAGGGATCACGAGGATCCCTTTTTAGCAATTTTTCAGCACTCGTTAATGTGCCTGAGATTACAGCTCAGCGTTGTGGTAAACCTGCTGAACATCATCACAATCATCTAGCATATCGAGGAATTTTTGGAATTTCTCTGCATCTTCACCCGCAACCGGCGTGTGAGTTTGAGGAACGAATGTGATTTCTTCAACATCAAGCGTTAGATCTGGGAAAGCGCCGTTTAGAGCCGTCTTCGTTTTGAAGAACTCAGTGTGAGGGGCGAATACCGTGATCACACCATCCTCTAGTTCAACGTCTGTGACATCCACATCATCCATCATTAGCGTTTCTAGAATGATCTCGTCATCATCGCCTTTGAACTGGAATACCGCTTGGTGATCAAACATATGCGAAACTGAACCTTCAACGCCAATTTTCGCACCTGTTTTAACAAAACACTGGCGTACATCTTGGAAAGTACGGTTACCGTTATCCGTTAGACAATCAACGATAACACTAGTACCGCCAGGGCCAAAGCCTTCGTAACGTGCAGGAACGTAGTCTTCACCGCCGCCACCACTCGCTTTATCAATCGCTTTGTCGATAACGTGTGCAGGAACTTGGTCTTTCTTCGCTTTTGCGATCAGGTGCTTAAGAGACAAATTCATGTCTGGATCTGCACCGCCATTTTTCGCGCACATGTAAATTTCTTTACCGTATTTGGAATAAACTTTAATTTTTGCGCCAGCTGTTTTCGCCATCGAGGCTTTGCGCACTTCAAAACTTCTTCCCATCGGGATGTTCTCTCTAATTCAATTTAACGCGAAGGATTTTAGCAAAAATCGAGACCATTTCAATTTCTCGATGTCTTGCACATAGGGCGTCAGGCGACACCCATCACTCGCTTGTACTTGGCTACAGATTCGAGAAAAGATGCTCGTTCATCTTCATCTCTGATTTTATCCGCTTGCTGATCAATTTCATCTGGCCCTGCTTTCGCTTCACGCAGCTTCCAGACTAAAAATGAGGCCTGTTTATCAAGCTCAATTTTGTTTTTTTCGTTGGCCGGGAGGGTAGATAAATTAATCGACATACAAAGGGGCTGAATCTGCAAAAATATGGAGAGGGAATATAGCACATCCGCAACTTAAATGGACATCAAAGCACGACAAGTGCGTTAACTAAGATCAAAAAAAGAAAAATTAAGGGTGGCGATATGACCCACCCTTACATCGATTATCACTGTCATCACATCTAGTGCAGTATGCCTAGGTCTTTCGCTTCCTCTATGGTTAAGCCGCTTTCGCGAATCTCTCTTAATGCTTCAATACGACGACGAGCCTCCGCCGACTTAACACTTTTGGTTGGCTTCTGTGATTGTACTTCTTCCGTGAAGTCCCACTTGTCTGTGATTATCGTCATTTCATCATGGTCAATAGAATTAATGGACATTGTAACCTCCGAACAAACCATGCAAGGGACAGCTAATCTGTAGCAAAAGCTCGCCGTCCTTGTTAAGAATTTTAGCTTGATAATGTGATTGCGCTAATAGTTCGCACATAGTTACTGTTTTTTGTATAAATAAGCTTTGCGCGTGGCCAAATGGCGAAGTATATTTAAGGGATTACCCCTAACACTTGTAAGGCGATCCAGCTCTCACTTTTCACGCCAACTCCAGTGGTACTTCTCCTTCACAAATGACAAGCCTGTTCAGATACCAAACCTTTTTCGAGTCACTTCACTGTTTTAATCACGACTTCTTTTCAGTCAAAAACTAAAAGTTAATGATAATTATTCTCTTTTATTTTTAGGTAAGTGTGATTATGAGTGATAAAGAGTTAACGCATGCGGTACATCACGACCCGATCATTCAGGTTCGTAATTTGTGCATCGACTACATAACGGACAACGGCGACTTTCGCGCCGTGAAATCGGTCAGCTTTGATATAGGCAAAGGTGAAATATTTGGTCTTGCGGGCGAATCTGGCTGTGGTAAAAGTACGATAGCTTTTGCTATCAATCGCCTCCACAAGCCACCCGCGTTCATCTCTGAAGGGCAAATCCATTTCAACGGTCAAGATCTGCTTAAGCTGTCAGATCGCGAGATAAACGCGATTCGTTGGAGCGAAATTGCGATGGTTTTCCAAAGCGCAATGAATTCGCTGAACCCAGTTCTGCCCATTCAGGAACAGTTTGCCGACGTGTTACGCCATCATAAAGGCATGAGTGACCTTGAGGCGAAAGACCGAGCAGAAAAGCTGCTGGACTTGGTCAACATTCCCCGCGAACGATTAAGCGAATATCCTCACCAGTTCAGTGGCGGCATGCGCCAGCGACTCGTGATTGCGATTGCTTTGTCGCTCAACCCGAAGCTGATCATTATGGATGAGCCCACAACCGCACTGGATGTCGTGGTACAACGTGAGATCCTACAGCAAATCTATCAATTGCGTGAAGAGTTTGGTTTCTCAGTCCTGTTCATCACTCATGATCTGGCACTAATGAGCCAGTTGTGTGATCGGATTGCCATTATGCGCCACGGAGAAATCGTTGAAATCAATCAGTCGACGCAGATCCGTAACCATCCTCAGCATCCTTACACACAGAAGCTTTGGGCGTCATTCCCCAACATTCATACAGGTAAGCATCACGCGCAAGGAGCCACGGTATGAACCAGCCTATTATCCAACTCAACAATGTTGTCAAAGAATTCACGATTGGCGGTGGTTTCGCCTCACAAGATAGGTTTAAAGCACTGCAAGGCGTCAGCTTTAGTCTCCACAAAGGCAAAACTCTGGCTCTGGTCGGTGAGTCCGGTTGTGGAAAAAGCACCTGTGCCCGCTTGATCACCAAAGTCCACTCGGCCACATCAGGAGAGATCCTGTTTAACGGCAACAACATTGAACAGATCCAAAGCCGAAAAGCCCTGCTTGATTATCGCAGTAAAGTGCAAATGGTGTTTCAGGACCCGTTTGGTTCACTTAATCCAACTCATACTATTGCTCATCACCTCACCCGCCCTCTTAAGATCCATAAGCAGGTAAAGAGCAACCACGCCATCACACGACGATTGAATGAGTTATTGGACTTAGTCGAACTCGCACCAGACACATTAGAAAAGTACCCTCACCAGTTAAGTGGAGGCCAGCGACAACGGGTGAATTTAGCGCGAGCACTAGCAGTTGGCGCGGAAGTGATATTGGCTGATGAGCCAACATCGATGCTTGATGTTTCGATCCGGCTTGGCGTGCTTAAACTGATGCAAAGAATGAAGAAGGAGCTGGGTATCGGCTTTTTGTATATCACCCATGATTTAGCGACCGCTCATTATATCGCGGAGGAAACCGCCGTCATGTATAAAGGCCAGATTGTTGAGTGGGGTGACACACAGGCGATCTTAACCGATCCGCAACATCCTTACACCAAGCTGTTGATCTCTGCGGTACCGGATCCTGATCTGCCGTTTGGCCATCTGGTCAAGAGTGAACCAAACTACTCTGTGGACGCTGATCAAATTCGCGCGACTAGTGCAGTAGTGCAACAAGGCTATGATCAAATTGGTCCAAATCATTTTGTAAAACATTGGGTTAAAGCTGCATGATGACGCTTGATAACTGGGTTTCACACATCGACAACTGGTACCAAACACAGAAGCATGATCAAGGTATTGAAGCTTTAGTACTAGGTGTGCCTGACGAAGTTTGGGGGCCAGAGATTAGCGAATTACAAAGTAAAGCTATTGCCTGCTGGTTGGATACTTGTCTGCGAGTTTTCCATTTTGAGCGCTACTCACAACCTGATAAGGCTTACCAGTATCTGCAACTTGCCTACAGCAAACTCCAATTGTGCGCCTGCAAAAGCGAAACAGAGTTATTGTTAAAAGACTGGTGCATGAGACGCCTGCAAAACCTGGCGGTGCTCAGTTTAGAGTTTTGTAATCAACGTCCCGAAGCACACTGGCAAACTCAGTCACATCAACTGATTGAGTCACACGTCCAGTTTATGGCCGCACAAAACTGGAATGAATCATCGGAACGATGATCAAGGTTTATCCGCACAGTGTCATTGATCGTTTGAATGACAGTGTTACGGAGACCGTGTTGATATTGTTGAGATTTTCAAAAACAGCGATCTTATTGGTTTATCTGCGGTTGATTTGGATGATCGCAAAACCAATAGCGCTCACAACAAAACTCACGGTTTTTACACTGACGGAACAATGATCAAGGCTTTGCCATGATCATGCTTTCAGTGGTTGAGAAATAGCAGGCAAAAAAAAGCGAGTTCTTAAGAACTCGCGAAATATTCAGAATGAATGTAACAATATGAGCCAATCTATCAGGGATAATCCAGATCCCTTATTCATCAGAAAGGACAAAAGGTTGTCTATTCGAGGTAAATGTTATCCAACTCAGTTGCAACCAATGTCAGTTCACTGTCAGGGGAATGTAGTAGATTTGTCTATTCACTCTAGGTGTGTAACAGGCTGTGTCACTGTGTAATCAAGGGTAAAAAAGCCAGCAATGAACGGCTGGCTAATACGAAAGTGAGCGGTATCTTTAATCAGACTGCTACTTCGTCAAGCACTCTAAATACAGCTTCATCAAGATGTCCTTCATAAACCTGTTTACATATTTTGCGTCTCACAGCTAAGCCGGCGATCAGGCGTTCAATGGATAAATGCTTGTTTTCACTTTGGCCATTGTAAAGTTCAATCAGCTTGCTAAGTGTCTCGTATGGAATGATCTTTTCCCCTACACGAAGGAAATCAAGCTTCTCAATGAGCTCCTGACACTCTTCTTGAATTGAATTGTGAGAATGGCCGGTCATCGCTGCTAAAGCCGTTATAGAGCGTTCTAGAGCCTCTGGTGAGGTATATTTAGATAGAGTAATAGTGATTTCATCCGCGTTAATCTCAACAAGATGCTTGCGAACTTTTACTCGACGGCCCAATTTCCCTTTAGGCGATCTTTGTTTACGTTGAATTGGCTCGAACTCGCCATCAATGATCTGAGACATTTCATCCAATTGCTGTTTTGTCACCATTTCATTACGTAGCGGGTTTGGTAAAGTGGGAGCCATATTGCGCTTACCAGCATTGGTCGTGCGGGCACGAGAATAACGAAGGACTTCTTCGGCGTCGCACTTAATGTCAAGCTGATAGTCTTTGATCTTACCGCCCTCTTCAATCGTCGAGATCGTCAGGTGGTAACCCCAGAGGTTTACCTCAAACAGTTCCTCTGTCCTCTCTCCTTCAGATAATCTCTTCAATTCGCGGATCAAATCCATAGAAAATCGACGCCACTCTATGTTGCGCGCCAATTTCTGATTGAGAGTGCTGAGTAGCATAACATCCGTATGACGGCGTGACATTCGGCTTCGGAAATAGCTATAAAGCTGGAAAACTAACGTATGTTGTTTCAGGATTTCCGGTGGAAAGAGGAAAAAATAGTCCCGAGTCAGCAATTCTTCGTAAAAGGACGGCTCCCAGACCAAGATATAGAGGTTTGGCTTAATACGAATTTCGCCATCTGCACCTTCTGTTGGCGCTTCCTCTGAAGCAGTAATGGTTCGAGCTAAGAAACGAAAACGATCACTCTTAAAGCCTTCTGGCATGTTCTCACTCAACCAGCGCCCTGTGAGTTCATGTAATTGAAAATCGGTAAATTCGATCCTATCGATGCTATCGCGGATCGAATCACGCGCTGGACCACTGTCTTTCTTGCCACGCATTGACAAAATATCGGTAATGTAGAGTGGTGTTTTATTTGGTGCCTGCTTCGCATCTAACTGGTACTGATGCTGATGATGATCGTGATATTGAACGGTTAGAGTAAACAAGGCAAACAACGTCATAAGATCATCTACTGTCATGATGTTCTTCGAAGAGCGCGTTTCGATCACGGCTTTAGTACCTGAGATCGACACCATACTTTTCTGATACTGCTTACGCGTACGAGGAGGAGCTAAGGCCTGATCAATAATGCCAGCCCAGTTGGTGGGTGACACAACAAACTGGTCTGCTTCATCTTTCATTGCTGGTGGAGTGTTCAGACCATATTCATTCAACAAACGTTTGTTAACGTGAGTCTGCGCTAACGCTTTAGAGCGTTTTTGCTTTTCGGTCTGTTTTACCGATTCGGTCATAAGGCTAGTTGCGCCAAGTACTGAGATCAGTTTGTTGGGGTTCACAAAACGATGTAGCATTGTTTTTCCTGCGAGACCCTCTTCAAATCGAACTGGAATTTGCTGGAACAAACCGATGTTCACAGCAGCGCGTAATCGTTGCTGGATCGCTGCTCTAGTCAGTTGGCCATCTGTTGCTTCAATCAGTTCTGTCGTGGAGACTAGGCCATCTTTACTACTGAAACCTTGTAGAGAGATGAGATTCAGAAGTTCAACTATGCTTTTAGTGACCCCTTTGAAGTGTTGATACTGTTCAACCCAATTGACTGCGGCTTCAGACACTTCAAACATGTGCCCATCTTTATGGCTCCTAGGAGCTTTGATCAATACTTTTTCTTCTGAGCTCATTTATTATGATCCGTATCACAATGGCCGTAATATCGCTATGGTTCCGAAAGGATAAAGAAAAATCGATCATAAATAAAGGGGAAACTTATTGTTTTAATAAGCTGATCTTTATGATTAAAGTGATCTTAAATGATTATATGATCTATTGATCTGAGTGTGATTTCGATTTTAAGTTAATGTAATTTAAAGTGTTTTTTTATACACCGTTGAAAGCATGATCATGAATAGTTCGGAACGATGATCATAACTAGAGTGAAAGCATGATCAATATTGTCCAGAACGATGATCAATAGCAGCTCGAATGCATGATCATTAGTTCTTCAGAAGCATGATCATCGTGCACTCACACTTTATCCACAACGAATATTCACGATTAACTAGACATGCATACAGAGTAATGCATTTTGGTACAAATAAGTAGGAAACGATGATCAAGGTGTTCTTGATTCGTCTGGAAAATGGCTCATAAATGTCGCTTTATTCATCAACGTGAAATCCATTTAACATCTTTGCGTTGATTGACATCGATTTCATTCCCTAGCTTGGCGTATGAAAGCATGATCAAGATAAAAGCCGATGTACAATACATCACGAAGTTGGTTCCTCGATTGATGTTGAGAATTGGTCATATTAGCTTAATCCCTTAGTTCATCTGCACTCTGCCGTAACTTAGTAAGATATTTTCATGCTTCCGAGGAACAAACGAGCTTGATCATTGATCCGTACTATGATCATTTTAAATTATGCGTATGAGTCCTTGAATCATGTCTAATTTTACCTTGATCATGGTTCCTCTCTCATGATTTACATTCGAAAGCATGATCAAAGGAGTTACCTTGATCATGCTTTCAGAGAGTGAATTTATCGCTCATCTAGAGTACTAATTCGAAAAGCTTGTTTCAGTCGTACTCGCTGTATGTCATTAGCAAGTAATAAGGTTATTCGCAATCGGAATTACACTGGCCGTAAATCATACGCTGATATCAATCGTTCCGAGAAAATAAGACGGTTTTTAGTGGCTATCAAGTTTACAATGTAAATATGTGACCTTGTAACACTTTTATTGTGGGAGATTCTTACAGGGTTATTTCACCATATTTATGGTTAAATATTGACAGGTTTTATTGAGGATTCATTAAATCGATTAAAAATTCTCTTATTAATGTGATTGCTGTCGATAAATGTATGTTCACCTTTTCGTTGTTTTTTGTTTATTATGCTGTACAATTGATAACAGTCACTAATAATGGAATTTGGCAATGAAAAGAGAACAGACAATCGAAAGTCTCATTCAGCTGGCTGAGCAAACAGCTCAGGTTCAGGCCGACCGCATTGAGATTGTTTTAGAAGAGCGCAGTGATGAGCATTTTCCACCAATGTCGAAAGCTTTGATGGAAACTCGTTCAGGTCTGACTCGCCGTAAACTGGATGAGGCCATCAGTAAACTTGAAGAATCCGGTCATCAGTTTACTAAGAATAATGCAAACCATTATTCAATTTCGCTGCAAGAAGCACATATGCTGATGGACGCTGCAGGTGTAGCAAAATTCCATGAGCGTAAGAAGAATAATGACAACAAACCTTGGATCATTAACGTTCAAAACCAGAAGGGCGGCACTGGTAAATCCATGACGGCCGTACATCTAGCTGCATGCTTAGCGTTAAATTTAGACAAGCGTTACCGCATCTGTCTGATTGACTTAGATCCTCAGGGCTCGCTACGGTTATTCCTTAATCCGCAAATTAGCCTGACTGACCACGATAACATTTACTCAGCTGTGGATGTCATGCTCGACAACGTGCCTGAAGGCGTTGAAGTCGACAAAGAGTTTCTGCATAAAAATGTGTTGCTTCCCACTCAGTACCCGAACCTGAAAACCGTATCAGCGTTCCCAGAAGACGCAATGTTTAACGCAGAAGCGTGGCAAAACCTGTCACAGAATCAGTCGTTGGACATAGTAAAACTACTTAAACAAAAACTGATTGACCAAATTGCTGACGATTTCGATATCATTATGATTGATACGGGACCACACGTTGATCCTTTGGTCTGGAACGCGATGTACGCCTCCAATGCTTTGCTGATCCCATGTGCGGCAAAACGCTTAGACTGGGCGTCAACGGTTAACTTTTTCCAACACCTGCCAACTGTCTATGAGATGTTCCCAGAAGATTGGCAGGGACTAGAGTTTGTTCGCTTGATGCCGACTATGTTTGAAGATGACAACAAGAAGCAAGTGGCAGTTCTGACCGAAATGAACTATCTATTAGGCGATCAAGTCACAATGGCCACTATTCCACGTAGCCGTGCTTTTGAAACTTGTGCTGATACCTACAGTACTGTGTTTGACCTGACAACGGGCGATTTCGAAGGTGGTAAAAAGACCTTGGCGACAGCGCAAGACGCTGTTCAAAAGAGTGCGTTGGAACTAGAACGTGTCCTTCACAGCAACTGGTCATCACTAAATCAGGGGTAATTAGACTATGGCAATTAAGACTTCAGATTTAAACGCAAGATTGTTTGGCAAGGCGAACAAACGCCACGTTGCCACCCCTCAGGAAGCACAAAAGGCGGCGAAAGATCAGGCTCAGGTTATTGAGCTCTCTGTCGCTGGTGAAGACGTAGTGACCTTTGAACTAGTGCGTATTCCGGCTAATCAGGTTGCAGAAGATACTGTCGTGTTTGCTGAAAATGCTCGCGAGCAATCGTTTCTGAATGAGCACGCGTTATCCGATGTTCTCGCTACGTTGAAAGAGCGCGGTCAGCAATATCCGGCAGTCGGTCGTAAACGTGATGATGGTAAAATCGAAGTACTCGATGGTAGTCGTCGTCGCATGTCATGTATCTTGGCTGATAAAGATTTTTTGATTTACGTTGCTGAAAACATCAACGGCGAGCACGCAAAATTCCTGTCCGATGTCGCTAACGCGCACAAGCCGCTGTCTCTGTATGAGAAAGGCAAAGAGATGCAGGCTAAATTGGAAAGTGGCGAAGCGGAAGATCAGAAAGCACTGGCAAAAATGTTCCAATGCAGTGAGGCTTTGGTGAGTGGGGCATTAAAAGCAGCCGATTTGCCGCTCACTTTACTTCAAGCTTACCCAAATGTCGCAGACTTAGGTCGTCCTACCATTGTTAAGTTGCATAAGCAGTTTAATGAGCTGAGTAGCGCGAACCGCAGTAAACTTTTGGATAAATGCCAGTCAACCGATGGTTTCGTCTGGCAACGTAGCCAGGCTCATGGTGTGGCTCGTATCACTAAAGAAGTATCGGAGACCATTGAGCAATGGATTGAAGCGCTTGCACCAAGCAAGAGGCCTACCACTCGTAAAGTTGATCTCATTAAAGGAAGAGCGAGCTATAGCCGCAAAGGCGCTGATTTAGCGCTCAACCTGAAGAAAGTCGACGATACCACTATGCAGGAAATCCTAGATTTTGTTTCGTCTAAATTGAAATAACATCAGTCAGTACATGAAAGCCGCGAAGAGCGGCTTTTTTCTATCTCTCATTTCTAGTTCCAAGTTGTTATAATTCGCATACATTCTGAAACCGGACAACGGCCCATGCGCGATTATTTCTCTCAGCTAATGCATTCTGCTCGTACGGCTAATCATAGATTCGGTGTTGTGCTCAAAGGTGATGAGCTTTGGCAAAAGCAAACTCTATCGACGATTAAAGACTTGTATGCAGGAGCCAATATCTTTCAGCTTGGTGGTGACCTTTGTGTTGACAGTGACCAGCGCTATTGTGTGTCTTACAAACACGGGCTGCGGTTATTGGGGCAAGAGTGTTCACTGTTGGTGTGTGATTTGTCCTCAGAGTTTGATGCTAGCTCATTCAGTGCGGTACTAGGTTGTGTGAAAGGTGGGGGCGTAGTGGTGATTTTGCCACCGCCATCTGACTCTGCTGCCCTAGCCACACAGTGGCTAAATTCCGCATTAGAGCGTTTGATTTGTATCGAACAGGCTCAATCATTTCCGTCACTTCCTTTGGTTGAAAAGATTGAAGCTACTCCCTTTCTGCAGCAAAACATCGCTGTTGAAAAGATTCGCAAAGTTGTCGAAGGCCATCGCAAACGTCCATTGGTCTTGACTGCTGATCGCGGAAGAGGAAAAAGTAGTGCGTTGGGCATAGCGGCTGCTGAGCTGATGCAAACTCGCACCCTTCGTATTCTAGTGACTGCACCTAGCTTAGCTACCGTCACCCCTGTGTTTGAGCATGCTCAGCGATTGTTGCCTAGTGCGTCGTTGAACAAGGGAAACCTTCGCTATAATGCTTCCTCACTCACGTTCATAGCACCAGATGAATTGATCAGACAAGAACCAAAATGTGATTTTCTTTTGGTTGATGAAGCTTCCGCGATTCCAATTCCTATGCTGAAAAAAATGGTTGAGCGACACCATCGCTGCGTCTTTTCTACCACGATTCATGGTTATGAAGGATGTGGCAGAGGGTTTACGCTCAAGTTTCAACAATGGCTGAAACAACAAAGAGCTGGAACCGCATTTTATCATCTTGAACAACCTATACGTTGGAGTAAGGATGACCCTTTGGAAAATTGGTTGTTCGACACATTTTTGCTGAATGCGGAACTGACCCCGACGGAAACGGTTCTTTCATCTGATGTTAAGCTCAGTAAGATTGATAAGACTCAATTGATAAACAACCCTGAATTGTTGCGAACTTGTTTTGCTTTGCTAGTGAATGCGCATTACCAGACATCGCCGAATGACTTAATGTTGTTGCTGGAAGATGAGGCGATTCAGCTTTTTGCTGCATTCAATTATGGTGACTGTCTTGGGTGTATGCTGACTGTTTGCGAGGGGGAACTAGAG
Organism: Vibrio sp. T11.5; assembly: GCF_027587155.1. Lineage (NCBI taxonomy): Bacteria > Pseudomonadati > Pseudomonadota > Gammaproteobacteria > Vibrionales > Vibrionaceae > Vibrio > Vibrio sp. T11.5. The sequence continues at coordinate 160,039 of NZ_JAPPTP010000003.1, forward strand.
CCAACCTTGATAGAATCGATTCAGCAAGGCAACCGGCGACCTAAGGGGCACCTAGTGCCAGTGATGCTGGCAAACCAAATCGGAGTGGGGGAGGCTGCTCGCCAAGCCAGTTTACGAATCATGCGAATTGCTACTCACCCGGATTATCAGCAGCAAGGGATCGGCTCATCTATGGTGGAGCAGCTGTCTCTAGGTAGTGACGCGGCATTTATTTCTACCAGTTTTGGAGCGACTAGCGAATTGCTCCAGTTCTGGTTCAAGAATGGATTCACAGCGGTGAAGCTGGGTATCCAACGTGACCAAGCAAGTGGCTGCCACTCTGTCGTGATGATAAAAGGGCAGCCAACCTGGCTACAAACTGCTGAGAACCACTTTGAGCAATCAATGCCCTATCTGTTAGGTGAAGCTTTTAATGATATTGAAACCGACATTGTACGTAATCTATTGCGTAAGGAAGATGCTTCCGATGAATTCGGAGGGTTCTTTGAGTTGATCGCTCGTTATTGCAAGGGAGGTGCTGGGTACGAATGCGTGGCTCCTTTTATTGCAAATATGTTGCTAGCCTCAAATACGGCATTGCAAAACAGCTCTGATTTAATGATTAGAAAATTATTGCAGCAGCGAAGCTGGCAAGAATGCGGTGACGAGTTCAGTTTGAGTGGAAGGAAGCAAACCGAGCAGCAATTGAGAGTTGATATTCAGGTTATGCTCGATTTGATGACAGTGTAAAATAGACTAATTTACACTGTAAAAAGCCTCAAGCTCATTCACTGTTATGGCAACTCAGTCGTAACATTCAATTAAAAGAGGAGAAACTTCTCCTCTTTTTTTATCGGTTACTTCACTTAGTTGGGGTAGTTACTTAGCTTTAGAACGGTCGAATTATTGGTGTCTCTTCTTGATGAAGGAGAGGCGTCTTCAATCTTAAAATTGGACAGTTGCTGAATGACACTTTTTACTTGTTCTTCCATTGATGTACTGTTACCTGACGCTTGTTCTACCAAAGCTGCGTTCTGTTGAGTCATACCATCCATTTCTTTAATCGTTTCATTTACTTTAGTAATGCGGTCACTTTGAGTGGAGGAACTGGTAGAAATGTCAGATATCATGGTGTTGACTTTCTCTACAGCAGATACAATATCTTTTAGAGTTGAGCCAGATTCGTTAACCAATTCAGTACCTTCTTCTACTTTAGAGACGCTGTCTCGTATCAACTCTTTGATTTCTTTGGCAGCCTGCGCTGAACGTTGAGCGAGGTTTCGAACTTCTCCAGCAACAACGGCAAAGCCTCGGCCTTGCTCACCGGCTCTGGCCGCTTCAACGGCTGCATTAAGCGCAAGTAAATTGGTTTGAAAGGCTATTTCATCAATTACGCCTATGATGTCTGAGATTCGCTTACTGGAACTATTGATTTCCGCCATGCTGATTACTGCCCGGTCAACCACGTGGCCCCCTTTCTGCGCTTTTGTCTGGGCGTCGCGAGCCAGTTCTGTAGCTAAGTTCGCGTTGTCAGCATTTTGCTTCACAGACTCTGTCATGTCTGACATGGATACGGAAGTTCGTTCTAGTGACGTCGCCTGATCTTCTGTTCGATGACTAAGGTTTACTACTCCACTTGATAGTTCACTGACAGAACTGCGAACAATTCCAGCAGACTGGTTGATGTTCTTAATCAATCCCATCAGGTTTTCAATACTGGCGTTCACCGCTTGCTTTAATATAGAGAACTCGCCTTTGTAGTGGCCGTTGACTGTACAGGTTAAGTCCCCATTTGCTAGTTTTGCTAGGACATTCTTGCTCTCATTGATAGGTTCCACCATGGCATCCAACGCTTGGTTCATTCCTTGTACGATTTGTTTAAAATCTCCCTGATGGAGTGAGGTATCAGCGCGGCTGTCTAGATTACCCTCTACGGCTGATGAGGCTAGTGAATTGGCGTCGACGATCAGTTGGTTAATGGCCGAAATACAGGTGTTTAGATTGTTTTTGAGTAAGTTAAAGTCACCATTGTAATGTTCTTCAATAGGTGAGGGAACTTGACCTTTCGCAATTTGATCGACGCAATTAGCTGCCACTGTGAGCGGTGTGACGACTGCATCTAGCGTATTGTTTACCCCTTTGATGATGGTTCTGAAATCACCTTTATGTTGAGTTTCATCGGCTCTGGCTGATAGTTTACCTGCGACTGCTGCATCTGCTAGGTTGTTGGCATCATTGACCAGAAGATTGATCGCTGAAATACAGGTGTTTAAGTTGTCTTTCAGTCGGTTGAAGTCACCTCGATACTCATCGGTTATTGTGTCGGGGATCTGGCCTATGGATATTTTCGCTACGCAGTCCGCAGCGATTGTTAGTGGCCCGACGATGGCGTCGAGCAGCTCATTAATGCCATCGCCCAGCTCATACATGAACCCGGATAAACGTGTTGTATCCAAACGTGTACTTAGCTGACCCGATGTGGCGGCTCGGATGACATTTTCGACTTGTTGCTCGGCGTCTCTCTGCTCTGTGAGATCCGTCCATTCAATAACGGTTCCTAGTCTAGCTCTGTTATCACCCAGAACAGGGTTAGCGATAATGTTGTAGGTGCGATTATCTATGCTTAGTTCAATGTTGACTCTAGCATCTGAGCTATTCAGAATACGTTGATATTCGTTCGTCTGATTGAAGTGACCGATGTTTGCCCCTAACAAATTAGTGGGATCAAATCCGCTGATGGATTTTCTAAAACTTGCCGCATTAGTATTGAACTCATTGAGCATTGCGTGATTGAGGTAGATGAGTTCATTGTTGTTATCCGCTACCATGACATTGGCTGAAACTTGGTCCAGCGCTTGTCGTATCCGGCTATTTTGTTCAGCTAAAACTCGCTCCTTTTCCATTCTCTCTTCTAGGCTGTGTTGCGCTTGACGCAGATTTTGTTGCATTTTGGACAGCGCCTTGAGCAACATGCCTGACTCATCATTAAAGTTATAACTTACCTGATTGTTCAGTTCTCCAGATGCGATAGAGTTAGCAATTTGTACAGCACTTGAAATAGGGGTGGTGATTCTTTTTTGTACAAAGTAGACGGCCAAAGCAGTAAGAAGTATTGAAACTAAAGTTAGAATAATATCTTGTATTAACAAGTATCTCGCTTTGTCTGCATAAGCTTGAGTGAGGGCAATAACATCGTTTGCTAATTTATCTTCAACTTGCTTGAGCATGTTGATTTTTGATGTTTGTGCGGTGAACCAGACGGAAGCATCAATACCAAAATTACCAAAAGTCCCTTTTCTTATCGCCACCTGGCGATAAGCAAGTGTTTCTTCAATAATTGGTCCAGTCATAATCTTTTCGTAGACAGCCAATTGAGAGGGAGCGGCGAGTGTTTTAAAGACGTTCAAATAATTATTTTGAGCCGAGACCAAGTTGAGGAAACGCTCGTATTGGCGTCCTCGAAATGTATCTGTTGAAAAGACATTCGTTAATACGGTCCGTTCTAATCCTGCCCGTTCTTTGCTTTGTAAGAAATTCACATATGCCGCAGCCATGGAACTGAGCTCACCACTTGAGCTGGCTTTAGATAAATGAACAATATCTGCAAGAAACAGGGCGTTCAGCTCAGTATAGAAACTCACAGCTTGGCTACTAGGAATATTTAGTGTGTCAATTGCCGATCTTGTTGATGCGATGTTGCCGAGTTCAGTTATTGAATGCTTCAACTGACTTTCAAACGCCGAACCGTAGATGGCGGGATCAAACCAATCCATAAACTGCCGGAGTTGTTCTCTCTTCGCATTGACATTCTCACGTTGTTGTTGGAGTTCTTTGAAGAAGCGTTGACCTCGGCTGTTAATGAAGCCAGCGGATATATCACGCTCGTTTTGCAATTCATGAACAAGGGCGCTTGCTTTAACGGAAAACTCAGACAGCATCAATATATTGTTGTCTTCCTTGAGCAATGCCATATTTCCCATTACTTGAGTTTGGGAAAAATACACCAAACAAACAACGGGAATGACAACAATGGCTATTAACTTCCAACGTAGTTTTAGATCAGCAAAAAGGCTCATAGATTTATTCCTATGTTTCGTCTTCCAAATCGCCAAGTGCGAATGTCGGTTATGTAAACGTAACGTAACAATGAAATATGAGCTTAGTTTAATAAGATGTGGATTGCGTATTGCTTGTCTTGGAAATGTTACTTCTATCGACTACAGCTTGAGAAAACATCACACTCGTATGCGCAGATTTACAATGTAAACTTACCGTGTCGCTGGTTGTTCGCGTATGTCGTACAGAGCCACTAACTGATGACAAGCTTAAAAAATGTTTTTGATTTCTATGTCAATTGTCATTTATCTACAAAAAGAGTGTGGAAATTATTTTTGAGGTGAATGCAATGCTAAGTAACTGAAAAATAGTTTATTTATCTGTAATTTAACTAACGCTATATGATTTTTGATTCATAAAATACTCGAGTGCGTTTGCTAAATGACTATTCCTTCCTAAACTCAAAAATAAGCGAACAGCTTCCATAACGGCTAGGAAAATATAAGAAAAGTGTAGGTAGAAACATGGAATGTTTACTTCCTGAGTCTCTAGACATTTCTACAGTGCTAGATACAACAACTCAGTATCAAGAATGGCTTGCAAACCAAGACACTATTCACTTAGACGCCACAGCAGTGGTGAGGGTGGATGCTGCAGGTATACAACTCCTCTCTTCTCTTTTTATTTCCGCAAAGAAGAATCAACGAGAAATTCAATTGCTTAAACCTAGTGAAGTTTTGCTCGAAGGCATTGAGACGCTGGGTTTACAAGACGTATTTGATTTAAAACTAAAGTCGGAGAGTAATCAAAATGACTAAGATTCTTGCAGTAGATGATTCTGTATCAATTCGTCAGATGGTAAGCCACACATTACGCGATGCTGGATACGAAGTAGAAACCGCGAACGACGGTCAAGATGCATTAAACAAAGTGGCGAGTAGCAAATTTGATGTGGTTATTTCAGATGTCAATATGCCCAACATGGGAGGGTTTGAATTAGTCAAAGCGCTTAGGGGCAAGCCACAATATAAATTTGTTCCAATTTTAATGCTCACGACAGAAACCAGTACCGAGAAAAAGCAGCAAGGTAAATCGGCTGGGGCAACTGGGTGGTTGGTTAAACCTTTCAATCCAGAAACGCTACTCAAAACACTAAAACGCGTTATTTAAATAAGATTAGTATTCACTAACAACGTCGTTTGGCAGGGAACCGCTCATGGCTTTAGATATGGAACAGTTGCGCAAGATGTTTTACGAAGAGTGTCGTGAAAATCTTGAAGTGTTGGAAGATGTGCTGCTTAATTTGGATGTGACCTCTATTGACGAGGAGTCCATCAATACTATTTTTCGGGCTGCTCACTCTATCAAGGGTGGAGCGGCTACGTTTAATTTGTTCGATATCAGTGAATTTACCCATTCCGTAGAAGCTTACCTAGATCGCGTCCGTAATAACGAAAGAGAGCTCACTGCTGGGACGGTGGATCTTCTTCTTAAAAGTGGTGACTGTATTCGAAGTATGCTCGAGGGGCATGAGCAGGGAAGCGAGGTTAATAGCGAATTACAACAAGAAGTCAGTGCTGAACTTCATCAATTGTTAGGCGAAGACGTTTCTACGCCAGATTGCCAAACCACACAAACTAAGGTTTCAGTCGATGAGGGAGAAGAGCCTGAGACTGACTCCACTCAAGGTGATTGGCATGTCATCTTTGAGCCTCATCCCGAGATGTTCTTTAGCGGCAATGATCCACTCAGAATTCTAAGAGAACTAAACGAACTTCATCCTTCGTGTGTTGTCACTGTGATCACTGAATCTTTGCCTGATATTGAGGCCATAGAAGCTGAGCTTTGCTATCTCAAGTGGCAAGCGCAACTAGCTGCCAAGGTCGAAGAAGCAGACATTCGAGAAATCTTCGAATGGGTGGAAGATGAATGTGATCTGTCGATTGAGTTCGTCTCACAACCTCCGACCGTAATGGAGAGCCAACCGTCAGAGTCAGTGGAACAGGAAGCGGCTGCTGCCAAAGATACACACCCAACCGTGATGGCAAAAGCCGAGCAGAAATCAGCAAAAGTGGCTAAAACGGAGTCTAGTGTCAGTTCTATTCGTGTTGATATCGACAAGGTAGATAGTTTGATCAATTTGGTTGGTGAGCTGGTGATTACCCAATCAATGCTTACTGAAATTGGCAATGACTTTACGATGGAAAAGCTTGAAAAACTCAAAGTAGGCTTGGCGCAGTTACTCCAGAATAGCAAAGATCTGCAAGAAAACGTGCTCAACATTCGAATGTTACCAATGAGCTTTGCTTTCAGCCGTTTCCCTAGGTTAGTTCGAGATTTATCCAATCGCCTAGAGAAGCAGGTCGATCTACAAATTCAAGGTGAGCAGACTGAACTGGATAAAACCGTATTAGAACGCATTGTAGACCCTTTGGTTCATTTGGTTAGAAATGGGATTGATCACGGAATAGAACAACCTCAAACCCGATTGGAAAGAGGCAAAGAAGAGCAAGGTGTGATCAAGTTGAATGCCTATCATCAAGGTGGGTCAATCGTGATTGAAATCAAAGATGATGGAGCGGGTTTAGATTGTGACAAGTTGTGGAACAAGGCGACTGAAAAAGGTGTACTCGCACCAGATGCGCGCCGTGAAGACATGAGCGATAAGCAGATAATGAACTTGATCTTTGCGCCGGGTTTTTCGACCGCAGAAGAAGTGTCTGATATCTCTGGACGAGGTGTTGGGATGGATGTAGTCAGAAGAAATATTGAAGAACTCGGTGGTCACATTGAAGTCGAATCAGAATTGGAAGTGGGCAGCTGCTTCACGATCAGCTTACCTTTAACGTTGGCGATTTTAGATGGTCAGTTGGTCAAAGTTGCTGGTGAAGTGTATGTCATCCCGCTCTTAACTATAGTGGAGTCCATACAGATTGACCCTGAGTGTATCAAAGTCGCCTCTGGAGGTATTGAGTTATACCGCTTGCGCGAAGAAAACATTCCAATCCTGCGTCTCCAAGAAGAATTAGAGATGGGTCAGAGTGGTTCGCTAGATGAACGTATTCTTTGCTTTGTTGAGGCTGCTGGTAATCGGGTTGGTCTACTGTTGGATGAGTTGCTTGATCAGCAACAGGTGGTTATTAAGAGCTTGGAGTCGAATTACAGTAAGGTGGCTGGTATTTCAGGCGCCACTATTCTCGGTGATGGTTCAGTATCGTTAATTCTCGACATACAAGGGCTGATCACCAATTTCCTCAATCGAGCATCAGACTCATCGCATAGCGGCTTGGCTGCATAAGGAAGCATGATGGAATCGATGGCAGCGGAACAAGTAGACTCTCGCCAAGCAATTGAAGCTAAGGCTCAAGCGGTATTAGAGCAAGTCAGCGAAGAGGGAGTGTCTGAAAGTGCTGACTTCTTAAGTTTTAAGCTTGCAGGTGAGTTATATGGTGTTGAGATAAAAGATGTTGAGGAAATTCGTGTCTGGGAGCGTCCAACACCGATCCCAAGAGCACCACAGTATGTGAAGGGAGTAATAAATCTACGTGGAATGATTGTTCCAGTTGTGGATTTGCGAAGTCGATTTGAAATTGGTGAATGTGAATATCTGCCAACTACGGTTGTGATTGTTTTGCGTTTTCAGACAGAAGAGAACGAGCGTTTGATGGGCCTAGTGGTCGATGCAGTGAGCGATGTCGTTAGCCAAGGGCAAAATGAGCTTTATCCAGGAGTGGGTGAATCGGCCGTGACTCCTTATCTTCAGGGATTAATCAACGTAGGTGAGCAAGTCATGTCGCTACTCAATACCGAAGAGCTCCTCAATATAGACAGAATTTTGAGGAGCGTTTCATGAGTATTCCATATGAATTTTTGAGCTTTGTCTTAGGGGGAGATGAATATGGCGTGCCTATTTTGGATGTGCGTGAAGTTCGCGGTTGGAGCTCTGTACGAGAAGTCCCTAACTCTCCAGATTACATGATCGGTGTTTTGGAGATTCGCGGAGAGTATGTCCCCATTGTTGATTTACGAGCTCGCTTTGGATTGCCCCCAGCAGAGATCAGCGCCACCACGGTAGTGATCGTTCTCAATGACGCAGATATGCATCCGCTTGGCATCATTGTTGATGGTGTCTCAGAGGTTTATCCATTAACCGATGAGCAAATAAAGCCCGCACCGCATGTATCTCATACCGTTGATCATAGCTATATCAGAGGTATAGCCTCTGTTGAAAATGGTCATCTGATTTTAATAAAACTTGAGGCTCTGTTTGATGTTTCAGAGCTTGTTGTACCTGACCAGAACGAAGAGAGTTGGGCCTAAATACGTCAAACGAAGCAACCAGTGAGAGGTGACTCATGGCATTTTGGAATCGGAAACCACAACCTGCTGCAGAGCAATTTTCATCCACTGCACAGGATAGTTTAATGGAAGACTACGAGCCGGAAAGTAATCAAGGGTTATCGAAAGATCAACTCTTTTCTGCATTGAATGCCGCTCAAACAGCATTGATGATGATCGATAGGGATTTTAACATTACCTACGTGAATCAAAAATCACTGGACTTACTGAAAATGCACGAGGCGCTGTTTCAGTCGCTGTGGCCAAACTTTCGTGCCGATGAAAAGTCTTTAATCGGCTATTGTATTGACGGTTTTCACTCCAATCCAGCGCATCAGCGCCAAATGTTGTCCAATCCTTCCAATCTGCCTTATACCACGACCATTGACGTCAAAGATGTAAAAATTGAGTTGAATGTCGGTGCCATCATAGACGGACAAGGTAACTACGTTGGTAACACACTAGAATGGGCTGATGTGACGGCTGCGATTGCACAGCAAGATGATATTGCTAGGTTGCAAGCAGCGGTTGATCAAGCCCAAACGGCTATGGTGATGATAGATCGTGACTTCAACATCACGTATGCCAACCAAGAAACCCTCAAGTTATTTGGTAAACACGAAGCGACACTACGAACAGTATGGTCAGGCTTTACGGCTTCAGAAGAGTGGCTTATGGGGCGTTGTATTGATGAATTTCATAAGAACCCCGCTCATCAAAGGCAATTGCTGTCGGACCCATCGAATTTACCATATAAGACCGATATTCAGATTGCAGAGTTAACCATAGAGCTTAATGTCGCTTCGATTACTGATTCGCAGGGCAATTACATAGGTAATACTTTAGAGTGGTCAGATGTCACTGCGATACGTGCTCAACAAGACGATGTAGCAAGGCTACAAGCGGCGGTTGATCAAGCTCAAACCGCGATGGTAATGATTGATCGTGATTTTATTATCACTTATGTCAACAAAGAAACCATTGATCTTTTTGGCCAACACGAGTCTAAGCTTCGTACGGTTTGGTCTGGCTTTAGGGCATCTGAAGAGTGGCTGATGGGCCGTTGTATTGATGAGTTTCATCACAATCCAGCTCATCAAAGGCAACTCCTTTCTACTCCAAATAATCTTCCCTATAAAACGGATATTGATATTGCAGGTATCAAAATAGAGCTTAATGTTGCTGCGATTACTGATGCGCAAGGCCAGTACATTGGCAATACTCTCGAGTGGCGTGACGTCACCGAAGAGCGTGAAAAAGAGCAGGAAGTCGGTCGTTTAGCCTCGGCGGTAAAAGGCATGACGACGAACCTAATGATGGCTGATAAAGATGGCATTATTCAATATCTCAACCCAGCATTGGCCACGTTACTCAAGTCCAGAGAGAGTGATTTACAACAAGCGCTACCAGGATTCGATGCTAGCAATTTGGTCGGAAAAAATATTGATGTTTTCCACAAGAACCCGAGTCACCAGCGAAACATTATCAATAACCCCGACCGCTTGCCCTTTAACTCAAATATTGCCGTGGGTGGTCTTGAGTTTAATTTGACCTGTATTGCCATGCATGACGCGCAAGGCAATTACATTGGACCAGCATTGCAGTGGGAAGATATTACCGAGCAGCAAGATGGTCAGCGTCAGGTTGAAGCATTAATCCAACGTGCCATCTCCGGTGAGTTAAACGAGCGAATTGATACCTCTGTTTACAGTGGTTTTATGAAAGAGTTGGGGGATGGGATCAACAACCTACTTGATACCATGGTTGAGCCAATAGGCCAATGTATTGATGTGATGAGCCGTGTAGCGGATGGGGATCTGAATACCAATATGTCGGAAGACAACAAAGGCGAATTCGGTCGTCTATCGGATGCCGTCAACACGTCAATTCTGAATCTACGCAATATGGTTGATAAGATCACTCAGGCCTCGGCACGAGTTGCTACCGCTTCTACTGAAATTGCTGAAGGCAACAATGATCTTAGCCAACGTGTAGAAGCACAGGCTTCCAATCTAGAAGAGACAGCAGCAAGTATGGAGCAGATGACGGCTACGGTTCGTCAAAATGCTGATAATGCGAAAGGAGCAAATTCTCTTGCGGAAGATGCGACTAAGAAAGCGAGTAAAGGTGGTGAGGTGGTGGGCCAAGCGGTTTCAGCAATGTCGGAGATCAATACCGCGAGCAAGAAAATTGCTGACATCATTGGTGTTATCGATGAAATTGCCTTCCAGACAAACCTATTAGCACTGAATGCTGCTGTGGAAGCTGCACGCGCTGGTGAACAAGGGCGCGGCTTTGCCGTGGTCGCGGGTGAAGTGCGTAATTTAGCGCAACGCAGTGCGGCTGCGGCTAAGGAAATCAAAGGCCTAATTAAAGACAGTGTTGAAAAAGTAGACGAAGGCTCACGATTAGTAGACGAATCAGGTGACACCTTGAGTGAAATTGTCGAGGCCGTGGAGAAGGTGACCGAACTCATCGCACAGATAGCTTCGTCTAGCGTTGAGCAATCGACTGGTATTGATGAGATAAACCGAGCGATAACGACCATGGATGAGATGACTCAACAGAATGCATCGTTGGTTGAACAAACCTCGGCAGCTAGCCAGTCGCTTAAAGATGAAGGTAAGCAACTCATTCACTTAATGAACTTCTTTGCTTCCGATGACAACGTCGCGAGTTTTGATACATCGACGAAAGAGACTAGGCAGAATGACAATGTTAGGGAGATAAGAACACAGCGTGTCGTTAACTCTGGTTTTAAAGCCAGCGAGGAAGGGGACGAATGGGAAGAGTTCTAAACCGAGAGGGCGGCGGACTGTCTGGGGAAGAGTTTGAACTGACAGATAAAGACTTTAAGTTTATCCAGTGGTTCATGCACAAACATGTGGGCATCTACTTTGCAGATAGAAAGCGGGCAATGGTTTATGGACGAATTAGTCGCCAGCTCAGGCGACTGGGGCTTACTCGCTTTGCCGATTACAAATCTGTGATCGAACAAGACAGCAATGAGCGAGTGAGGTTCATTAATAGCCTAACGACCAATAAAACGCAGTTCTTTCGTGAATACCATCATTTCGAGTTTCTCGAGAAGGTACTACTGGAAGAGTGGCAGCAGCAGGGGACAGAAAACATTAAGATTTGGTCTGCGGGATGCTCAACAGGAGAAGAGCCATACAGTTTTGCCTCTTCTCTTTACTGTGCAAATGCATTCGAGATGTTTGAGCGAGTCTCGATTACTGCCACCGATCTTGATAGCAAAGTATTGTCGCATGCAAAACTGGGGATTTATAACGATGAGGCCATTTCTTCAATCCCCAAGCAATACTTGAAGCGCTGTTTTTTTAAAGGTAAGGGCGACCAGGAAGGCAATATCAAAGTGGCCAAAGGTCTGCAGAATTGTATTCAGTTTGCTCAGCTGAACTTGTTGGATAAATGGGATTTCAAACAATCTTTTGATTTAATTTCTTGCCGCAATGTCATGATTTATTTTGATAGGCCAACTCAAGAAAAACTGATCAAACGGTTTCATCAACAGCTTAAACCGAATGGGATTTTGTTTATTGGACACTCTGAAAGTGTAGGAGCTTGTAGCAATATTTTCCGTCACTTAGGCAAAACCATCTATGTAAAACAATAGGGACAGCTATGATTGGGCTAAAAAACGGGAAGCCGAAAAACGAAAACAGCCATTTCAATCGCTTTTATCATCCTCAAAAAGAAAAACACATGATCAAAGTGTTTCCTGGAGGCGTGTATTGCACTCGAGAAGACGTACTCATTGCTACGGGGTTGGGCTCGTGTATCGCGGCGTGTATATGGGATGAATATGCCGCTATAGGAGGGATGAACCACTTTTTGTTGCCTTTCCATAATCACTCTGAAATTAACGCCTGGCGTCCTAATGAGATGATGTCTATAGCATCACGCTACGGTAGCCATGCAATGGAAATGTTAATCAATACTTTGCTCATCCATGGTGCTAGACGATCATCCCTCAAAGTGAAATTGTTCGGGGGTGCACAAATGTTAGGTCGCCACTCTATGGTCGGAGAAAAAAATATCGCCTTTATTCTGAATTATGTCGAGCAGGAAGAACTGTCGGTCGTGGCGCAAGACTTGGGAGGCGTCGATCCGCGCAAAATCATTTTCAACCCACTAACAGGACAAGCTTGGATGAAGCGGATCCCCTACAACGAAATCCACCACTTGCAGCACGAAGAAGATAAGTACGCTAGTCAATTGGATAAAGAAAGTCACCGCCCTCATGATGATGTGGAGCTGTTCTAATGAAAAAAATGAAAGTACTGGTGGTTGATGATTCTCCTGTTTTTAGGGCGTTATTGGCTCAAATGATTAATTCTGATCCTTTGCTGGACGTTGTCGCTATGGCTGAAGACCCTTATCAAGCGAGGGATCTAATCAAGATTCACAACCCAGATGTGCTGACGTTAGATATCGAAATGCCCAAAATGAATGGCGTCCAATTCTTAAAAAATCTGATGCGATTGCGCCCAATGCCCGTGGTGATGATATCCACTTTAACTCAGCATGGTGCGGAAGCCACATTAGCTGCACTTGAGTTAGGTGCTGTGGACTATTTTCCCAAACCTGCTGTCGATAACACGGGTGAAATGGTCAATTACAAAGATCAAATTACCGACAAAATCAAGATGGCGGCAGGCGCCAATGTTTTCTTGGACCGCTCTGCACATACCCCTGCACAGAAAGTGGCCCATACTAGTTTAAAAACCAAAGTTGAGCTGATTGCTATTGGCGCATCTACGGGAGGGACCGAAGCGGTAAGAAATGTGCTGTCAGCCCTTCCTTCTGGTTTACCCCCGATTGTTATTACCCAACATATCACGGCGATGTTTAGTGCGTCTTTTGCTCAGCGCCTCAACGATCACAGCGACATTCAGGTACAAGAACTGTCGGCCAACACCGCGCCTTTAGTCAATGGATGTGCGTATGTTGCTCCGGGCGACAAGCATCTGGTGGTGGTAAAGCGTGGGGCGCACTTGTATTGCCAGCTTGATGATCGGCCCGCGGTTAATCGTCACAAACCGTCAGTGGATGTGATGTTTGATACGGTGGCAGAAACGGTTGGACAAAACGCGCTTGGCATTATTTTAACTGGTATGGGACAAGATGGTGCTCGCGGTATGCTCAAAATGCGTCAAGTGGGTGCAATGACCATTGCTCAGGATAAGGCCTCTTCCGTTGTCTGGGGGATGCCAAGAGTGGCGGTAGAGATGAACGCGGCTCAAAAGGTATTGAGCCTGAAACAGATACCTCAACAGATATGTGATTGCTTAAAAAATGAGACCTAGAAAGGGCATGACGTCAGGGATGTACTATGAATAAGAAAACTATGACCGCAAAAACTCGCTATAGCTTAGCAATAGGAACGCAGATTGTGTTGTTATCCATAGGCATGACTTTGTCTTCATCTATAGCCCATGTCGCCGTGATGGTGTTAGCCGCAGCGGTTCCTTGGCTTGTTTTTCCACGTACGGCTTCAGTGTCTAAATCGCTTGAGAAAGAAAAACAAACATTGACCCAACACAAAAAGGTTGCGACGCATGGTGTCGGTGAAATACTACACAAGATTTCTTCACAGCTCAATGAACCGCTAGATCATCAACATGGTGTGGTGAGTGAATCTGCCGAAACGTTGAATGAGAGTTTTTTTGAATTGCAGAGTCTAGCAGAAAGCCAAAATGCGATTGCTGAACAATTAGTGACAAGCATGATGGGAAATAAAGACAGTGCATACGATATCACTCAGGTTTTACCAAAGACCGAAGGCATTATTCGCCAGTTTGTCGATACATTGATTAACGTGTCGGAAAGGAGTATCTCTGCGGTCCATAGCATTCATGATATGTCGGACAAATTGGATACGGTATTTAAATTACTCGCTCAGGTTCGTGGCTTGTCTGAGCAGACCAACCTCTTGGCGCTGAATGCGGCCATTGAAGCCGCTCGGGCTGGTGAAGCGGGGAGAGGGTTTGCGGTCGTGGCGCAAGAGGTGAGAAACCTGTCAGTAAAGGCCGAGGAGCTGAATAGCGAAATCGAGAAAGAAATTAATATTGCACAAAATACGGTCAAAGAGGCCAACAAAACGGTTGGTGAAATGGCCTCGATTGATATGACTGAAGCGATTGAGTCAAAAGAAAAAGTGGATGATATGCTTCAGGGAGTCCAACAAGCTAACGTCGCGGTTGAACAAGAAGTTCAAAAAATTAAATCGATTGGCGCCACGCTACATGCGCGTGTCGGGGACGGTATTCGAGCATTGCAATTCACAGACATCATTGTCCAGCAAGGGGATTATGCCAAACACAGTGTGGTGTTTTTAGAGCAGATAACAGACTACCTGACGGCTTATGAAAATGGCACCATTGACGAGAAAACATTTAGTCAAGCAGTCGCAGAGTTGAAATCCAGTATCGAGCATCGAGGCGCTCCAGCCGCTTCTCAGGAAAATATTGAAGAAGGAGAAGTGGAGCTGTTTTGATGCCCAAACATAACCCATTGGTCGTGGAGGCGTGCTCGCCTTCGTTGTTGAAAAGGAGACATCATGTCGATAGAAACCCAAATTGATTCGCAATCTAAGCAAGTGACCATCTCAATTGAAGGGGCTTTTGGCTTCAATTTAGTTCAAGAATTTCGTCGTTGTTACTCTGACAAGAAGGACTTTCGCTTTACGATAGATTTGCGCAAAGTCGATTATATTGACAGTGCTGGGTTGGGAATGTTGCTCAATATGCACAACTACCTAGAGCAGGAGGATGGAATGATCCGTATAACTAATACGTTGCCACAGGTGCGTAAAATACTGACCATTTCTCGTTTTGATAAGAAGTTTCTGATCGAATAGCGGTCAAGGAGGGTCGTATGCATGTCATGATAGTTGACGACCACGCTACGAATCGAGAGCTTTGTCGTTTTATGCTTGGGGAGATGGCGGAGGAAATCACGGCATTTGAAAATGGTGAAGGCGTGGTTGACGCCATGTCCCAAATGTCCTCTTTACCAGATGTGATCTTACTTGATGTAATGATGCCTGTTAAAGACGGGTTTACTACGGCGAAGGAGATCCGTGAGGCATTTCCTAAATTGCACATCCCAATCATCTTCCTGACCGTTTTAGATGATCACGATTCTTTTGAGCGATGCCTGACTTTGGGTGAAGACTTTATACCTAAACCTGTCGAGAGAAGTGTCCTTGTTGCAAAGGTACAAGCGCATTATCGAACTTTGAAAATGCACAATGAGGTAAAAATTCAACGAGATGAGTTGAGTAAATTTCACGAACAAGTTCGCTATGATTATGCAATTGCTGAGTCAATTTTCTCCAATCTGATGGATGAAATGAGTTCTCAAGTAAAAAGCATTTATGGCATCAACTATATTTCTACCCCATCTACCGTTTTCAACGGCGATTTAATCGTTGTGGCAAATCGGCCGCACGGGGGAGTATACGTGATGATCGCTGATGCGACAGGGCATGGACTACCGGCTGCAATTTCAGCTATTCCTGCGACCCGAGCGTTTTTCTCTATGGCGTCGAAAGGTCTGTCTCTAGGAGAGATTGTCCGTGAACTCAATGATGTGCTGGTGCGCTTCCTTCCAATGGGCATGATGCTGGCTGCCAGTGTCTTTGAAATCCGAGCAAATGGTTTCGAAGTTTCTTGGTGGGGCGGTGGCCTACCAGATGGTTATCTGCTCGACAGAGATGGCTCAATTAACAGAAAGCTCGTCTCTACACATATGCCTCTAGGCGTGCTAAAGGCACATGAATTTGAAGCTGATCTGGTTCACTTCAAGATGGAGCCCGACCAAAAGATAGTCTGTTATACCGATGGGGTTATTGAAGCGGAAAATAGCCTCGGAGAACAATACGGCCAAGAACGTCTTGAACAAGCCTTAACGACTGGTCGTGCACTGATTCCAACCTTATTTGAATCAGTGCGGAAGTTTGCGAGTCGCAATGTTGGCGATGACTTATCAATCTTGGCGATGGAGTTTCCCATCTCTAACAGCAATGACAAAGTTGTCCAGCAAAGCAGTTACTATATGAGCAAAACGCCCGCTCAATCGAAAATGCACTTTCCAGCTGGTGTGCTTAAATCGGTCACGATCATGAATGAAGTTAGGCAGTTTCTGACAGGGGTGATAACGGGGCCGCATTTAGATCTGGTTTGTTCCGTTCTGTCTGAGCTTTTTGCCAATGCGATTGAACATGGACTATTGCACTTAGACTCGACAATCAAGGAAGAACCTGATGGCTTCTTTACCTTTTATCAATTGCGTGAAGAGAAACTGAAAGAACTTTCTGAGGAGTTTTGGGTGACTCTGCTGATTGATTTCAAACCAGAACAAAAACAGCTTGTCTTGGAGCTAGAACATAATGGTGTAGGGTTCGACTACCGTAAGTTGCAGCACAATATTGATAAGTCTTTAACGCATGGACGGGGGATTGTATTGGCTTCAGAACTCTGTGATTCGTTAAATTATTCGAAACAAGGAAAGCGTGTTAAGGCAGTGTACAGTTTAGATGCGAAACACCATTTCCCAAGCTCAGCTTAGGTCTATTTACAGTGTAAAAGCGCCTGAGAAGTGACCTACGCCGTACTTTGTCACAAATTTAATACTGTATTTTGCGAGGATTATATAAACTAAAGTTATAGAGACGGGATTAAGTAGGCTGTAAATGTGGGACAAGTTAGTCAGCTTATCTGATGATAATCAACAGGTTATTGCTAAACTACGACCAGATATGAATATCGATGGTCGTTTTGATAGTAAAGGTGTTGAAGAAGCGATAGCAGGCTTAGGTGCGACCGGTTTTTGCGTATTGAGCGATGAAATCACTCGATTCATTAACTGTGCCAAAGAAGGAAAAAGCGAAGCTTTGGTGGGTTTCGCTATCGCTGAAATTAGAGATGCTGTGGTTGAAGTGGTATTATCGGAGCATGATATGCTAGCCAGTATGGTGGTCACTGGGGCTTATCGTGGCTCGCCGCTTAAAGGCCCGCAAATTGTACATGCATTAGCTCAAGCACACGTAACCAAGGGCATAAATAAACTCGCACTGAAAAAAGTGTTGATGATGAGCCATCAATTAAAGCCAGGGGATACCTTTACCCAGCCTGTCGCTAAAGGCAAAAACCCTATTCAAGGACAAGACGCCAAATTCATTCCCTTAGTTAAAGATATCACCAAACAAGTGCTTGCTCCGTCTCAAGATGAAGATGGTAAAGTGGATATGCTCGATCTTGGCGAGACGGTCACTGTCGAAGCAAATTCACGCCTCATGAAGCGTATTCCTGCGACGAAAGGATCACCAGGAATGACGGTTCAGGGTAAGCCTATCCCACCAAAGCCCGGCAATGATGCCATGCTTAAAGCGTCTAAAGGCTCAGAAATATCACCCGATGATCCGAACTTGCTTATTGCTGCGGTTTCAGGGATGCCAATGATTAAAGAACGTACTGTAGAAGTTGAAGATGCTCTATGCCTACCAACTATTGGGGTCGCGACAGGGCATGTCAAATTTAAAGGCAACGTGATAGTTACTGGTAATATCGAGTCCGACATGATGGTTCGTGCTACTGGGAATTTGACGGTTGGTGGCTTTATTGAATCTGCAGATGTTCAGGCTCAAGGGGATATTGACGTAGCTAAAGGTATCATCGGTCACAATGTGTCAGAAGACGAAGAAAAAAGCTGCCACGTAAAAGCGGGAGGGTCAATAACCGCGAATTATGCTCAGTTTTCAGAACTTCAAGCCGCAGAGAATATCAACTTGGCTGTACATTGTATGAATAATGAGATTCGTTGTGGTAAAGATCTAACCGTATCTGACGCTGCTGAAAAGCAAGGTACTTTAAGCGGTGGTAGCGCTAAAGTTGGTGGCAAAGTGACCTGTGTAAACCTTGGTGTTGAGGGGGATACAGCAACTTATATCAATCCATTTGCCCGCTATCAAAACTTCAAAGATCGTCAGCAGAAATACAAAGAGCAATATAAGCTCGCTCAAGAGGCGACGATGGACGTTGTTCGTAAGGAACTGGAGTATAAGAAAACCCCTAAATCTGAGCGGAGTGAAGAGGAGGGGGCCAGTATCGAGCAACTTAAAGTGGAATCCAACGCACGTCTAGAGAAAGTGAAAATGGCACGAGACAGGCACGAGCTAGAGCTTGAACAAGCTTTGGCAGAAAGTGTTGTTGAAGTGAAAAACAAGGTTTATACACACGTGACGGTTCAATACGGGGACGAAAAAGTCATTACTAAACGAGTGCATGGCACCAGTACGTTTTCTTTTAACCAGTATGAAATTCGATGTGCCTCGGCAATGGATGAGGAAGCGCTTGAGCAAGAGTAATCTAACCGCCTACTGAATATAGATAAAAGCAGCCAATATTTTGCGGCTGCTTTTTTTACCTAATGGCTGGTCCAATGGTACTGGTTGTACGATTTTACGGTGTAGGATACTAAAGCTATCATAGAGCAGCCTAACAAAACTGTACCCAGCTGCTGAACCTGTCCCGCGACAACCAGACCTATGCCGATCTGCATATAATAGATCAGGCCTAATATGGCTCCGCTAGAGCCTGTGGAATGCTTGTAATCTTTAAGCGCTGCACTGATGACATTTGGAATAGCAATGCCAAATGCCATCACCACCAGCATCATCATGATGACAAAGTAAATACTGTTCTGGGTGAGATAAACCCCTAGGCTTCCAAGGCCAAGAAGTGTAACTGCTAGCCCAACCAGTGTTGACGATGGAGTATGTTTGCTCAACAAATACTTGTTTAAATAGCTACCAATTAAGGTACCGACCCCTAGAACAATACCACTATAACCAAACTGGGCAGAGTTGAAGCCAAGCTTAGTAAAGATGAAAGCCCCCAGTTGATAGTAGGAAAACAAGGCGATATTGAAGACGGCAATCATGATCGTTGAGTACCAGATATGACCGTCCTTAAGCATCGATGTACCCAACTGGCAAAGGTTAAGCGGTTTTTTTTCGCGCTGAGTTTCTGGGAGCTTCCACAAGTTGTAAACGACCAGAATGACAGCCATGGCCAGTAAGGTTGAAAAAACATAATTATGTCCTCCTGCTTGTACCAGCTGACCACCTATAGACATACCAATAACGGGGCTGATAGCGATCCCCATACTCATTAAACTGAACACTTTCCCCAGAGCTTCTCCATCAAAGACATCTCTTAACATGGTTTGACTCACCACTGAGCCAACTGCAATTCCAAATGCGCTGGCAGCACGAGCAGTGATCAACCACTCAAATTGTGTGCTGAGCAAAGCAATCAATGTTGATAGGCCGTAAACCGTTATTCCTCCTATCATGGCAGGCCGTCTACCCCATTGATCAGCAGCAACCCCCCAAAACACGACGCCTAATGCAAAAGCGATAAAATAGACAGATAAGGTCTGTGAAGCTTGAGCGTTGGTGACGGAAAAAGAGTGAGCGATAGAGTGTAATGCCGGACTATAGATGGTTTCGACAACCTGCGGAAACATCAACATAGTGAACATCAGCCAGAGTGAAGGTTTAGGCTGCATAGTTAATCCTCAATAAAATTGAATTGGCATCAAGTATAAAGAGCGCTAAAATTTTCCATTAACGACAATAACACCAAAAACATCAAAATTAGGACAGGCGGGCGTGCTGATCGAAGAACATACTATGTTTGATCCCGATAAAATTGATTCGAAAGTGGTAGGAATTGCGGCTGATCTTGGCAGACACGATTCTGGTATGCACAAGCACCAAAAAGGTCAATTGTTGTACGCGCCAAGAGGGTGCATGAACTTCGCGCTGTCGAACTCTGTGTGTATCCTTCCACCGACTAAAGCGGTTTGGATTCCGCCAGATACTGTGCATCGTGCTTTTATGACCAATGTAGTGGCGTACCGTTCGCTGTATTTTGATTGTAATGCTTTTCGTTGCCCAGACAGCATCACCATTATTGAAGTCAGCGAGTTGCTGAAAGCGCTGATCAACAAAATGGCTTTCTGGCCAGTAGACAAACCCGAAATAGAAATGAACAACTACACTGCTCTGTTCTGGGAAGAGTTTGATCATAGCAAGACCTACTCTTACGAGTTGCCATTGCCAACCGACCGAAGGTTGAATAGCTTTCGTCTTCGGGTATCAGATGAGGCATTTTTGGCTCCAGATTTGGTGACGTTAGCCAATTCAGCTGGAGCTAGCACTAAAACGGTCACTCGAATTTTTAAAGCCGAAACGGGCATGTCTTATCAGGAATGGAGGCAGCAATGGAGAACGCTTAAGGCGATAGAGCTATTGTGCCGAGAAAGGCAAGTGAGCGACGTTGCGCATTGGCTAGAGTTTTCCTCAGACAGTGCATTTATCGCATTCTTCAAGAAGCAAATGGGCCAAACACCGCTGAGTTTTATGAAACATAACGCGTCTTATTAGGTTAGCTCCATTTTTAGTACCGCAACCGTTTGTTTTGAAACTAAGTTTAATCAGATATAGGCTGTTTTACTGAAAGCAAAGTCAATGGTTATGACGACTTACACCTGCGGTCAACCCACCTCTTGGTTAGCGAGGCGGCATAAAACCAACCATTTGAAGACGCTGGCCTAGTAATCTAGCGTACCACGGATAGGGTAGTGGTTATCGGGATTGCGAATCCAAGCTAAACCGCGTGTCAGTGCCCCTAACTCTGGTCGTACAAATGGGTTATTGGATAGGTCAACCACGTGTAAATGGCCGTGTTCATTCACGACAAATAGCCCGGGCTCGGCAAAGTTATGGTCGGTTTCGGCTTCAGAGCGTGGTAGGGAAATATAAAGCCCTAGCGTCTTCATTTGTTGATCACTTAAACCATAGGCGATTGGGAAACTGACATCGAGCTTATCCAAGTGTTGCTCTAATTGTTGTTTTGAATCAGCGGAGACAGCTAGAACATCGACGTTTGCATCACTAAAGGCCTGTCTATAGGTCTCTATTTCATTGAGATATTTGGTACAAAGTGGGCAATGTTTACCACGATAGACAAATATGGCTTGCCACGATGCGTTTCCTTGAGGGTGTCCTAGCCTGACTTTGGTCCCATCTAACGTTGTTGCCTCTATTGTAGGGAAAATGTCACCTGCTTTTAGTCTCTGTGAATATGTCATCTCGGCTCCTTGAATTGAACGCACAACTGAGTAGAAAAAGATAAGACACAAAAAAACAAGTTGCAACTCATGGACGTGTTGTCTCCTAGTGCTGAAATTAACCACTCGATAGCGAGGTGGTGGAAACTTGTGTTATCGCATGTTGACTCTACTCTGAATCGTTTAACAGCGGCATTACGAAACACATGATGGGGTTGGTTTCGACTCAAACTACACATCATTCAGCCAATGCTACCGGGATAATCAATCTACCGAGTACCTCAACAATGTCATTATCTACCTGAATTAACAAAATTAATGTTCTCGTCACTTTCGTCAAAATATGATTTTTTCGATTTAAATTCTCGTTAAAAATAAAAATAACACCTAAATATAGGTATATCATCATAACATATCAGTTAATTTAACTGTCACTTCTATCATCAAAAAGTCATTAAATTTCGGCTGACAACAAATATCTATATCTATTTTTATAAATAGAATTGAAGTTATCATAACAAATCTAAAAAACGGCTATTAAGTGTTCGGTTATTCTTAAGTTTGCTAAAAGTATCATTTTCAAGTTGCTGATTTTAAATGGAATAAAAATTCAATCATGGTTTAAATGCCATTCTAATCCCCTTTTTGCAAACCCGATAAAACCTCCGTTAATCTGAGCTGAAGATTTAATGGTAAGGAGGTTAATAGTCTCTAATTAATTTAGAGATAAAATCTAAAGCAAAAATAATAATTAAATTAATAGATAGAAATTAGCAATGATTACACTTATAAATCATAAGGGATTAATAATGAGCAAGTTAAAAAAGAATATATTCGTCATACTACCGTTAACTTTACTTTCTGCATCAACGTTTGCCGCCATTAATGGTAGTTATGAGGTTTCATCGATCATGCTAAGTGCGGATCATAATGAAAGCCTTGGCGCTCCGATGCCTTTCTACGCCAATGGTAAAATGCAATCTAAGCTCAATGTCACGGTGGCCTTTTCTGATCGTTACGGTTCACCTGTGACGGTAAGCAATGATGAAGTAAAGAATGCAATTTCGTTTTATCTGAAAAGCAATGACGTCCAATTAGGCCAGGACAAAGACTGTAGCTATGGGCGAGATTGTTGGGGTTATACCTACAACGAGAATGACTACGCCCACCAAATCAGTGGCGCTTATCAGAGTATTAAAAGTCTTCCTAACTCACGCATTCTCTCAACAGCATCAAACAAGCTAACGGTTTGGGTATATGGCAACGAAACGGCTCAATATCGCCAAGTTTGTGCGCAAATCAAGTTTGATAACGGCAGCGTCTACGATAGCTGCGCTTACCCATATGATGAAAGTGCTCTGTACCAAGGTGTGCAACCTAAAGAATACAGCGCTTCTGAGTTTGCTGACATTGGCACAGGCGAAACCGTTTGGAAAGATGAAGGTGACGGTTTCTATTTCGACAAAGCTGAAGTCCGTAATTTCTACATCACACCGACGGACACCTCTATCACTATGACCAAAGTTGCCATGGATAATTGGGAAGAATCGAACAGCGACAAAGTATTCCTGAGAGACGAATGGCTTGGCTGCTACAGCGATTGTCCAAACGGATTCCGCTCGGTGAAAGGCTATATCTTTGAACCCGGTCGAGAGCGCACGGTTTCAGATGAATACGTTTGGAATAGTGCTGCGGGTGAGGGCCGTACAGCTACATGGCGTGTTAACCAAAAACTACGCTCGGTGACATTGAGTCAGCTTCTTTTTTCAGGCAACACATCAATCAACGATTCTCAGAAAGAGTATCGTTTCACCGCTTATGACCAGTACGGAAACAAAGCACGTCTAAAACTGACTTACCCTGAGAGCCAGTTTAGCGGTGGCGGTCAGGAATGGGACTACACCCAATGGAACCTAGTTAACCAATAATATCTCGCCTGAGAAAACCGTTAGCCCACATACGTTGGGCTAACTTTCGCCTTAAAGGAGGCACTATGTCTAATTGGACTTCAAATGCATTTAATTTTGATAGTTATTGTTCAGGGGGCGTAGACCAAAGAACAAGAAGCTACTCCTATCAAATTCTTTTAGGATCCTTAGTCGGCAATTGGCTAAAAGGCCCTAACCTTGATATCGCTCTGCAGTTTTCACCCTACTCGCGGGATAACCTAGGTTTCGGTATAGGTTGGCAGTTAAACATTCCAAGATACGATCTTAAAAATAAACAACTGCATCTTGCGAATGGACAGTCTTACCGAGCTGAATTGGGCGCGAACTACAAACTTGATCTTCGCTATAAGAAATTGCTCGACTTCTCAGTGAAAGGTGACGCTAGTGGCTATGAGATTACCTATCGAAATGGTCGCAAAGACATCTTAGATGATCACGGTAATCTGATTAAAGTCATCCAAAGTGATGGCCATGCTCTGCATTTTTCCTGGTTAAACATCGGTCAAGAAAAACGTCTGAATAAAGTCTGGGATGATCGCACATCAGAAAGCCAACCACTTTTGCTTATCGTTCACGTTGATCCGAGCAGAGTGAATGTTTTTACGAATATCGGCAGTGCTCACGAAGCATATTTCAGACTTGTCCTAAACAATAACAATCTCGTTCAATGCCAATTATCTGAAGATGCGGGTAGTTATGACTTTGGTTACAAAACGTTAGGGTCCTATAACCTAATTCAGAGTGTTACCCACCCTTGTGGAATGCTTGAGCAACTGGCTTATGACGCCAATGGAATAAGAGTAAACACCAACACTTACCTCCCAGCGGTCACTTCTCATCGTGTTTTAACGAGAAACTCCCCCATTATTGAGACTCACTATGGCAGCGTGAATTCCGATAGCCGAAACTTTATGGGCTACAACGTGCCTGGCGGTAGTTTAGGTGAAGGGGTTGATAACTTACTTGAACGTGGAATCGAATACTCATACCGAGTACAAAAAGTGGAAAGCGGTACGATCAAGACCATTCAAACGTATAACCAATTCCACTTGTTGGTTGAAGAAGCTCGCCTGATAAACGACAAAATTGTCCACCTCAAGAAGCTTGGCTATCCAGCTCGTGACAACGAGGATTTTGCCAATCAGCCTGCTCAATACGCGCTAATCAATCAAGAAGAGCAAACTTGGTCATCGGGTGAAGATAGTCATCTACAAACTCGCCATTGGCAATACGATCAGTACGGTAACATGCTGTCTTTTATCGATGAAAACAACATTGCTGAGTATTATGAGTACTATTCATCACAAGGTGAGCCAGGCTGTCCAGCCTCTCCTTCTGGCATGGTGAACTTTGTCAAATCTCGTACTCTGAGCAATGGTTCTGAACAACGTAAGATTTCTTATGAGTACGGAGAGGTTGCAGGTCTCAACAATCAAAAGGATGTCGTGCTGCGCTTGGAAAATGCTCATGATCGCTACCAAAGCCATTACCGCTACCACGAGAATAACAGTGAGACATTTTCTTTGGGTCGACTAGCTTCCATCCAAAACGATTTCATTCATGCAGATGGTACCTATGCCAAGACTTCAAGCTATCACTATGTTTTGGAGGGTGACACGGTTGAAGAACATGAGGAACTGGTATGTCACGACAATACAAAAATTAATGTGGTTGTTAGCCACTATCTCGATATCGGCGAAATTGCTCATCATGTAGACGCGGATGGTGTTCGTTGTAGTTTTGAATATGACTCGTTACGTCGGACAAAAAGCGAACGCATTGATGGTAGTGCTGCACGTTCATACCAATATCTAGTGGATACCACCCAAGCTAGGCAAACCATGGTGCTCACAGACTGCAAGGGCAATTTGTGCGAACAGAGTTGGGATGGGCAAGGCAGAGAGTTAGAAGCGAAGCTCGGCACTACAACCACTTGGAAAAAAGAGTATGACGAATTCGGACGCTTAGCCAGCAAGAGCACTTTTGACGATCTGCCCGATAAAAAGGCGCGTACGATTTCTGTCACTCAGACAGAAACATATGAATACGATGATTGGGGGCAGATTAAAGCAACCACGCTTCCGAATGGTAATCGTCATATCGCGTTTAACAATCTAGCTAGCCGCCAAAAAACACAAGGTATTGAGGGGTTAGCGCTAACAGTCAGTGATCTGAACAACTGGGGGTTAGAAGATAGAAAGCAACAAGGTGATCGCGTTTGGCATTATGAATACGATGCTTGGGGCCGACTTAAGAAAGAAACTGATCCTGCTAGTCAATCGAAAAGCTATCAATACGACAAGTTTGATCGTGCTGTTCATATTACTCAAGCTAACCATGTGACTCAGCAAATTACCTACGCGGTACATACCGATCAAACGCAAGTCACTCAGTTAAAAATAGGTTCACAGATAGTTGGGCAGCGTGATCTTGATGGTTTGGGGCGACCTCTTGAACTTCGTCGGGGTGCCAGTAGCCAAGCCTCTTTAGCTTGGACCTATACCGATAGCAGTAATATTCCGCAGACAGAAACCAGCTTATCCGCTCCAACAAGACGTTTTAGTCGCGATGCACAGTTAGGTGTTCTCAACGAGAAACAGTCTGGAGACCAGTCAACAACATACCAATATGATCCCGTCTCCGGCCTACCAACAGGCAGTGAAGATAGCAACGGGAGTCGAAGCTCGATTACATATTCTGTGACGGGTTTACCAGAGTTTGAGCAGCATGACGGCAACATCCGCCAGTACATTTACTCAAAAGGTGGTGTGCTTACCTCGATTCAAAGCACGCGAGACAGACGTCAGTTTGGTTATGATGAGCTTGGCCGATTAGTCAAATTAAGTACAGATAACGCTACTGTTGAATACGAATATGATCAATTTGATCGTATCACTTTAGAGCAATTGACATCGGGTAGTCACACTCAAATTACCGAGATTGAATGGGACGAATACAGTCGAGAAGTGAACCGTGCTGTCGCACTCAACGACGTTTACATCTTTGAGCAGTCTCAAGACTACAACGAACTTGGTTTACTTCGTTGCCGAGAAAAAGAGTGTGCGACCTTGGGCAATGTAACAGAGACGTACACCTATGATTCACTCTCACAACTTAAGCGCGTTGAGTTTTTAGGTACTGGCCCACTCAGCGATTGGGGTGAACCAATCTTATTCCTTGAATGGGATTACGATGACCTCGGTAATATGCTGACTCAGCGTTGTGTCACCAACGATTCTCAAGACCTCGCAGATTACTACTACGAAGCAGATGATCCAACACAGTTAACACGCATCACCCACACGCACCCTCAGCTTCCGAGCCAAACCGTACTCAAGTATGACCAGAATGGCAACATGATTGAGGATGCAGAAGGGCGAGCGCTAAGTTACGACCACTTCGACAAACTTACCAGCGTGCTGTCTGATAACACGGAATGGATGTACACCTACGACAGCAATGATCGTCTAATTGGGCAGTACTCTGATACCGAGAGTCGCCAGTTTGAGTATTTGTGGAGTGACATCGCGTCTATTGAAGACAATGGCCGCGTAACCCACTACATCTACGATGATGGTGTGCCGAAATGGTCAGAACAAGACTCTGTTGTCTCTATGATAGCCACCGATCAAAACGGTTCTGTCATTGCTTCTAACACCGCGGGTCAAACGGATGCAATGTACCGCTACTCTCCATATGGTCAACGCGAACAGGTGGTAAATAACAATGAGCAATAAAGATTCAGTATTCATTACTCCGCTTAATCGTCGTGAGTTTCTGATTAAAATTGGCCAAACCAGTGCGGTGGCTGGTGGCATTTCACTACTGCCAACCTCTGTGCGTCTTGCAATGGCGCAATCTATGACGGTCTCGCCATCGCACTTAGGCTTTAACGGCGAATGGCTGGACCCGGTACTCGAAGGTTACCACTTAGGCCAAGGCTATCGAGTCTACCAACCTAAGTTAATGCGTTTTAACGCCCCGGACAGTTTAGCGCCATTTAGTGAGGGCGTTCACAATGCTTATGTCTACTGTCATAACGATCCACTCAACTTTACGGACCCAAGTGGTCATTTGAATATCAGTAAGATTTTGTTTGGTGCGTTCGGCGTTATAGCGGGTATTGTGGGGATTGCACTGGCTGCTCCGACCGGAGGCTCAAGTTTGGTTCTTGCTGCTGGCATCATTGGCGGTATTGCGGGAATGACCAGTGGTGCGCTCCAGATTGCATCAGGCATCATTGATGATGGCGACATCTCTCGTAAACTTGATATCGCTACTATTCCATTTGACATTATTGGCGTGGTCAGTGGTGGCTACTCAGCTTTCAAGTCAGTACAAAACTTACGTTGGGTAAGAGCTGGCGGTGCTTTGGAAGATGTCACTCAGCCAGGGCTAGGCTCTCGGCTGTGGAACAAGATTAGCCCGTCAGCTGAGTACAACCTTGACTGGGCGCGTAAAACCAATCCTGCGATGAGAATTGGCAGTTCAGAAGGTCAAGTTATTGTCACCAAAATGGTACAAGGCGGCAAAACCATGACTTATACGCCCCCCCCGATTCACGGTGGTTTTACTAAGATTCTGCTCGGTCAAGTCAAAGTAGGCGCTCGTGGTTACACCATTTATCAAGGCATTATGACAGCTCGCTCTATTGGCAGTATTGGCTGGTCGACGGTCAAAACTATCCCCGGAAGACTAGACAGCGAGAAATCATCGAACGAGAGTATGGTGACAGAGGGCAGAAGTTCAAACCCTGAAGCGAGAAAGACTCAGCTATATTCTCTGGAAGAAACCCGCCAGCGCATAAAATATGGCAGTGATGTGCAAAGAATGATACGCCAATTGCCTCTATCCTAATCGACAAGATGCAAAAGGCAATGTCGTTCACTAAATCAACAAGCGTTAGTTTAGCTGTAACATAAAATGACGAAGCCATCCGCAAGGATGGCTTTTTTGATTTTTTACTCGCTGTATTAGTTTGGAATTGGCACAACCAGAATGTCGACAGGAGATTTGTTGATCAGGTGTCTCGAATAAGAAATGATCTTACTCCAGAAGTCCTGATGGTGGCCACATATCAGCAAGTCGACACGGTTTTCCTCAATGGTGTCATTGAGCTTATCGCCCAGATCGCCAGTCCCGACTAAAAAATGCTTCACAGGAAAATCTAGCTTGGCTTGGAATGCGCGCAACCATTCCATCGAGTGTTCGTTGAGTGGTCTGACGCTGGTGTCAGCCTGAATGTCGACCAGCTCCGGATAGATTTCTCCATGGGTGCCATCAATGTGGATGAGCGATATCTCCGCGTCATGCTGCTTAGCCATAAATACCGCTCTTTCAAGCAACACATTGCTCTCTTCCGACAGCTCCAGCGCGACCAGAATATGTCGATATTTCATTACCATGTCCTCTTATTGAACTGACTCATTTCATCATAGAGCGAATCGCTGAAAAATTTTGTCTAAGAGATCGCGGAAATGCTACAAATTGCATTGGTTGAACATAAGGATATTGTTCTAATTAGTTAGAGGCGGGTTTCTTGACCGCTAAAACAGAAAAGGTATGCCAATGCTTGATTCGTCCCAGTGCTGTCTTTCCTGATTCATCGCGCTCTTGGAACTGGATAATATCGAAATCTTTGAACAAAGCTTCCACCTGTGGTTTCGTCAGTGGTGTAGTTGCTATACGGAATCCATGAGCCCAAGAGTCTTTTTCACCCATGAAATCACCGCTAAATACGCCGCCAATTTTTAGGCTGTTACTGATGGATTGCCACGTGTCAGGAAACGCCTCCGGTTCAGCAAAGAACAGGCTGTTGTGTGCCAGAACCACTCCAGCTTGTGGGTAACGGAACGTTTCAAATGTGGAGAGTGAGATATTAATCGAAGGCTGGTCTGCGAATCGATCGCGGCAGAGGCCAATAGCGTCTTCATTATTATCAAAACCATACACCTGATAGCCTTGCTGCGCTAGGTAGGCGATGTCGCTGCCCGTACCACAGCCACAGTCAATCGCAACTTTACAGCCAGAACGGTTGATTTGGTGTGCGTTCTCAGTTTTTGATGAGTGCTTTTTGGTCAGTACCTTTTGGTAGTATTGGTGCCAAGTTTCGCTGTTCTTATCCATTGTTCACTGCTATCGGAGGGAAGGGTTGTAGTGTGCGTGAACGGAAAAAACTAGGAAATAACTATCTCACACCTCAGCCTCATTTTGTTCCTAAAATGTGAGTTACACTCAGTTCAGACTCGAAGTGAGAGAGAATATGATGACAACTTTTCCTAAGCATTTTCTGTGGGGTGGCGCGATTGCGGCCAATCAGGTGGAAGGCAGTTTTGATCTTGATGGTAAAGGGCTGTCGACGTCCGACATGTTGCCCAATGGGATTCTCAGTCCGCACCAGACGCGCCAACAACGCACCGAAGGTATTAAAGATCTGGCGATAGATTTTTACCAGCGTTATCCAGAAGATATTGCTCTATTCAATGAAATGGGGTTCAACTGTCTGAGGTTGTCCATTGCTTGGACGCGTATATTCCCGAATGGCGATGAATCTGAACCCAATGAAGAAGGCTTGGCGTATTATGATCGTATCTTCGACGAATTAGCGAAACATGATATTACGCCTTTTGTCACCTTGTCTCATTATGAGATGCCTTACGCGTTGGTAGAAAACTATGGCGGTTGGGCAAGCCGTGAACTGATTAGCTTCTTTGAGCGCTATGCTCGTACCGTGTTTGAACGCTATCAGAACAAGGTCAAACTGTGGCTGACGTTCAATGAAATCAACATGTCTCTTCACGCGCCGTTTACCGGTGTGGGCTTGGCTGAAGAGGCTAGTGAGCAGGCCATTTATCAGGCAATCCATCATCAGCTTGTCGCTAATGCAAAAGCGGTGAAACTATGTCATGAGATTATTCCAGATGCCAAGATAGGTAACATGTTGCTTGGTGCGCTTAATTATCCGTATACCTGTAATCCCGATGATGTCATCGCGGCGATGCAGGAAAATAACAAATGGCTGTTTTTTGGTGATGTCCAGACTCGCGGTCGTTACCCAGGTTACATGCTTCGTTATTTCCGTGAAAAAGGGATTGATATTGACATGCAGCCGGGTGATATAGAGGAATTGGCGAGCGCCAGCGTTGACTTCATTTCATTCAGTTATTATGCGAGTGGCTGTGCCAGTGCGGATCCCAAGCAGAAAGAGGTCGGTAACATTGTCGACAGCGTGCCCAATCCGTATTTAGAGAAAAGTCAGTGGGGTTGGTTGATTGATCCGAAAGGGCTACGCATCTTGCTTAACTTTCTTTATGACCGCTATCAGAAGCCGCTATTCATAGTTGAAAATGGACTTGGGGCGCGCGATGAAATCAACGCTGATGGTGAGATAGAAGATGATTATCGCATTGCCTATCTCAATGACCACTTGGTTCAGGCCAGAGAAGCCATATTGGATGGAGTGGAGCTGATGGGTTTCACCAGTTGGGGCCCTATCGATCTGGTTGCCAATTCCACTGCGGAAATGAGTAAGCGCTACGGCTACATTTATGTTGATCGTCATGATGATGGCAGTGGCACATTAGAGCGTAAGCGCAAGAAAAGCTTTTTCTGGTATCAGGATGTTATCCGCACTCATGGAGCATCGCTAAAATCTTGAAGTCAACGAGCCATCTGGCTCCTTGATTGCTGGCGTCTTGCGATAGGCTCATACTCGGCGCAAGTCGCTTTATGTGAATTAGTCTGAATACAATCTATCGGTTTCGTTTCCTTGAGGTGATTAGAATTGCTGGTTGGCCTAGATCGGCTCTGTTCCATTCAGAACCAGAGATGGCCATCCCTTGAAGTCTTCTTGGTGTGTGTCCTGAATTTCTATGAATTTCTAGTTTCTATTTCTCAAATAGTCAAAATTTGAGACCGACCTTGCCTCATATTGATGCTTCTTATGCATTTAAAAAGCCCCTTACGTCGATTGACATAAAGGGCCAAAGCGTAAACAGGGATACCCGTTAGAAAATGAACTTATAGCCTAATGAGATCATCAACAGGCTCAGAGAGATGGATATCGTTCGTTGAATGAGTTTTGGACCATACTTCATTGCCGAAGCGCTACCAACGTGGTTACCAAACAAGTTCATGACCACTAATGGGACGGCCAATGCGTACATAACACTCCCCGCTAACATGAAGGCGATCAGTGCGCCTATATTCGAAGCAAAATTAAATAACTTTGACGTCGCTGAAGCGGAAACCAAATCGAACTTGAGCAAGTAATGCAGTGCAAGGATCAGAAAGCTTCCAGTTCCCGGCCCGAAGAAACCATCGTAAAATCCAATCACAAATACGGCAGCAGGGACACCAAACAAGATGACGTATCGATTGATGGGCGCACTCGTATCGTGTTCTTTGCTCTTTTTGGGAATGAAAGATAACACAATACCAAACGGAAGCATGGCGAGTATGATCTTGCCGATCGTATCAGGATCGAAATAAAGTATTGCTTCCGCACCCGCATAGGCCCCCACTAAACCCGCAGGTATACCCGTTGCTACCGCTGTCCAGATCACGCATTTATTTCTGACGAAATTACGGATCGCCGCAATGGTACCAATGGTGCTGACAATCTTCTCTTGTCCCAGCGCAATGTGTGGCGGTAGGCCGGCAAGAATGAAAGAAGGAACCAAAATCAGACCGCCTCCACCGGCAACCGAATCAATAAACCCTGCAGCAAATGCAGACACCATCAGTGCAACCAGAATCCAAAATGTAATATCGCTTCCTAGAAATTCCACGCTGTGTTGCTCCTTTTATGATGACTCTTGATAGGTTTTGATGAGTACAGAGGTGTCCATACGACCGTATCCGTGGTTCTGTAGCTCACGATATTCACTATCTACTTTGATCGTGAGTGGCAAATCTATCCCTAACCTTTGGCTTTCGTCGATACAAATGCCTAAATCTTTGCGCATCCAATCAATCGCGAACCCAAAATCAAATTCATCTCTAGACATCGTTGAGGAACGATTCTCCATCTGCCAAGAACCTGCCGCCCCATGCTTCAAGACATCCACAAGGTCATCGATATCTAAGCCAGCATGTTTTGCCAACGTCAGCCCTTCACTCAAGCCTTTCAAAACGCCAGCAATACAGATCTGATTGACCATTTTTGAACGTTGACCTTGGCCGTTTCCTCCCATCAACTTGGATTGTTTTCCATAAACGCTCATCACAGGCGCTGCCTGCTCATACATTTCATTTTGACCACCACACATGATAGTCAGAGCACCATTTTCAGCCCCCGCTTGCCCACCAGACACAGGGGCATCAATGAATGCGATCCCTTTTTGTTTGCAGGCCACACCGAGTTCAATCGCCAATTCGGCGGATGTGGTGGTATGGTCGACCAAGATACTTCCAGGTTTCATATTGTCGATAAGACCCGTCTCACCGTAAACCACGCTGCGAACGTCATCATCATTTCCTACACAAACAAATACCAAATCACAATCTTGAGCCGCGGCCCCAGGCGATGAACAAACCTCACCGTGATAGTCTTTCGCCCAGTCATGAGCCTTTTTCGTTGTGCGATTGTAAACTTTGGTTGGGTAGCCATGACTAGAAAGGTGTCCTGCCATTGGGTAGCCCATGACACCTAATCCAATAAAGGCAACATTGTTTTTCATAGCGTTCTCCTTAGTCCTTTGCTATTTGCTTTCAATTTCCGTACGGCAATATTTGAACAAGCGAACTTATTACAAATTCACTCACCAACGATCAGTGCTATTTTGATGTGGATACCCCCTCTCTCTGCTGTAGCCCACGCGTTAATAGACCAAATGGCGTTTAAGGTCTCCACGGTTCTCACTTTGATCAGATAATATTTCAATGCCCTTAGATTGAAATATGTCAATTTTGTATCATTGACTAATGGCGATTTCTGCAATCATCCCGTGGGCACGAGGTGTTTAACCGTACTTATCTACCAACCTTTCATATTCAATTATGAAAAGTCTTCATCTAAGGTTCATTGATGGTATTTTATGGTCAGATTCATAGGGCATAGGCCTCTTCGTTACACGGGGTAATGAGTGAATCTGAGCTTCCTCATTGAGCATTGTTTTTAGTGTTATGTAATCTTCTTATCACTTTGATGCATGTTATTTGTTGGATTGACATATGTCAATTTAAAAATGACATCATTAACTGCTCAATTCCATAGCGAATAGACATAGTTATGCTTTATAATCGAAGAGGATAATTAAGGAGAAGTCGATTGAATAACAACAAATTCGTACGTATTGCTGACGCTATTGAAGAAAAGATTAATAGTGGCGAATACACGGCCAACACTAAGCTACCGACCCATCGACAGTTAGCTGATGAGCTTAAAACGACTCCAGCGACGGTCGCTAAAGCCTATAAGTTGCTTAGTGACAAAGGTCGGCTTGAATCGTTTGTTGGTAAAGGTACGTTTGTTGCTGCTCACTCTGATCTGAATGAAGCTATTCAAGTGGTCCATGAAGACACCAATTACAATTTCTCTCTGCTACAGCCGTGCTTACACAAGAACATTCCTGCGATTAAGAGCGCCTATCGACAAGCGTCTGATCATCTCACTGAAACTTTGATTGGATATTGTGAGGATTCGGGACATGAAAAACACCGACAAGCGGCCGTCAAGTGGGCTCAACAGTATGGTCTGGAAGGCGGTAGTATCGATAACACTGTATTGACCAATGGGGCTCAACATGCTCTCTCTTTATTAGTAGAAACGCTAACTGAGCCTGGTGACACCATTTTGGTTGAATCCCTCACTTATCCAGGAATATTGGCCATTGCCAATTTATCTAACCGCAACGTTGTCGGCGTTGACTTAGACGAACATGGCCTATCTCCATCATCACTGGATAGTGCGATTCAACAATATTCACCCTCTCTCGTGATTGTCATTCCATGCCATCAGAACCCCACAGGTGTGTCGATGCCTGAAGTGAGAAAAAAAGAAATCGCTCAGATCATCAATGAGCATCAAGTTTGGTTGGTAGAAGATGACATCTATTGCTTCTTAGATGAACACCCCATCCCCCCTATTGCCAACTTTGCACCAGATTACACATTTCATGTCACCGCTTTGTCTAAAGCGATTAGCCCTGCAATGCGGTGCGGGTTTATTAAAGCACCGGCTAGTCAGATCGCACGGCTCAATGCCCACATACGAGCCAATATCTGGTTGTCATCGCCTATCAACTACATTGCCGCGACACTGCTTATCGAGTCGGGTGAAGCTTTCACTCTCGCCTCGAACCAAAGAGACATGGCGTCGAGCCGACAAAAAATCGCTCGTGAGATTTTTTCATTGAATGGCGTGCAATCTACTGGCTACCATATGTGGTTATCTTTACCCGAGCATTGGCAGCAAGATAGGTTTACCATGGAAGCCAAGAATCGCGGATTAATTGTCACCAGTGGCAGCTATTTCAGTGTGGATGGCTCAAGCACTCAACATATCAGGCTTTCACTTACCTCAATCAGTCAAGAGAGAAAATTGATTGAAGGGCTCAAACAAATTCGTGATCTTCTGAATGCCAGTCCAAATGCCTTTATGCCTTTCTGATCAGTTGTAGTCCATCAGAATCCACGCTTTCTAGGTTACGGAGTGTGAGAGGCGTAGCGATCACCTCACAAAAGCGCCTGTAGCTCTTTTGGTGTGTTCTAACTTACTGTAAGCCATTTGGCCATAAAAGGAGATTGATGTTCGGATTGTTCAAGAAAAAGGGCAGCAGGCCAGAACCTGAGCCCGAATATATCGTGGCCACGATAAATGCTCGAATACAACCAATGCACAGAGCTGAAATATACGAAGATCCTCTTGATGAAATTTTGTCGAAAAACTCAATCGGTGAAGTTTCTGGCGGTGGCACACTTCAATCTCAGTCTGGGGAAATCGAGCATTGTGATGTAGTAATTCAGGTTAACAACTCAAGTAGAGAAACGGTTGAAGTCATCAGGTCTTCGCTCGAAAATATAGGAATACCCAAAGGCTCTAAATTAAAGATTGAAACCACTAACTCGGAGCGTGAGTTCGGTACTTTAGAAGGTTTAGCAATTTACTTAAATGGTACAGACCTAGATCCCGAAGTATATGCAAACAGCGACTCTAACTACGTCTACAGCGAGTTGGATCGTTTAACTTATGGTCATGGTAAAGTCTATAGTTACTGGCAAGGGCCAAAGGAAACTGCTTTCTACTTGTATGGTACTTCCTTTGCTCAAATGAAATTGCAGATTTCAGAATTGGTTACTAGTTACCCTCTGTGCCAAAAGTGCAGAATTGAGCAGATTGCATAAAGGTGGCTAATCGGGGGCGTGTAATAGTCAACAAATCCCCAAAATACACCCGTAAAGAGAAAGATTATCGATTTACCGAGTGTGATTAATTTGTTGTCTAAGAACTATGTTTCTGTTGGAAAATCACTGTTGACTTGCTCCTTTAACCAATCAATAAACAATGTCACTTTGGGTCTTTTCAAGTTCTTTTCAGGTAAACATATAAAATATGAGAAAGATAGCTCGGTAAAACTCTCTCCAATTCTAACTAAAGTTTTATTTTTGATATATCTATTAACTAGGCTGTGTTTTATTAATCCTATTCCTTGCATTGCTAGGGCACTTTCTACCACAAATTGAGAACCATCAAATAAAATCGAAGGATTAATGGGTTTTTTGTCATTTAATTCCAGCCAAGTCTTCCAACTCATATCTGTATAAATATCTTCTATTAGCACACCATTATTCAAATCATCGATGCTGTATATGCCATACTTTTCTTGATAATAAGGGTGGCATACAGGATATATAATGTCTTTCATCAACCATTCACAATGCATTCCAGTATATTGACCAGAACCGAAACGTACGCATAAATCGATACTATTGTCAGTGGGTTGAGAGAGACGGTTGGTTGGTTCAACTAGAATATTGATATCAGGGTGCCGCTCTCTGAATCCTTGTAATCTTGGAATTAGCCAATGATGAGCAAAAGAGCTAGGTGTTGATATCGCGAGCTTGTTTGGGTATGGGTCATCAACCAGTTCATCCAGACCAGATTCTAGGTGGTTAAATCCTTTCTTGACCTGTTTGTAAAGACTTTCCCCATAAGGGGTGAGTTCAATTTTCCTGTGATGACGGTGGAACAGGCAAGTGTCTACGCTAGCTTCGAGTTGTCTTATTTGCTGACTTACTGCAGCTGGAGAAACGAAGAGTTCTTTTGCTGCTAATTTGAAGCTCCCTAAAGCTGCCGCTCGATAAAAATAATGTAAACCTTGGAGAGGAAGATTCTGTCTTTTCAATTAAGAAGGCCTTAACTAACGGCAATAAAGAATTGCTTGTCAGGTTAACATAAATTTACAAATATATAAAAGTATCATTGAAATATGTTTTTTTTATCAATTAGGCTCGCATAACAAGGAATAGTTTTGAATAAGTATACAAATATAAAAAAATCAATAGATATAAGCGAAGGTTTTTGGGATACAACCAGCAATAATGGCCTTGCTAATATTATCAGTAAGAATATGGGAAATGGTGAGCACTTGACAGTTCCCGGAGGCGAGCAGTTTGTAAATATGTCCTCGTACTCTTATCTTGGTTTGGATAGCCATCCTGCAATTATACAAGGTGCAATTGACGGTATTCAGTCGACAGGGGCATTAAATTCTTCGACTTCACGCATTCGTGTTCAATACGAAATACTTAACCAAGCAGAGTGCCAATTAGGTGAACTAACAAGTAGTGACGTGTTCACACTGCCTTCTTGCGCAGCGGCCGCCGCCGCAGTATTACCATTACTCTCATCTGGTGCCCTTACCAATAATACCCCCCCGGTCATGGTTTTTGATAAGCATGCGCACTTTTGTCTGAATTACATGAAACCCATTTGTGCTGATGAAACAAAAGTCATCACGATTGAGCATAACGACATGTGTGCATTGGAGGATATTTGTAAGCAGCACCAACAAGTCGCGTTTGTCGCTGATTCTATATACAGCACAGGTGGAGCGGCACCGATAAAGAGGTTACTAGAACTGCAAAGTCAATACGGGCTATTTCTGCTGATTGACGAAGCTCACGGCCTTTCTACCACTGGTCATAATGGAGTAGGCATGGTTTTGAGTGAAGTCGATGAACTTAATGATCAGACGTTGCTCATCGCATCTCTAAATAAAGGCTTTGGTGCATCGGGTGGTGCCGTGTTCTTTCGTCAACACAAGGACAATAAAGTCAGGAACCTTTTAGCCAGATATGGTGGGCCGATCACTTGGTCACAGCGAATTAATACGGCGGGCCTTGGCGCTATTATTGCTTCGACTGAGTTGCATCAGGATGGAACAATTAATCGATTACAAACGACGCTAATGCGTAAAGTTGAATTGTTTGACGAGTTGGTAACGACCCGAGCCAAAGGTGATGGATTGCCTATCCGATTTGTTTCTTTGGGAGACGAGCAAGCGACCATCAATATAGCCAGAGAGCTATTTAGTTCGGGCTTTTACACTTCAGCGATATTCTTCCCAGTCATCGCGAGAGGTAAGGCGGGTCTAAGAATCATGTTGCGCTCAAATATGCAAGATAAAGATATTCAAGAGTTCGCCATTAGATTGAATCAACTCAAGCAAAAGCATGGAGTGCATGATGCGTAGAGCAGGTAATCGTCTCGTACTGGTTTTAGCTTGTACGTTAGTGCTGATGGCACAGATGTCGACCACTTTGTATTTGCCAGCTTTGCCTGAGGTCGCAAGCGAACTTTCCATAAGTCGCCATTATGCTGAATTATCCATTTCACTTTTTGTGATTGGAGCGGCTTTACCCGTTATTTACTGGGGGCATGCTGCAGAAAAATATGGGCGAGATAGATCCTTGGTGATGGCTTTAAGTGTGTTTATTGGAGCGAGTTTATATCTCTATTTTGCACAAACAATCGAGAGCTTACTGGTCGCGAGAGTAATCCAAGGGATGGGAGCGGGTGGTGCTGCAATCATTGCCAGGATCTTGGTAAGAGATAACTGGAGCGGAGATGAGTTGACGCAGAAACTCTCGCTGCTTTCGATGGCCTTCATTGCTGCGTTAGGTATCGGGCAGTTTATCGGTTCGATATTAACTGAGTATAGCGATTGGCGGTTTGGCTTCATATTATTGTCGGTGATAGCTGTCGGAGCATTGGTCGTGATTATGTTCATTCCTTTTCAATCGACTGAACAAAAGCCTCAAGCTTCACCAACATCGCGAGCAAGTTATATTCAAATTGCAAATGACCGAAGTTTTCTGATCCCTTGCGTTCAAGGAGGGCTTGGGTTTGCCACGATAGTGACGCTGCAAGAAGTGAGTCCATTTGTATTTTCACATGACTTACAGCTATCTAGCCAAATGTTTGGTTTCTTTGGCCTTAGTATTGGTGTTGCGTATTTCTTAGGTTCTCTTTGTGTCAAACATTTTGTAACCAAGGTTGGCAGTCAGAAGTTAATGAACCTGGGGGCCTATCTGATGATGTTAGGCTCAATAATCATGCTGGGGGTTTGGTTGTTCAGCAGTGCAATTCCAATGCAAATCCTTATTGCTGCTTATCTTAGTTTGTATCTACTCATTATTTTTGGACAAGCTATCGTTTTTCCAAACAGCATGTCCATTGCTGCAAGCCAATCTTCGCACAATGGCGCGCATAGCATTGCTTTGTGTGGATTCCTACAGCAATCAATGGCCGGAATAGCAGCGGCATTAGCGGTTGGTGCGGGACAAAGTCATAGCTGGGTGTACTGGGTTGCTATTATGGGAGTAGTGATTCTTGGTCTTAGTTTTACGAATAAAGAGCAAAAAGCATGTCTGAATTAGTTTCAATATTAGATCCGAAAACTGAAGAGGCCAAAGTTAACTTTGATGGTTATCAAGCTATTCTAGAAAAGTTTAATCAAGCCCAATCTGAGTCACTCGCTTTAGAGTTGCCAAGTCGTGAAAAGCAAAGCTCTAGAGGTAAGCTTTCTCCCCGGGAACGGATATCAAAAGTAATTGATGTTGGAACCTCCTTCTTTGAAATCGGGCAAATAGCAGGATACAAAGTCTATGAGCAACCTCTCCCGAGCGCAGCAATAGTGACAGGTGTTGGTGTAATAAACGGCCGTAAATGTGCCATTTTTGCCAACGATTCTGCTGTAAAAGGCGGAACCTATTATCCAGTTACCTTGAAGAAACACCTTAGAATGCAAAGTATTGCGCGCAAACACAAATTGCCCTGTATTTACTTGGTCGATTCTGGTGGTGTATTTCTTCCACTTCAAGATGATTTATTCCCGAGTGAGCATCACTTTGGCAAAATATTCAAGAACATCGCGGAAATGTCCAGTTTAGGTATCGCCCAAATTTCAGCGGTTCTTGGGTCTTGTACTGCGGGTGGCGCCTATATTCCAGCAATGTGTGATGAAACCATTATTACCAAAGGGAATGGCACCATTTTCCTCGGGGGCCCACAACTGGTGAAAGCAGCAACGGGAGTTGAAGTTGACGCTCAATCTCTCGGTGGTGCCACACTACACACTGAGGTGAGTGGAGTCGCTGACCACTATGCAGAAAATGAAGATCATGCGCTCCAGATAGTGAGAGATCTTGTCAGTCGTTCTCATCAAGATGAGCCAGAATGCGCCCCTGATATCGCTCCTAGGGACAGCCTCTACTCGTTAGAAGAGATACCGTACCTGTTAAGTAAGGACCCCAAAAAGCCCATCATCGCGAGAGAAATACTGGCTAGGTTGTTGGATGACAGCAAATTAGTTGAATACAAAGCTAACTATGGAAAAAGCATCGTGTGTGGGACAGGCCACATAGGAGGCTATGCGGCTGGAATCATTATTAATGACGGAGTGCTCTTTTCAGAAAGTGCGATAAAGGCGACGAATTTTATGGCTATTTGTGCCAAACGCAAACTGCCGATTGTTTTTATTCACAACATCAATGGTTTTATGGTTGGCAAAGAGTACGAAGCTGAGGGCATTGCTAAGCATGGCGCTAAAATGGTCAACGCTATCTCTTGCTTAAGGGTGCCAACGATCAGCCTCATTGTTGGTGGAAGCTACGGAGCTGGGAACCTGGCTATGTGCGGCAGAACCATGGAACCGGATTTTATGGCGATGTGGCCAAACGCTAAAACTTCGGTCGTTGGGGGAGTGCAAGCCGCTAAGGTAATGTTGATGATGGAGCAAGAAAAGCGTCAGCGGAATGGTGAGAGCATGACCGAACTCGAACAAGAGCAATTCATGCAGCCGATCATCGATACATATGAAAAACAAGGTTCTGCAATGTATGTTGGGGCTCGAATGAACGCAGATGCCATTATCCCTCCGGTCCAGACTCGTGACTGGCTTGCCACCTGTTTGTCTCTCTGTAGACATCAGGATATGGAAGAGACCAACTTTGGAATATTCAGGATGTAAACATGCTTAAAAGAATTTTAATTGCAAATAGAGGTGAGATTGCACAGAGAGTTGCGAGAACTTGCCTTGACTTAGGTATTGAATACGTCGGAATACATTCTGATGAGGATGGCGATAGTGAGTATCTGCTCGACGCCATTCAGTGTGTTCATCTTGAGGGAAGCTCGGCGCTAGAAACCTACTTAAACATAGACAAAGTGGTGCAAGCAGCGCTCGATAGCGATTGCGACGCTGTGCACCCAGGATATGGTTTTCTATCTGAGAATGCAGACTTTGCTTTAGCACTTGAAAGTAAAGGCATTAAACTGATTGGACCTACTTCAGAAATGATTGGTTTAATGGGAAATAAGTCCACGGCGAAAGAGGTGATGGCTCGTGCTGGATTGCCCGTTTTACCTGGTTCTGTTACAGGGACATCAGACAAAGCTCAGTTGATTTCTGATGCTGAGACTATTGGCTATCCGTTAATTCTGAAGCCCGTACTTGGCGGTGGCGGTAAAGGTATGGCCATCGTCTATGACCGCCACACATTAGAGCCTGCCATTGAAGAGGCTTGTCGGGTGGCGAAAGCGGCTTTTGGTGATGAGCGTTTACTTATCGAAAGGTACATAGAGTCACCGAGGCATATCGAGGTCCAAGTGGCATGTGACCATTTTGGAAATGTTATTCATTTATTTGATAGAGAGTGTTCTATTCAGAGGCGTCATCAAAAGATCATTGAAGAGGCCCCTGTTTCTTACCTTAGCGAGGAGGTTCGTCAGGAATACCTTTCCGCCGCAGTAGAAGCAATGGAAAACATCAGGTATACCAGTATAGGCACGATTGAGTTTATCTTTGATGGCAAACAATTCTATTTCATGGAGATGAACACTCGCTTACAGGTTGAGCATACGGTAACAGAAGAGGTTACTGGAATTGATTTAGTCGAGTTGCAAATTCGTATCGCAGCGAATCAGCCGCTGTCTTACCACCAAGCTCAAATACGCACCGATGGGCACTCCATACAGGCGAGGTTGTATGCAGAGAATCCATATAAAGAGTTTCAGCCAGAACCGGGGACGGTTAAGTATGTTCGTTGGCCATCCAAAGTGAGAGTTGAACGGGCATTTTCTCAATCAGGGAATATCTCTGGTTATTATGACCCCATGTTTGGCAAAGTAATCAGTCATGCTGCTACGAGAGACAAAGCAAGGAAAGAGCTTATCACTGCGCTCGAAGAAACGAGTATTATTGGTGTGACCACCAACATTGTGTTTCTTAAACACCTATTAGAGGCCTCAAGTTTTGTGAGCAATGATGTCAGCACAGACCTTGTCGATCAGCATGTGATCCCCGTCTTTTTGAAACAAGGGTGTAAAAGGGACAGGCTTGATGCAGCGCTTGCTATCGCCGCTAACCTTTATCTCAGTGAATCGTTGAAGGATATTAGAAACACGCCTTGGGTAAAGAGCGCTGGTTCTACTCTTTCGCGTGGTTTGGGAGAGCAGCATATTGGCCGCGTAGAGTTAGAAACCGACGATGGACAGTTTGAAGTACTTATTCAATCGATAGATCTTCGTTCAACACGTGTCGCGGTCGAGGGGCAAGTCTTTAACGTATCTCTGTCAGGTACATCTGCACAAGAGGTCAAAACGGGTAATATTGGCGCGTTGAAATGGCATGCTATAGAGAGTCAAAGTCGATACTTTGTTGAGGTTGGAGGAGAGTCATACTCTATTCAGCGCAAACAACATGAATTCGGTGCTCAGAAAAACCAGTCTGACATCACTAAGTCAGAGATATCAGGCGTGATTGTCTCCGTGTTAGTTGAAGAAGGTCAGCATGTGGAAGCTGGCAAACCTCTCATCATCGTAGAAGCCATGAAAATGGAAACGACGATTTTTGCTCAAAAACAGGGCGTCGTATCTAACATGCACTGTTGTGTAGGAGATATAGTAAACAAAGGTGACACCATTCTTAAAATCGCGGATGGTTTGCAGGAATCGATGTAAAGTCAGTTAAGAGCATCGCCACTTTCAAATCAACATTCGGAATCTTCGCCTAGTATGCAGCTAGGCGATTTTTTCTACCTAAATCCCTTCTCTGCCTTAAATAATCGAACCCGTTTTTGTGACGGCCTTTTTTAACCCCCATTCTTTACTCGACACATCAATGATAGGTGTGTGTCCTGAATTTACTCGTGAATTTAAATGATAGGTGTGTGTCCTGAATTTATGTCTGAATTTATGTGAATTTACGACCTGAACTTACTAACTTCTTTATGTCGTAAATTGCTAGCGAGCTAATGAGAATGGGGTGATAAATAATGTTAAATCATAATAATAATGGTTGTGTAGCCTGAAACCGAATTGAACGATATTTATACAATTTAGCTCCATTTCTTATGTGAGCGAACTTATAAATGCGTTATAAATCTTTTCCAGATGAGCCAGAAGAAAGGCAAGAAACCACCCGAGAAAGAGCACAACGTCACCGTAAAGAGCGTAGAGCAGAATTAACCTATACCGCGAAAGATCGGCAGCGGTGGGCTGAAAATAGAGAGCGCGTTCTTGCCGAGCGCGAGGCAAATGGTACGAAAGACAGTTTAGATAAGCTTCATTTGCAGTTTTTCGCCAAGAACAGACAAACAACACAAACAATGATGTTGAAATCTTCAATATTGAAAGAGTCAAAACCTCTTAATCAGTTGGCGGAAGGCAATTTTCATGCTGTTAAACAAGGCGTTAGTGATACCGAAGAAATAAAGAAAATCCAACAGGCCTTGATGGCATTGGGTTTTGACTTGGGGAAATCTGGCGCTGATGGCGATTTTGGCCGCGCGACAGAAGGTGCAGTTAAACAGTTTCAAACCCACTATAAACCGACTCATACCACGCATAAAAGCTACCTATTCGGCGGCGTTGATGGGATTGTCGACAAAAATACCATTCTTGCTTTAGATGAGGCCGTTGTTGAAGAGTGGAAGTATTCGTTTAGGTTTACACTTGAGATGCTACAAGCAGTGTACCCAAGGGTAATCAGTAGCAAGCAAAATCTGTTGCAAGGTATCGTGGATGAGCTCAATGACCATATTGAGTTTTATAAGCTTGATACCCCTTTGCGTAGGACTCATTTCTTTGCGCAGATAATGCAAGAAACTGGGCCCACGTTGAATATGGCAGAATATACCAATTACCGGACTACTGTATTAGACACCTCTCAGTTCAAGACAGCTAGAAAGAAATACTATCCAGCAGATCATAAACTTCATCCCGGCAAACGATATATTGATGTTCTAGGTATTGATAGAAAGGAAAATGGAGTTTTTGTAAAAAAAGATGGCACAAGACCATCT
Organism: Vibrio sp. T11.5; assembly: GCF_027587155.1. Lineage (NCBI taxonomy): Bacteria > Pseudomonadati > Pseudomonadota > Gammaproteobacteria > Vibrionales > Vibrionaceae > Vibrio > Vibrio sp. T11.5. The sequence continues at coordinate 204,333 of NZ_JAPPTP010000003.1, forward strand.
GAAGATGATAAACGCATGCTGTTTAACGTTATGTACGGAAGTAGGGGAGATTTAAAGAATGGTGATTACTTAACAACGGATGACGGTTGGAACTTTAGAGGTCGAGGGTTAAAGCAGTTAACTGGTCGTGGCAATTATACCGCTTTTAATGAATGGCATGCCGCTAACCAAGCGCGCTGGCCTGATGATATTATCGATGCGGTTAATCATCCGGAGATATTGTTGGAGGTTAAGTATGCCACACGCTCGGCAGCGAATTTTTGGTTGGTCAACAAAGTCTATTTGAAAGCCGATGCTGGAGCAGAGGATTCCGCTATTAACTCGGTGACGGAAATTGTTAATCGTGGTACTGATAGTTATGGTTTGCGTAGGAATAATTTTAACAAGCTATGGGAAGCTAAGGTGTTTGAATGAAGTTGAGAAGGTTATTATTGGCTCTAATTGTTAACGTTGTATTTGTATCCACAGTTTATGCTCATCCATTGATCATTAAAGAAGATGACCGTTTGAATCGGACACTCTGTCAAGATGATGAAGATATCTATTTTAATGCTCAACTAGAAAATGGAAAAGTAGCGTCTTTGTGCGCTTATCAACATTACAGCCCTGATATTGGCTACGTTAAATACCGCTATGGAGATGTGGGGAGTGTCGAGTTAGAGTTCCCAAGTGATAAAAAGCCACCAAGAGGGCGTTTTTTGACCTACCACGTCCGTTTAGGGCCTAACGTGCAAGGGCATTGGGTCTACTTTTATATCAATGATTATCAATATTTACTCTCTTCGGTTAATAACGGATGTCTTGTTAGTGTGTATGATATGTCTTCAATCAAAGGCGAGAAATTATTTCTAGGGTACTGTGAAAAACAATCTGAATTGAAAGGAAAGGTGCTTACTTCTGGGTTGCTTCTTGATAAAGCTGAAGTTTATGAGAAGTTCCCAGAACAATCTCAAGACCCTACAGAGCCAGAGTTTCATCGCCCTGAATTTAATCGTATTTATGGTGAACGGCAACGCCCATAAATGCCATATTTTATTTAACTTCAATGCTTTAGTGCGCAGTGGATTGTTTCGGTAGAACAATGATTCACTAAACGTCGCGATAGTGGCCATTTCTGCACCTGATAGTCAGAAAAATGAGTGGGAATAGACGATGAAAATGGGAAATAGAGACGCTATCAATAATTCTGGCTAACTTTGGGTTTACATATATTTAGTGAGTCAGTCTTCGAGCATAAGAAAGAGTCGAACCCAATAAATTTGAAGCGTGGGATTAGTTGTCTGCGTCAAAATATTTGGATACACACCAGTAAAAAGAAAGATAGGTTAGGTTTACCAAATAACCTTGAGGTTTTTTCTTGTGAATCGCTATAACTATGGGTTTGCGTAGGAATAATTTTAACAAGCTATGGGACGCTGAGGTGTTTGAATGAAGTTGAGAAGGTTATTATCGGCTCTAATTGTTAACGTTGTATTTGTATCCACAGTTTATGCTCATCCATTGATCATTAAAGAAGATGACACTTTGAATCGGACACTCTGTCAAGATGATGAAGATATCTATTTTAATGCCCAACTAGAAAATGGAAAACTAGCGTCTTTGTGCGCTTATCAGCATTACAGCCCTGATACTGGCTACGTTAAATACCGTTATGGAGATGTGGGGAATGTAGAGTTAGAGTTCCCAAGTGATAAAAAACCACCAAGAGGGCGTTTTTTAACTTATCACTCCCGTTTGTCGCCTAGCTTGCAAGGGCATTGGGTCTATTTTTATATCAATGATTACCGATATTTGCTCTCTTCATTTAATCGTGGATGTAGCGTTAGTGTGGATGATGTCTCTTCAATTAAAAGCGTGAGATTATTTCTAGAGCGCTGTGAAAAACAATCTGAATTGAAAGTAGATAGACGCAGAACGGGGCTGCTTCTTGATGAAGCTGAAGTGTATGAAAAATTCCCAGAACAATCTCAAGACCCTACAGAGCCACAGTTTCATCGCCCTGAATTTAATCGTATTTATGGTGAAAGGCAACGCCCATAAATGCCATATTTTATTTAACTTCAATGGTTTAGTGCGCAGTGGATTGTTTCGGTAGAACAATGATTCACTAAAGCTCGTGATAGCGGCCATTTCTGCACCTGATAGTAAGAAAAATGAGTGGGAATAGACGATGAAAATGGGAAATAGAGACGCTATCAATAATTCTGGCTAACTTTGGGGTTACATATATTTAGTGAGTCAGTCTTCGAGCATCATTATTGGTGTATGCCCTGAATTTACGCTCTCAGCAGGAATAAGCCATACATCCTAGCGGACGGGAGTATGGCTTTATTAAACGACTTTTTATGAAAGATCGTGGAGATCTTTACCAAGCGGTTGGCTTAGGCGGAACTGACTGAATGCAACTTGCAGCCCTTCACGTTCCGGTGTACAACACATGGCGCCGACAAAACGCTTTTGAGCCAGAGGAATAGTACAGAGGCGGAGCAGGGGCCAGGTAATACCATCTCCTGAGTATTGCAGCCTTAGTACGTCCCCCTCGACGGTTGCTCGCATCCAGAACTTTTTGGTATCGCCATGGAAGGGGCCTGTCGCCCAGTCGGACTTGCCATTAGTCAGTACACTACTCATCAGAGCCTGCTCATCAGCAAACTCGATTCCTGCTTTACACCAGACTTCCTCGCCCTGCTCGATCATCAGCCCTGCCTGATCGTACAGTTCGCTGAACTCGCCCTCAATACATAGCTCAAAGGTGAAATCACCTTCCACCTCACAGCCAAATATATGTCCGTTATGACGGATAAAACCGTAATGTGTTTCGCGCCAGAAATCGGTCTTAAGGTCCGTTTTTACGATGATTTTATCATTATTTTGAGTCCAGGATGCTGGTGGGTTTATCCAGTTAAAATGAGAGATGTCCATGTTTATCCTTGTTGGTAATTCTAGTCATTAGCTGAAAAAATGAAGCGGGCGCAAATCAGCAGGCTTAGCGAAAGAACGGCAACGACACCGAAGGCAAAGCCCAGAGTGGTGGCGTTGGCGACAAACCCAATCAATGCCGGACCAAGTAAGATCCCTGAGTAACCGATTGTAGAGACTGACGCGACTGCTAGGGTGCTGGGCATCACTTTTTGCTGCCCAGACGCAGTGAACAGGATGGGGACAATGTTTGACAGGCCTGCGCCTATCAGGAAGAAGCCGAAGTTCATGGTTTCTAGGCTGTTCCCAAGAACGATGACACCGAATCCTAGCGACGCGATGAGCGCACTGATCACAAAAACGCGCAGACGGCCAAAAGCAGCGATTATTCGGTCACCCAGCAGGCGTCCGGCGGTCATTGCGCACGCAAATACCGTGTAACCCAGACCGGCATGGTCAACGGTGATCAGATTATTGCTGGTGAGAAGAATACCACTCCAGTCCAGCATAGAGCCTTCCATGATATAGGCCACGAAGCAGAGGACGCCCAGCAGGATCACGATACCTTTGGGAACCACAAACAGCGGAGATTCGTCTGACTCGCTGTAGGTGAGCATGCCTGAATAGGCGAATAGCAGCATGATCACAACCGCCGCTATAATCAGCGCAATGACGGTTAGGGGAGCCAGCCCCTGCATCAGCAACAGGCTTACCAGCCCAGCTCCAGCGATACCACCGATGCTGAATAGGGCATGGAATCCTGACATCACAGGCTTGTCTACCTGTTTTTCAACCAATACGGCGTGAATATTAACCACCACATCCATCGCGCCGATCCCTGCACCGAACAAAAACAGGGCTATAGCAAGGGTCAGGGGAGTATTCATTGTGACCAGAGCCGGCATCATAGCAAGCGTCAGTATTGTCGCGGTGAAGAACACAACTCGGCAGCCGAAGCGCGATGCAAGAATGCCGGACAGCGGCATCATCAGAAATGATCCGATACCAAATGACAGCAGTACCATCCCCATGGTGCCGTGATCGGCCATCAGCCTCTCTTTGGCAAGGGGGATAAGTGGTGCCCAAGCAGCCAGGCTCAACCCGGCAACAAAAAAGGCAATGCGGGTGGCATTGACGGAGCGGGGAATCGCTGGTGAAGGTGTGGAATCCAGTAGTTCCATGTTTTTTCCTGTAAATTCGATGTGGCCCCTGAGTTATATGGGAGCCACTATGATTTTTTATTTCAGTGTCAGCAGGGCTTAGAGTGATGAAAAACAAGCCCTGATAAGACGTTCGATCTGTTTAAATACTCTCGGTTAACTCAATCGCATACCAGCAATTGCCTGAACTCTTCCACCTCACTCAGAGTCCCGATAACCTTTGAAGCCTGATGGTAGGTTTCGTTGCTGGACAGGGCGTGGGGCCAGCCGTATACCCTAGGGATCCCCGCCTGAACGGCAGCCTGGATACCTAGATCTGTGTCCTCGATAACGATAGCCTGACTCGCTTTGGCGTTAAGGATCTCCAGCATGGCCAGATACGGATCTGGATGGGGCTTGGTCTTCGCCACTTCATCTCCTGAAATCAGAGGAACAGAAGACTCAGCCGGTAATCCAAGCGCTGAGAGGTTGGCAAGGCATACATCACGAGGTGCGGTTGAAACAAAACCCACCGGGATGCGGTTCTCAAGCAGTGCATGAATGATAGGCTTTGCCTCCTTGCGCAGGTAGGCAGGGCCTATTTCCATCTTGTAGGTCTGGACAATGGTCTTTATCAGGGTGGGCTGCTGCTCGCGCCCGACGCCTAGTTGTTCCAGTGTTTCAGTCAGGCTCAGGCCAATAAGGTCCTCCGCTTTCACGCCTTCTGTTTGATGGGGTAAAAGATTTTTTAGCAAATCAAAGTGCAACTGCTCGCTGTCGACGATCACACCATCAATATCGAATATTATTACGGAGTGATTCATGCGCGGACTTCCTCTTTACGGGAAGGGATGCGCAGCAGTACCTTACAGTTTGGTTCCTGAATAGGTTCAAGCTGCTTCTTGCCGATATTGCAGCCCACCATGGCAAATGCCTGCTCAAATTCCTCGAACTCGAAGCGGTGGCTGATGAGCTGTTCTGCCGGGATCAAGCCGTCACGAATGATTTGGTAGGCCCGCTCAAAACTGTTGTTGAGTGAATCGATGGAGCCGATGACTGATAGGCTTTTATCGGCGATTTTCAGAACATCGAGCTGGGCACTGGATTCCTTGAGCGCCACATTCATGATTTTGCCGCCAGGAGCAAGGCGAGAGAAGACGGTTTCAGTAAGGTAACCGGTAGTATCAACACAAAGATCCAGTGTCTCTTGGTCATTTCCATACTCTTCACGCATGGCCTGTGTAAAGTCTTGGTATATCCGCACAGACGGCGGCAGTACGTCGAGCGCAAACTGATAACGATGTTCATTTTTTTCAACGAGGAACGGGCTTACGCCGCGCAAGTGCAGAGACCACAGATAGAGCATTCCCATGGTGCCTGCACCAATGACACAGGCGCGAATGTTCGGATGGGTAATATTCAGTTTGTCGACACCAGTCAGTGTGCAGCTTAGAGGCTCAGTCAGTGCGCCGGCCTCGAAGCTGACATGGTCGTCGAGATGCAGAAGAGAACTGGCTTTGGCCAAGTACTGTTCGGCAAAAGTTCCGTCATAGGATACCCCTGCTTCCGTACCAGCTTTACGCTCACAGTGGTTCTCATTTCCGGTCTGGCACATACGACATTTGCCACAGGAATAGGTTGGGTTGATCACTACACGATCACCAGGCTTGAATGCTGAAACCTCTTCACCGACACGGAGCACCGTTCCTGTTGATTCGTGGCCAAGGGTTGTACCCGGAACCGCAACAGGGTAATCACCGGAGATGATACCGACATCTGTGCCACACAGGCCGCAGACCTCAACAGCGACAACCACGTCATCCCCTTCTTTACACTGTAAAGGCTCTACCTGAGTGTTGATGACATCCCACACGGTATTGAATTTTAATGCTTTCATGCGGTCACCTCGTCCATCATTTCGAGTTCACAGGCCACCTGGGCGAAAGTTACATCCAGTTTGCGGATAACTTCAGTTAGGTGCTCCCGGGTGCAAATCAATGGAGGCCTGACCTTAATCGCCCGTCCTTTGCCATAGCGCGAACCGCGGATAACCAGCCCATTCGAATAAGCGATATCGATGACCATCCGTGCGATCTCTGGCGAAGGTACATCGAACCCAAACATGTACCCCACGCCCCGGACCCCGCTGATTGAGGCATATTTTTTCTGCAAGCCGAGTAACCCTTCTTTCAGGTAGTGTTCGTTTTGCTGAACCTGCAGCAGCAGGTGCTCGTCTTCAATGATCTCAATGGTCTCGTGCAAAGCAACCAGAGACAGAGGATTGGCGCCTGAGGTGCTTGAGTGCTCGTAGGGTTCTAGCACATCCAAAGCCTGCTTCATCAGAATGCCACCAATTGGAATACCTATGCCGCCTGCTCCTTTGGCAAATACGATAATGTCTGGATCTAACTCTTTGGCGTAGCCTGTACTTGCAAAGAAACTTCCTGTGCGGCCAAAGCCTGTCTGAACCTCATCGGCGATAACAACAATGCCGTATTGGTTACATATTTTTCTAACCTGTCTGTAAAATTCGGCAGGTAAGACAATATTTCCGCCATTGCCCAGAATAGGTTCTATGATCATGCAGGCAATATTTCCACTGGAGCCAAAATTAATGAAGTCCTCCAGTTGACTGAAATAGTTAATTTCTGCGCTTTGTGTTTTCGACTCCTCCACCAGATCGCTCTGAGGAACGGGAATTTTGAAAGAACCATCAATGTTGGCGGTAAATTCCTCCAAGCGGAACGCATTACCGGATATTCTGGCCGTAGCCAGAGATTGTCCATGATGCGATTTAAATAGCGAAATAACCCCAGAACGTTTTGTTTTTTTCTGGGCCATACGAATAGCCCCTTCAACCGCACCGGAACCAGAAACATCACGCAGCCACATACGATCAACGCCAGCAGGCAAGTGTTTGCGTAACTTTAATAATATTTGCTCAGAGAGAGGTTTGGTAAATGCAGAGCTTAAATGTGTACAACGGTCGATTTGTTGTTTTAGTTTTTCAGCTAAACGTTTATTAGTGTAGCCTAGAGGAAGATTAAATGTTCCTGAGGCTGCATCAATAAGGGTTTTATCATTAATGTGTAAATATGGCCCATTACCTCTGAATCTGGCAATGTCTTCGTTAAATCCAGTCATTTTAAATTTCCAGCAAGAGAATATAAACGGATATCCCTATCTTTTGTTGTCCTTTTAGCCGGGTCTAAGAAAGTGAATCTTTCACTATTTTATACTCAGGCAATATCATGAATGTTTTAAGAGTTATCCGGGTTGAATAAGGCTCAAGTAATGATGAAAAATCACCCATCATAAAAACATTTAGATAGTAATAATTAGGTAATAGACTTCATGTTAAACGTGCACCTAATTATGCATTTGATTTTATAATGTGAAACCATATGCACATCATCCTAACTTATACTGTGGTGAGGATGAGGAGCAAAATATTGAGGGGGATGGCTGGGGCGTAGGTGGTGTTTGAATGAGGTGATTCGCCGTCTGAAAAATATGGGATGGAACACACGCCAGTGAAGAGAAAGATAGGTTGTCTCAATCACATTGAGGGTAAGTCCTTTCGGTGTGTGTCCTGAATGCTTCTCTGAATGCTTGCTCTGAATGCTCTGTTTTAAACAATAGCAGCCGTTTTCTGTGACGGCCTTGTCTAAACCTCATCCTTTACTCGACACACGGTTAACACACCTCTTTACAAGGTATTGATTTTTGAACAGTTAATCGGCCTACGCGCTGAAAGCGTTGACTCTTCTATACCCCAGCGATATCCTGCAAAAGCACTGGCAAAATCCAGTGCCGGGATTGGAACCCCGCACCTTACACATGGCGCATAGATGCCGGCTGAACCTTAGCCTTCATCATGTGCGGCCTAGGCACATCTGTAGAAATCTAAATCGCATGACTTAATGCGCATTTTGATTCGGTATTACGGTGGGCTGGGCGAGGCAGCTCAGGCTGGCCGTTTCCATGTGTGCGGTAGTTCCAACCTTGTTCAGTTCACCACCCTTTGTTATGGGGTCTCTGTGTGGTGATGGAAATGTTTTCCTGTTGGAGGTTACCATGCCAAAGCTCACAGATGATCACGTTCTGAAGGTTCTCAACTCTATTTGCTATCGCATTCACACCGAGCCTGAATCGATTCGCTCCCATATGGGTGATTTATCGACGCTGCTCAATGGGCCCGACCCTAAACAAACGTCCAAATACAGCTGGCTCGAAGCGATTATTAGACAAGCGCAGCTCAATCGCTTTACTGAGCATTGCTCCCCATCTCGTGACACTACCGATCTTTGTTTAGTTAAGATGCGGAATCAAAATGCCTATAACTTGTGTTTGCCCAAGACGTTGACCAATGTATTTGTCGTTTGCAGTCTTTGTGCGCACAGCCGATTGAGTTGGTGGCATACGGGAAGGCGAAACTCAGCCCAGATGCATTGCTTGAGGTCCTATCTGAACCGCAGATCCAGAACAACCGTTGGTTTCCGCTGAGCGATAGTCAGCGAGATGGCATCGTTAAAACGCTTAAAGCAGAGCAAACTCTCACCTCGCGTTGATTGGTTATCAACGAGCCAGTGTGGCCTCAACGAGGTTTGGAGTGGTTTAAGTGTCTCAGCAAGTGGCTATTCCCCCACTTGCTGTTGCCAGAGTTTCGCGTATAAGCCTTGCTGGGCAATCAATTCATCGTGTGTGCCGCTTTCGGTCACTTGGCCTTTATCGAGCACAAGAATGTTATCGGCATGGCGAATGGTGTTTAGTCGATGGGCAATGCTGATCACGGTTCGCCCGCGGCAAATGTCATCCATATTGCTCATGATGGCGGCTTCAGAGTGATAGTCGAGTGCAGACGTCGCTTCGTCGAGCAATAAGATCCTCGGGTCCACCAATAGGGCTCTTGCTAAAGCAATGCGCTGCCGTTGGCCACCAGACAGGGAGGCACCTTTCTCGCCCACAGGCTGGTTAAAACCGTGAGGCAGCCCTTCAATAAACTCTAACGCCCCCGCTAGTTGTGCGGCATGGCGAACCTCTTCGTCGCTGGCTTGCGGTTGACACAAACGAATGTTGTCCGCCACGCTGCCGGAAAAGAGGATGCTTTCTTGCAATACTACGCTCATGTTGCGGCGCAGAGAAACCGGGTCGGCAATCGCTAGATCCATCCCATCGACCAATACTTGTCCATGTTGAGGAACGTATAAGCGCTGCAGCAAACGCGTAAGCGTGCTTTTTCCTGAACCTGAAGGGCCTGTAACGCCAATAAATTGCCCAGGCTTAATCTTGAGGGACAAATTGGCTAGCACTTCTGGTGCATCCTCGTGATAACGAAAACGAATGTTACTAAATTCAATGCCGCCCTCAAGCTCGGGCACTGAGGCTAAACCTTGTTTACTGTTCTCTCTGGGTTCATCGAGAATATCGCCCACGCGTCTTAACGCGATGAGCGTATGCTGAAAATCTTGCCAAATTTGCGCCAGTCTCAAGACCGGCTGCGTGACATGGCCAGCGAGCATGTTGAATGCCACTAATTGACCGGGTGTAATTTCCCCCTTGAGCACTGCGTTCACGCCCCACCAAAGCAGTAGTGCCGAGGTTAGCTTCTGCACCAGAGCGATCGCTTGCCCTGCAACCAGTCCGGATTTTTGCGCGTCAAAGCTTCGGTTTAATTGTTGGCTAAGAATACGTTTCCACTGGTCGAGAAAGCGGTGTTCTGTCGCTGTGGTCTTGATGGTTTCAATGCCAGAGATGGCCTCGGTCAAAAATGTGGTGGTATTGGCGTCGGACTCATATTCAGATTCGACTTTTTTGCGGATCAGCGGCCCCGCGATTAGCCACAGCACAAAGTAAACCACCAATGAGCCAATCACCAACCAAGTGAGCGTGCTGGCGTAGTGAAACATCACGGCGAGGAATACGGTGACAAAAATCAGATCGAGTAACAGCATCAATGTCGACCCTGTCAGAAACTGGCGGATTTGTGCCATTTCACGTACTCGAGCAATGATCTGTCCGGTTTGACGTTGCTTGAAATAGGTCAATGGCAAACCGACTAAGTGACGATACAGCCGGCCTGAAAGCTCCGCGTTGACTTGGCTAGCAAGGTGGCCAAACACTGTATTTCGTAAATAACTGTATACTGGTTCGGCAATGGCCAAGGCCAACATGGCAAGGGCCAGCACGTGCAAGCTGGATAAGCTGCGTCCAACCAGCACTTTGTCAATGACATTCTCAAACAACATTGGGCTAACGAGGGCAAACACCTGTAATGCGATGGCGTAAAAAAACACATCACGCAGTTGGCTCTTTTGCCGAAGAATCGATGGGGCAAACCAGTTTAAGCCAAACTTTACCTCTTTGCTGCTTAACTGCTCATCGGCGAGCAGCATGACTTTATGTTCACCCTGAGAGGGGGTTGTCGCAATAGGTTGCGTTTGCAACTGTTGTGTTTGAGGGTCATAAAGCGTGCATGCCCCCTCGCTGATCTGAGTCATGACCCTCCAGCCATGGTCATCTTCGATAAGCGCAGGAAGAGGGAGTGTGTCGAGCGCGGGTGGGCGCAGTGTTGTGATTTGGCTTTTTAGGCCCAGATAGTCGGCAGCTTCTCTCATCTCCATGTCACTGAGGTGGGCATGATTTAAGCCTAACGCATGCTTAAGCTGTGAGCTGGAGTATTGCTTGTGGAATTGCTGGCCTGCATAAACTACCGCCTCAACACCCCAGTTATTAGCTGGGTTTGCTTGCGGTCGATCGTGCTCTGTGGCGATGCTATTGTCGTGGGCAGATAAAGTGACGGTCATCGCTATCGCTCCCTCAGCGCTTCAGCTTGATATTCTCTAATGGGGCTGAGTAGGTAGTCGATCACACGTCGCTTATCGGTTTTTATCTCAGCAACCACAGACATGCCTGGGGTGAGCTCAACGGTTTGCCCATCAACAACAATATTGTTTTTCTTGAGTTGTACTTGAGCCGGAAAAACCAGCCCCTGTTGTTCGTCGGTAGTGGAATCTCGAGAGATGCTCAGTAGTTCCGCCTCTATGGTGCCGTAGCGGGTATAGGGAAAGGCGTCCACTTTGACGGTGACGGATTGACCTGGATAGACAAACCCCACGTCTTTGTTGAGAATCTGTACTTCTGCAATCTGCACGCTGTTTTCCGGCACTATAATCATCAAATTTTGCGCAGGTTGTAGCACTGCCCCAAGGGTATAGACGCTGAGTTGTTGCACTGTGCCATCGACGGGAGAGCGAATGAGTTCCAACTGCTCGCGCTCACGCACTTTAGACAGTTCTTGATTTAACGAAGCCAGTTGCAATTTAGCTTGGCGGCGTTTTTCAAGCCACTCACGTTGTTTCTGCGCTTTGAAGCTGGTTTGGCGCTCTTCTAGGCTCTCATACTGAGATTGTAGTATTTGCAGTTGTGCTTGTTGCTGAGCGACTTGACGCTGTACTTCCAGCAGCTCTTTTTCTTGCTCCAGATACTCGACATGGCCAATCACTTTGACTTGATTGAGTCTTTTACGCGCCTCAAGACGCTGACTGATGTTGTCGGTAAGCTGAATGAGCGCATTGATATCGCTTTGTCGCGCGGCTTGAGAGGTACGGTTGACCTTCATTTCTGCGTGAATGCTGGCCAAAGTGGCCTCAAATTCTCGTTTCTCGCTGAGATAGTTTTCTCTGATCAGTGCTTGTTGTTGTGCTGGCAAGGCTCTGAACGTCGGAGCCTCAATGAGAGGTTGCTCGTTGATCAAAGTGCGGTAACGAATCAGTTCATTGGTTTGAAATTCCGATTGAGTGAGCAAACGCATGATGTCTTGATTCACCCCAAGCGTATCTAAGGTCAAGAGTGGCGACCCTTTTTCAACGCGCTGACCATCTCTGACATGGATGTTCATGACGCGGCTTTGTTCATAAGCTTGGATAACCTGAGAGCGCCCCGAGACAACAAACCGACCTGTGGCGGTGGCTTGTACATCCAATTTACCCCAATAGGCCCAAAGCAAGGTAGCGAGTACACCGAGGCTTAATGTGATGGCCGTTAGCCGTGCAAAGGGTGACGGTGGCTTTTGCGCTAAAGCCAGATGCGCAGGCAAAAACTCATAATGGTGTCCGAGAATTTGACGAGGCTGACCTATTGCCAAGAAACGCTTGATGATATGGGTCATGCCGTGGTGTCCTCTTGTTTGAGTTCTTGCTGAAGCTGCCATAACTGTTTGTATTGTTTGCCGTGGGTTAGCAGTTGTTGATGCGAGCCTTGCTCTACAATCGCGCCTTGGTGAAGCACAATGATGCGATCACAATCCCGAACGGTCGATAAGCGATGAGCGATGGTGATAACGGTGCGTCCTTGGGCGATGTTGGCCATGTTGGACTGAATTAACGCCTGTGATTCATCGTCTAAAGCGCTGGTGGCTTCATCCAGAATCAAGACCGTTGGATCTGACAACAGTGTTCGTGCAATGGCAAGTCGTTGTCTTTGGCCTCCAGATAGCGATTGTCCGCCTTCGGCTAGAATGGTGTCGTAGCCCAAGGGTAATCTGAGGATAAATTCATGTGCGCCAGAGAGCTTTGCCGCTTCAATAATGTCTTCTAAACGGGCATCGGGTTTAGATTGGGCTATGTTGTCACTCACGCTTTTGTTGAATAAGAAATTGTCCTGCAGTACCACCCCCACTTGCTGTCTCAAGTGTTGAATGTGGAGGTGATTGAGTGGGATGCCATCAATCGTGATGGTGCCTTGTTCTGGGCTATAAAGTCGCAACAATAAGCGCGCTAAAGTACTTTTCCCTGAACCAGAGGTGCCGACGACGCCTAAGGTTTCCCCTGCTCGAATGTCCAGCGACAAGTTGTTGATGGTGGGGGGAATATCTGGCTGGTAGCGAAAGGTGATATTGTTAAAAGAGACCGCGCCTTGCAGTGTAACCTGGTCACTGCCAGTGTGTTGTTCTACTGGCAGGTTGAGCATATCCGCCAGTTTTTCTACGGCGACACGAGTTTGAATAAATTGCCCCCACAAGTCGACCAGGCGCGCTAGAGGTTGTGCGATGTGATTGGTCATCATATTGAAAGCGATCAATTGACCAATCGTCATTTCAAGAGAGAGAACTTCGGTCGCTCCCAGCCATAAAATGGCGACACTCGTGACTTTTTGCAGTAACTGAACAGCGTGATTGGAGCGGTTATTGAGTTGTTTAACATCGTAACCCGTTGAAACCATTTTTTCGGTTTGTTCATCCCAGCGGCGTATAAATCGCGGTTCAACCGCCAAACTTTTCAACGTTTCACTACCGGCGACGGTTTCGGTCAGAAAGGATGTATTAGCGGCGGCATGTGAAAACTGTTTTTCAACCGCGGCCTGCATTCGCGGTGTTAGCCACCAAGCAAGAAGGGCGTAACAGGGTATGGTGGCGATGAAAAGCCAAGTGAGGGGCCCGGAAAGTACGCTCATGACAAATAGGAAGACGAACATAAACAGCACTTCGACCGTAAGTGTAAACATGGAGCCAGTCAAAAACTCCCGTACGGTGTCGAGCTCCCGTACGCGTGTCACAATGGCGCCAACTTGGCGAGATTTGAAAAACATCAATGGTAGGCCAAACAGATGCTTCACCAACTTTAGCCCGAGCTGTATATCAATCCGATTGGCGGTGTGGGCATATTGATATTCACGTAAACCGCGAAGGACCACTTCGAGCACCCCGGTAACGACGAGGCCAAATACCAGCACATCTAGCGTTGACCATGCTTGGTGAACCAATACTTTGTCCATCACCACTTGGAAAAAAAGAGGGGAAATCAGGGCGAGGATCTGCAGGACAAAAGAGAACAACAGGATCTCACTCAAGACTCGTTTATGCTGCAGAAATTCGGGAATGAACCAAGTGATGTCAAATCGTGATTGCGCTTGTTTTATTTCGAGAGACTTTTTGTTCCAAGCTGCATTCAGTTCTTGATATGAAACTATATCTGGATTTTCTTTATTAGGCCTTTGTATTAAACATTTATCTTTATTAGATTTTGCTAAAATAAATGGTGTGTCTTGTGAATCAAATAAAATAGCAGGGGTTTTAATTTTGTCTATGCTTTTAAATGGTGAATGTTTTTTAGTTATTCTTACGTCGTTTTCTTTTTGTATTTTTTTTAGTTCTTCTTTGTAATTTTTAGCATTTATTAAATTAGAATTTTCTTTTAATCGTTCTCTATTGCCGCTGATGATACTTAAATAAAATTGGATGCATATCAGCGTCAACCCTTCATTATTTGACATAATTAAATTACTTAGCCGATGTTATTTTCAGCGCCTAGAAATGAGCTGAATCCTATCACTGCTTGTTAACACGATCAATCACCATTTGTGGGTGCTTTACCCGACAATAGGCTGATTTTGGTTATTTATTGTACTAATTCAATTTGTAATGATGATGGGTGTCTCATTATTGAGTAACTGGTGTGATTGTTACATTGATATGGTATTGAGTGAGTAATAGACAAAAAATAAAAGATTTTTTACTCTAATTTAGTTTATTTAAGTCTATTGATGGTCCATGTTTTCCGATGTAATATTTCGGCACAAAATAACATTACAATAATTATCTATGGCTGAATTTTTATATTTTGCCTTTTAATTTATCTTTCAGACTGAAAGCCATTTCATTTAAGGATGAGGGGCTTTTACTGTGTCTATTAAAATAAATCGGGGAAATTTATGACTGAGAAGTTTGTTCAAACAGTATCTAGTGTTAACTACAATAAAGGTGTTTTTTCTCTTTATTTCGTAGGTCAGGATCAAAACAATATGGCGAATGGCGTAATGGCTGAAAGCGATAATGATCTTGAACTTAAGCAAGTTGTCCATATGCCTGCCTCTGGATTTATGTACATGGTCTCGATGATTAAGAACATGTTAGAAGATCCAAGAATGGAAGCTGAATTTGACAAGCTAGTGGCAGCCGGTTTTCTGCCAGCAGGTGATGCTGAGGTAAACCAGGCGGAAGAATCACCAGCGGAACCTCTCGTGGAAGAGAAAGCCGCTCCGAAAAAACGCACTTCCCGAGCAAAGAAATAACAGCATATCGGTTGATATAGGGCAGATGTCTATTAAACATCAACCAGCAAATCTCACATTAGCTCAAATCCAACAGATGATAGGTGGTGTCATGCTGCTGAGTCAGCACTCGCCCCTTCATCGACGATATGTGGTTGCAGAGTGGCAACAGCGTATTATGCCTGCATTTGAGCTAAACCAGTTTTGCTACTACGAAGATGAGCATCGACGCCCAATTGCATTTTGTAATTGGGCGTTTGTCTCTGAGCAGATCCGAGATGAGCTGTTATCTGGAGTGCGCGAAATATCTCCATCCGACTGGCGTTCTGGCCAGCATATCTACATTCCAGAGATGATTGCTCCATTCGGGCATGGTCGTGAAGTCGTCAACGATCTTCGTCGCCGTGTATTTTTACCGTGGAAGGGGCAGAAAGTCTGCACTGTCCGCGGCAAAGTGGATGCTCAAAATGACCGCTGTATCAGAAATGTACAGTGGTTTTCTATTTAACTCCTAAACAAGAGTTTGGCTTATGGGAAAACCATTTTGGAGAAGTGTTGAATACTTCTTCACAGGGAACTATTCCGCCGATAATGGTAACAACGATATTGTTGCTATTGGGTTTGGTGGAGAAATCCATGCCTACGGTGGTGATGATCACGTCACCGTCGGATCGATTGGTGCAACGGTTCATACCGGCAGCGGCAACGATACAGTCGTAGGCGGTTCGGCATATCTAAGAGTGGAGGACTCCACTGGGCACCTTTCTGTAAAAGGCGCTGCAGGATATGCAGATATTAACAAAAGTGGCGATGGTAATGTTTCATTCGCTGGAGCTGCTGGCGGTGTATCGATTGACCATTTGGGTCATCACGGTGATGTCAGTTATGGCGGTGCCGCGGCTTATAATGGCATTAAACGTAAAGGCCTGAGCGGCAACGTCACCTTTAAAGGCGCTGGTGGCTACAATAGCCTTTGGCATGAAACCAACCAAGGTAACCTCTCTTTTGCTGGTGCAGGGGCGGGCAATAAATTGGACCGTACTTGGTTTAACCAATATCAGGGTTCTCGAGGGGATGTGTCCTTTGATGGCGCTGGCGCTGCAAACAGCATTAGTTCTCGCGTTGAAACCGGAAACATCACTTTCCGTGGTGCAGGGGCTGATAACCATTTAGTCCGTAAAGGCAAAGTAGGTGACATTACTTTGCAAGGTGCGGGCGCATCAAACCGCATTGAGCGTACACGCCAAGCGGAAGATGTCTATCAACAAACACACGGTAACATTCGCTTTGAAGGTGTCGGTGGCTACAACAGTCTTTATTCCGATGTTGCCCATGGTGATATCCGTTTCTCCGGTGGCGGCGCTTACAACACCATTACACGTAAAGGCAGTAGCAGTAGCTTTGATGCTCAAGGTATGGAATTTGCCAAAGCGGAAGACATCGTTCTTACTACGGCGCAAATGCATGGTTTATCGATTGATAATGGCAACAAGTTCCATGCGGTGACCGCTGTAAAATCAGAGCGAGAGCCAAATACTTATCTTTTTGCTATCGCAGATGGTGTCTACACCAAAATTAACAAAGTTCGTCTCTACAACGATTCAGAAACGGGTCAACTCAAATACTACTCTGAAGCTTGGTTTAAGCGTGGCAATCATTTAGCAGAGTTGGCTCGTGCCGATGTTTCTTCTGCTGGTGATTTTGAAGTTAATCCAATCAACGGTGGTTACACGCTTTCCAATATAGAACTTCAACACCAACAATCGGTGACGGTTCATGCGGTTGAGCAAGACATTACTGAGTATGAGTGGATAACCTACGCCAATGGTGCACTGATTGATGCGCAAAACGTGGTCTTATCAGATGCGAAAATGGGCGGTCACGCCATTTCGACCGATGGCACTACCGTCGATGTTCAAGCCGTGAAGTCAAATCGACAACCCAATACTTACGTTTATGCGAAAGTCCTTGGGCCTTATACCAAAATTGTGGTGGTTGAACTGGCCAACGACGCCGAGACAGGTGTGCTTAAGTATCAAGCCCGCTCTTGGTACAAAGAAGGTGATCATACCGCAAACTTAGCGAACGAAGATATTTCGTCTGCAAACGGATACCACTCAATGGGTAAAGGCGGTTATTCACTCAGTGCTCTGAATTACAGCGTTAACGCGATAAGAAGCATGAGTGAAACTGTTGCAGATATCGACGAATACACCGATCAAACCTTGTTTAGGCCAGCGACCGACAGCGGTGAAAGCTCTGGTGATGTGCATTTCAATGGTGCGGGTGGCGGTAACGTCATCAAGTCCAATGTGACGCGCGGCAATGTTTACTTTAATGGTGGTGGTATTGCTAACGTCATCTTACACAGTTCGCAGTTCGGCAATACCGAATTCAACGGTGGTGGTGCGGCAAACGTGATCGTCAAAAGTGGCGAGGAAGGGGATCTCACCTTCCGAGGTGCGGGATTGGCGAACGTATTGGTGCATCAAAGCAAGCAAGGCAAGATGGATGTTTATGCAGGTGGTGCGGTCAACGTATTGGTTCGTATCGGCGATGGTCAATACCTTGCGCATTTGCTGGCGTACGGCAATATCTCTGTGCACAAAGGCAATGGCAACAGTCGAGTCGCGATGCTGGGTGGTTACAATACCCATACCCAAATCGGTTCTGGCCACGGTTTGTGGTTAGCGGCGGGCGGCTTCAATGTAATGACGCAAGTCGGTAACGGTGAGGTAACATCCGTGCTTGCGGGTGGGGCGAACGTACTAACCAAAGTGGGTGACGGTGAACTCACCGCAGGCATGTTGGGCGGTGCGAACGTGATGACTCACATTAGTGGGGATGAACAAGCCTCAAACACCACCGCGGTAGCCCTAGGCGGTGCCAACATTCTGACCAAAAAAGGTAAAGGGGATGCCCTTGCTGTGATGGGTGGTGGCGCAAACGTGCTGACTCATGTCGGTGATGGTTCAACAACCGGTGTGATGGTGGGTGGTGCGAACATCCTCACCAAGGTGGGTAATGGCGACACGACAGGTATTATGCTTGGGGTTGGCAACGTTCTGACCCACGTTGGTGATGGTCAAACTCTTGGTGTGATGGGGGCGGCAGGCAACATTTTCACCAAAGTGGGCGATGGAACGTCTATTGCGGCTATGATTGGTGCGGGCAATATTTTCACCCATGTGGGCGAGGGGAATGCTTGGGCACTGATGGGTGGCCTAGGTAACGTCTTTACCAAAGTAGGCAACGGTGATGCGTTGGCCTTAATGGTGGCAGAAGCTAACGTCTTCACGCACATTGGTGATGGCATGTCAGTGGCGCTGATGCTTGCCAAAGGCAACGTTGCGACCAAAGTGGGCAACGGCACCACACTCGCTGCAATGGTTGGGAACGCCAATATCTTTACTCACATTGGCAATGGCAGCACGTTTGCTGCGATGATTGGTCAAGCCAACGTCATGACCAAAGTCGGTAATGATCTGACAGCGGCGCTGATGGTCGGTAAAGCGAACATCTACACGCATGTCGGCGATGGAACCAGTTTAGGATTGTTCGCCGGTGAAATGAACGTGATGACGAAAGTCGGTAACGGTACAACCTTGGCGGCGATGTTTGGCAAAGCCAACATCATGACGCATGTTGGCGATGGTCTCACGGGCGTGTTAGCACTGGGCGAAGCCAATATTGTCACCAAAGTGGGTGATGATTTCATGGGCGTGGTGGCAGCAGCAAAAGCGAACGTCGTGACTCATGTTGGTGATGCAACAACCGCAGCGGTATTGGCTGGCAAAGGTAATATCCTCACCAAAGTGGGCGAAGGCACCACAGTGGGTTTGTTGATATCTGATATCGGCAACGTGATGACCCATGTCGGAGATGGCACGACCATAGGTATTGCCAAAGGCAAGGCCAATATCGTGACCAAGGTCGGCGATGGTTTGGGCATCAATGTCGCTTGGGGGCAAGCTAACGTGTTTACCCAAGTGGGCGACGGTGATCGCTACAACTTTGCCAAAGGTGAAGCCAACATCATCACCAAAGTGGGAGATGGCCAAGAAGTCTCCGTGGTGCAAGGTAAAGCCAACATCATTACTCATGTGGGTAATGGCGACGACTACACCGGAGCTTGGGGTAAAGCAAACGTCATTACTAAAGTGGGCGATGGCCGCAACGTGGTACTGGCAAAAGGTGAGGCCAACATTGTTACCCAAGTGGGCGATGGTGATAGCTTCAACGCCCTTTGGAGCAAAGGCAACGTCGTGACCAAAGTGGGTGATGGTATGCAGGTGACTGCTGCGAAAGGCAAAGCCAATATCACCACCACGGTCGGTGATGGTTTGAGTGTGACGGCTGCCTACGGTGACGCCAACATCAACACCAAGGTGGGCAATGGTGTTTCTGTTAACGTGGCTTGGGGCAAATACAATATCAACACGAAAGTGGGGGATGGCCTCAATGTCGCAGTCATGAAAGGCAAAGCCAACGCTAATATTCACATCGGTGACGGTCTCAACATCAATGCCTCTTACGCAAGAAATAACGTGGCAATTAAAGTCGGTAACGGCGACTTTTACAGCTTAGCGGTTGCATCGAGTAACACCAGCAGCAACAAGCTCTCGGCATTGTTTGATAACATCAAACAAACACTATTGGGTGTCGGTGGCAGCCAGGCTATTAACTACTTGGTTCAAGGTGATGAAGCTTCGACATCCGGCACGCAAAAAGGTCGTGGTGCGATTGCAACACCTGAAATCACCAAGCTGGATGGTTTCCAAATGGATGCCATTGAAGAAGTGAGCTCGGACTTGGGTGATAGCCTAACAGGCAGTGTCACTGAGGTGGATACCCCAGACCTCAACGAGATGGACAATGATCTCAACATTGACGGCGCTCCTGATAACGCTCCGAATCTGATTGTGAATGGTGATTTTGAACAAGGTGATCGTGGTTGGCAATCGACACACGGTGTTGAAGCGTCTTACTCGGGTAGCGTGTATGGCGTGAATGGAGAAGGCCATGGCACACGCGTCACTGAGCTGGATACCCACACCAATACCAGTCTTTATCAAGATTTGACCGATCTTACAGAAGGTGAAGTTATTGCAGTGAGCTTTGATTTTGCAAAACGTGCAGGTCTATCGAATAACGAAGGCATTGAATTGCTTTGGAACGGTGAAGTCGTCTTCTCATCGTCTGGTGATGCCTCTGCTTGGCAGCAAAAAACCTTAAAACTGACCGCACATGCTGGCAGTAACCGAATCGAATTCAAAGGCACAGGCCACAATGATGGGCTGGGCTATATCTTAGATAATGTCGTGGCGAAATCGGAATCTTCGCCACAAGCCAACGCAGTGAGTGGGCACGCGACACAAAATCAAGCGTCGCAGAATGCCCTATCAGACAAAGAGCGCGCAGAAGCGGATCGTCAGCGCCTTGAACAAGAAAAGCAGAAACAGCTTGATGCTGTCGCGGGTTCACAAAGTCAATTGGAGTCGACCGACCAACAAGCCATAGAAAATAACGGTCAGGCTCAACGTGATGCAGTAAAAGAAGAATCGGAAGCTGTGACCGCTGAGTTGACAACATTGGCGCAAGGTCTCGATGTGCTTGATGGCCAAGCCACGCATACTGGCAAGTCAGGCGAACAATGGCGCAACGATTTTGCCGGCGGTTTGCTCGATGGCGTTCAAAGCCAGATCGACGATGCCAAGCAGCTAGCTAGTGACAAGATGGCGGCGGCGAAGCAGACGCTATCTGACAATAACAGCAAAGTTAAAGATTCTATTGCCAAGTCTGAAGCGGGTGTCGCCAAAGGTGAGCAAAATCGAGCAGGTGCAGAGCAAGACATCGCAGAAGCTAAAGCCGATGCAGAAACACGCAAAGCCGATGCTGTGGCGAAAAGCCACGACGCGAAACAGGCCGAATCTGACGCACACAGCGCTGCAAACGACGCACAATCGCGTGGTGATCGCGATGCAATGAATGCCGAAAATAAAGCCAACCAAGCACAGAATGATGCGCAAGGGGCGAAGCAAAACGAAGACGATCGTCCAGACCGGCAAGGCGTGGCTGGCAGCGGCCTTTCGGGTAACGCTCATCGCGTGGAAGGGGCTGGTGAAACGGGCAGTCATGTTAACACCGATAGTCAAACAAACGCTGATGGTCGATTCAGTGATGGCTTGACCGAGCAAGAGCTGGAAGCGCTAGAAGGGGCGACAAACGCCGTGAATCGTCTGCAAATTAACGCAGGTATTCGCAGTAAGAACAGTGGTAGCACCATCACTTCCATGTTCACTGAATCGAACGCTGACAGCATTGTGGTAGACACTACTGTGTCTCAGGATGTGGTTCGAAAAGAGGTTCGCATTTCTGGGGTGAATTTAGTAGGGCTTGGTGAAGCTTCGCATGATGGATCTGAGGTCGGAACGGCAGTCAATACTATGTTGCGTGAATCTCTGCCCTTTTACTCACTTCGTACCGAGCGTAATCTCTTGGTGCAAGAAGGCGATGAAGGTTTCGAAGTCCGCTCATGGCCGGGTTCCGATGATAAGAGCAAGACCATCCTTCTGGATAATCCTGAAGATGCCGCTCAACAAAAAGCCATTGAGCGCTTCATTCTAGCAAACTTCGACGATTTCGAGCAGATGCCAGATGAGCTCTTCTTAGTGGACAACAAGGTGCTCTCGCATCACGATGGCCGCACGCGAATTTTGGCTCAGAAAGAAGACGGTGCTTGGACGTACAACACCAACTCAGAGTTGATGTCGGTAACTGAACTACTTGATGCTGCTCATGTAAGCGGTAAAGTGCGTGGTGAAAGCTACCAACAAGTGATCGATGCTTTGGCTGAGTATCATGCGAGTACAGCTGAACACGCAGACTATGAACTTGAGTCAGTGGAGCAGCTGGTCAACTTACGTAAAAAGATTGAAGGTTATGCTCTGGGCCATCCAGATTCTGGTCGTCTTGAAGCGATGAACTCACTGTTAAATCAGGTTAATTCACGTTTAGAAGAAGTCTCTGTTCTGGCGGTCTCTGAACAAAGCATCAAAGCGCACGATAGTTTTAGCCGTCTATATGATCAGCTTGACAATGCCAACTTAAAACAGAGTAAACATCTGTATCTGGATGGAAATGGCGATTTCGTCACTAAGGGTAAAGGCAATCTTGCCAAGATCGATCAGCTAGGTGGTAGCGATGCTGTACTTG
Organism: Vibrio sp. T11.5; assembly: GCF_027587155.1. NCBI lineage: Bacteria > Pseudomonadati > Pseudomonadota > Gammaproteobacteria > Vibrionales > Vibrionaceae > Vibrio > Vibrio sp. T11.5. The sequence goes on from NZ_JAPPTP010000003.1 coordinate 226,655, forward strand.
AAAAAGTAAAAGCATCCGTAAGTTATGAATATGGTCAAGCCATCGCTGATACGATCTTCGCTGGGCTTTCTGCCAATGAACTTGCCAAAGATGGCAAAGGCATTGATATCACTGGGTTAAACAGAGTACACCAAGCGCTTGAACAGCATATGTCACCAGTGAGCGCAACCATGTACATTTGGAAGCCGAGTGATCACAGCGCGTTAGGTCACGCCGCATTGCAAATTGGCCAAGGGCGCACGCAGATCGACGCTCAAGCCGCGGCCGACTTCAACAAACAAAATTACGTCAGTTGGTGGCCACTCGGTAGCAAGTCATCCAATATCCGCAATATCTTCAACGTGGCGACAGAATATCAGCCAGATCTCAAACTACGCTGGAGCGACTTCAGTCAACCGGCGCATCAAAATGATACACTTGAGCATGATATGGCATCGGAAGAAAACGATGGCTTTGGCTTGAACGATGGCGAAACTAAGCTGAAACGCTTTATCGAAAAGCTCAACGCCGCGAAAGGTATTGACGCAGCCTACAAAGATGCCTCTGAAGGTTATGCGAGTGTGCTACTGGGCAATCCGGATATGCTTGTATCGACAGGCATTCCAGCGCATGTTTTCCAGCCATTCGTCGATCAATGGAATGACACCAGCTACGACATGATGGACGTAGCAAACCGTTTTGCTCAAGAGCTACAGAAACAAGCTCAAGCTAGTGGTGATCCAGCCCTTGTGGCAAAACGCATCGACAACGTGGTTCGTCTGTTTGCTGAGAGAGCGCTGGAAGAAATCGAAGCCTTTAAAGCTAGCCAAGCTGATGAAGGTCGAGTGTTCCGCATCAACCTAGAAGGCTTGGATGTGGCGGCGATGCAAACAGAGTGGAATCGTTTAAGTCACGATCCAGATGCTCGCTATCAGTTGTTGACCAAAAACTGCTCAAGTACAGTCGCAAAAGTGTTAAAAGCGGGTGGGGCTGACAAACTTATCGGTCACACATGGCGACCTAAGTTTGGTGTTTGGACGCCGACAGAGCTTTTCAACTTTGGTCAGGCATTGCAGGAAGCTCAGCTTGAGATTGCCGTGAAGAAGCAAAGTCATCAAGTGAATGATGACCTTGATGCCTTGTCAGGCAGTGAGAAGCACAAAGACAAGGTGGCGATTGAAAATGATGGTACGCCGCCGCGCGATAAAGTATCTCTTAGCCCGCTGACTCGATTCCTCAACAATGAGTTATACGGTGAGAGAGATGCGCGTCGCAAGATTGGCGACATCACGCAAACCCTACTTGATCATGCGGTAGAAAAGGGTGAATCGCAGAAAGTCACCCTGAAAGGGGAAGCGGGCCGTCTAACGGGGTATTACCATCAGGGAACGGCCTCAAGCGACGGTGAAACGAGCACGACAAGCGGTAAAGTTGCGCTGTTCCTGCATGGTTCTGGCTCGTCTGCTGAAGAGCAAGCGAGTGCGATTCGCAGCCACTACCAGAAACAAGGTATCGACATGCTCGCAGTCAACCTGCGTGGCTATGGTGAAAGCGATGGCGGACCAAGCGAAAAAGGTTTGTACCAAGACGCTCGCACCATGTTCAACTACCTAGTGAATGACAAGGGTATTGACCCAAGTAACATCATACTGCACGGCTACTCAATGGGCGGTCCAATTGCCGCTGATTTAGCACGTTATGCTGCGAAAAATGGCCAAGCGGTGTCGGGCTTATTGCTTGATCGACCTATGCCAAGTATGACCAAAGCCATCACCGCTCATGAAGTGGCGAACCCTGCTGGTATTGTGGGTACGATTGCGAAAGCAGTTAACGGCCAATTCTCGGTGGAGAAGAACCTAAAAGGTTTGCCTCAAGAGACACCAATTCTGCTACTCACGGATAACGAAGGCTTGGGTGAAGAAGGCGAGAAACTGCGTACCAAACTGGCCGTTTCTGGCTACCAGGTGTCGGGCGAACAAACCTTCTATGGCCATGAAGCAAGCAATCGTTTAATGAGCCAATATACGGGAAAAATTGTGTCTGATTTGTTTGATACACAACACATCAAACACAATGAAGCAAAGTTAAACCAAGAATCACACGGCAAGAACTACGAGTCCCGAGATCTTATCCTAAAACCAATTTCGCAGCCTGAAAAGGTTGAGCTTGGCATGCCAGAGGCGGATCAAACAGTACTAGCAGATATTGCAGAGCGTGAAAATGTGATTATTGGTGTGCGTCCCGTTGATGAGAAATCTAAATCTCTGATTGCCTCTAAGATGTACAGCAGCAAAGGTCTCTTCGTTAAAGCCAAAAGTTCTGATTGGGGACCAATGTCAGGTTTTATCCCAGTAGATCAATCATTTGCAAAAGCATCAGCAAGAAGAGATCTTGAAACGTTTAACCGTCATGCAGAGCAATCTATTCAATCTGGTAATGCGGTAAGTGCCGACTTGTACCTCAATCAAGTTAGGGTAGAAGAGCTGGTCTCCAAATATCACTCACTCACCCCTCTGGAGCTGGATGACCAGAGCGGTATGTATAAAACAACGGCGACCAATGGTGACCAAAGCGTTCCTTTCTTCCTAAATAAGGTGACGGTAGACGGCAATGAGCTATGGCAGGTTCATTACATCACAAATGGGGAATTGGCGCCGTTTAAAGTCATTGGTGATCCGGTCTCAAAGCAGCCGATGACGGCAGATTATGATTTGCTTACTGTGATGTATTCCTATGGAGACCTCGGTCCACAGGATAAGATAAAACAGCCATTAACATGGCAGCAGTGGAAAGACTCTGTTACGTATGAAGACTTAACGCCTAAATACAAAGAGCTCTATAGCAATGAAGATCTCTACAACAAGAAAGATGGAGCAAGCCTTGGTAATTTGAGCGGCCGCTTAAAAGAGCTTAAGGATCGGATTAATGTTGATTTAGGTCGAACTAATGGTCTCGAGATGGTTCATCACGGTGCAGATGACGCAAATCCTTATGCCGTTATGGCGGATAACTTCCCTGCTACTTTCTTCGTTCCGAAAAGCTTTTTCGCCGAAGATGGCTTAGGGAAAGGCAAGGGCTCGATCCAAACCTATTTCAATGTCAATGAACAGGGTGCAGTGGTAATCCGAAATCCACAGGAGTTTTCTGATTTCCAGCAGGTGACGATCAATGCAAGTTTTCGCGCTTCATTTAATGATAAGTGGAATCATGGCTTAGATGAGCCCTTATTTACGCCCAAGCGTAAACTGTCTCATGAATTTCTAAACAAGAGAGATCAATTACTTAAAAAGTTATCGGGCGGTCGTCTCGACGAACAGGATGAGACACTGGTGGCGCTTGGTAATCCAGATGATGTGTCAGGTAACAAGGCCAAAGTAGCGGTCGATGTATCGCAGATCTTTACTAGGCAAGAACTCAAAGAGAGAGCAAACGTCTTCGCTAAGCCGATTGGTGCATCCTATCAAGGTATTCTCGATCAACTTGATCTTGTTCATCAGACGGTAAGCCGTGATCAAATCGTCGCGAGCTTTGAGCTGAATAAGAAGGTCAATGCCTACATAGCTGAACACCCAACGTCGGGGCGTAATCAAGCGCTAACGCAGTTGAAAGAGCAGGTCACCAGTGCCTTGTTTATCGGTAAGATGCAAGTTGCCCAAGCGGGTATTGACGCAATCGCACAAACAAGACCGGAGCTTGCAGCGCGTATCTTTATGGTCGCGATTGAAGAGGCCAACGGTGAACATCTAGGTTTGACGGATATGATGGTTCGTTGGGCCAATGAAGACCCATACTTGGCACCGAAGCAAGGCTACAAAGGCGAAACACCAAATGACCTCGGCTTTGATGCCAAATACCACGTAGATCTCGGTGATCATTACACTGACTTCAAACAGTGGCTAGAAACGTCTCAGTCTAACGGGTTGTTGAGTAAAGCTGTGTTGGATGAATCCACTAAAACGGTTCATCTTGGCTATAGCTATCAAGAACTTCAGGATTTGACGGGTGTAGAATCGGTGCAAATGGCATTCTACTTCTTGAAAGAAGCGGCAAAGAAAGCGGATCCGATTTCTGGTGATTCAGCTGAAATGATATTGCTGAAGAAGTTCGCTGATAATAGCTACCTAGCGCAACTTGATTCTGACCGTATGGATCAAATTGAAGGGATCTACCGTAGTAGCCATGAGACGGACGTTGATGCTTGGGATCGTCATTACTCTGGTGCAGCTTATGATCAGTTGACGACTAAACTTGCTGGTGCCGCGGGTGTTGACGAGCAGCTTTCGGTTCTTCTCGATGACCGTAAAGGGCTCTTGATTGGTGAAGTGCATGGCAGTGATGTCAATGGCTTGCGCTTTGTTAATCAACAGATGGATGCGCTGAAAAAGCAGGGTGTCACCGTGATTGGCCTTGAGCATTTGCGCTCAGACCTCGCGCAGCCACTAATTGATCGCTACTTAGCTACAGGTGTAATGTCGAGTGAATTAAGTGCAATGCTTAAAACCAAGCATCTCGATGCTACTTTGTTTGAAAACGCACGTGCGAAAGGTATGCGTATTGTGGCGCTGGATGCCAATAGCACCGCGCGTCCAAACGTTCAGGGAACTGAACATGGTCTAATGTACCGTGCTGGTGCAGCAAACAACATTGCGGTGGAAGTACTACAAAGCCTGCCTGATGACGAAAAGTTTGTTGCCATCTATGGCAAAGCGCACTTGCAGTCGCACAAAGGGATTGAAGGGTTCGTTCCAGGTATCACGCACCGCCTTGACCTTCCTGCGCTAAGAGTCAGTGACTCGAACCAGTTCAGGGTTGAACAAGACGATATGACTTTACGTGTTGTCTACGATGATGTTGCCAACAAACCGGAGATCACGTTTAAGGACAGCCTGAGTGGCGCAAATACAGCTATTCACAACCAAAATGTCAATGACTGGGAACGTGTTGCTGTGACACCAACAGCGGACGGTGGTGAAACCCGTTTTGACGGTCAAATCATCGTCCAAATGGAGAACGACTCTGTTGTTGCAAATGCCGCCGCTAACCTCGCGGGTAAGCACCCTGAAAGCAGTGTAGTAGTGCAGCTGGATTCAGACGGCAACTACCGTATTGTGTATGGCGACCCGGTAACACTGGATGGAAAGCTACGTTGGCAGTTGGTGGGTCATGGTCGTGATGATTCAGGCAGCAACAACACACATTTGAGTGGTTACAGCGCCGAAGATCTGGCAGAGAAATTAGCCAATTTCCAGCAGTCGTTTAGCCAAGCGGAAAACATCAACAACACGCCTGATCATATTAGTATTGTTGGTTGTTCATTGGTGAGTGATGACAAACAAAAAGGCTTTGGTCATCAGTTTATCAATGCGATGGATGTCAATGGTCTTCGCGTCGATGTGTCTGCACGCAGTTCAGAATTGGCAGTTGATGCGACGGGTCGCAAGCATACTAAGGACGAAAATGGCGATTGGATTCAAAAAGCCGAAACCAATAAAGTGTCGCTAAGCTGGAATGAGCAAGGCGAAGTGATTGCCAAGGAAGAACGTATTCGCAATGGCATTGCCGAAGGCGATATCGACCTATCTCGTGTTGGTGTCAGCGACGTTGGTGAGATTGCACGTGGTGCGATTGGTGACAACAATGATGTGTTTGATGCGCCAGAAAAACGCAAAGTGGCAACGGAAACATCATCTTCCGCTGCAAACAATAAACTCAGCTACTCCGGCAACATTCAAGTCAACGTGGGTGATGGTGAGTTTACAGCTGTAAACTGGGGCACATCCAATGTGGGCATTAAAGTCGGCAGCGGTGGCTTTAAGTCGCTGGCCTTTGGTGACAATAACGTCATGGTTCACATTGGTAATGGTGAGAGCAAACACAGCGTCGATATGGGTGGCTATCAGGCACTAGAAGGTGCACAAATGTTCATCGGTAATCGCAATGTGAGCTTCAACTTAGGTCAGAGTAATGATCTGCTTGTGATGATGGACAAGTCTATTCCTACTCCACCATTGGTGAATCCGTTCGACGGTGCCGCTCGTATTTCGGGTGTGCTACAGAGCATTGCTACCTCGGGTGAGGGCCAAGATTGGCTTGCGGCTCAAGAGCAGCAATGGACATTGTCGGGGGCGAAGAAGTTCGTCAAAGATATGTCTGGCTTGGATCAGAGTAGCAGCGTTGATTACACCAGTTTGGTTGAACTGGATTCGCACCATGAGCGCAGGAGTCGTGGCCTGAAACACGATACGGAAGCGGCGTTAAACAAGCAGTATAACCAATGGTTAAGTGGCAATAGCGACTCTAGTGCCGGCAAACTCAGCCGTGCAGATAAGCTTCGTCAAGCCAATGAAAAGCTGGCGTTTAACTTCGCCGTGGGTGGTCAGGGTGCGGATATCCAAGTAACGACAGGCAACTGGAACTTTATGTTTGGTGACAACATCCAGTCAATTTTGGATACCAACCTAGGTTCACTGTTTGGCCTCATGACACAGCAGTTCTCTGCCACAGGTCAGGCAAAAACCACCTTCACCTATACGCCAGAAGACTTGCCTCGTCAGCTAAAGAATAAGCTGCTAGGTCAAATAGCTGGAGTCGGTGCTGAGACCACGCTGGCGGATATTTTTGGTGTGGATTACACCACTTCGGGCCAAATTGTGTCGCGCAATGGTGAGGCCGTCGATGGTGTGGCGATCCTCACAGAGATGTTGGAGGTCATTGGTGAGTTCAGTGGTGATCAAATGCAGTCCTTTGTTGACCCTGCTAAGTTGTTGGATGGCTTGAAGTCGGGTATCGACATGGGGGCAGATGGCATTCAGTCTTTTGCTGAAACTCATGGACTGAAAGACAAGGCACCAGAAGAGGAAGAAAATAAGTCTTCGGTTTCTATTAATGGTACGAGTGTGAATAGTAGTCAAGGAGCGACTGATTCTGATGGCAATACCGAAACAGCAGAAACGCAAGATCGTGCTTTTGGCTTTAACTCGCTTAACCTGCCTAATTTGTTCGCGACTATCTTCAGTCAAGACAAGCAGAAAGAGATGAAATCGCTGGTGGAAAATCTCAAAGAGAACCTCACCGCTGATCTACTGAACATGAAGGAAAAAACGTTTGATTTCCTTCGCAACAGTGGTCACCTCCAAGGTGATGGCGATATCAACCTCTCCCTAGGAAACTACAACTTCAATTGGGGTGGTGATGGTAAAGATCTTGGTGCGTATCTAGGAGACAATAACAACTTCTGGGGAGGACGAGGCGATGACGTATTCTACGCCACAGGCACGTCAAACATCTTCACTGGTGGCGAAGGCAGCGATATGGGCGTTCTGATGGGACGTGAAAACATGATGTTTGGTGGTGATGGTAACGACACTGCAGTTGTTGCTGGACGCATTAACCATGTCTTCCTTGGCGCCGGTGATGACCAGTCGTTTGTCTTTGGTGAGGGCGGTGAAATTGACACTGGCTTAGGCCGAGACTATGTGGTGACGTCTGGCAACTTCAACCGTGTGGATACGGGAGACGGTCAAGACTACTCGGTAACGATTGGTAACAACAACCAAGTAGAACTAGGCGCGGGCAATGACTTTGCTAATGTCTTCGGTAACTATAACCGTATCAATGCAAGCGCGGGTAACGATGTGGTGAAGCTAATAGGCTACCATGCCGTGCTGAATGGTGGTGAGGGCGAGGATCACCTCATCGCTGCTGCCATCTCTAAGTTCAGTCAGTTCAATGGTGGAGAAGGCCGTGACCTGATGGTGTTGGGTGGTTATCAAAACACCTTCAAAGGTGGCACGGATGTGGACAGCTTTGTGGTGAGCGGTGATGTCATCGACAACCTTGTTGAAGATATTAGCAGCGAAGATAACATTGTCTTCAATGGCATTGATTGGCAGAAACTGTGGTTCGAACGTAGCGGGTACGATCTGAAATTGTCTATCCTGCGTGATCCAGCAAGCGAGACTAACCAAGCGAAGTTTGAGCATATTGGTTCGGTGACGTTCAATGATTACTTCGACGGCAAGCGTGCGCAGATGATTATCGCAATGGGCGAGAAAGACGCAAACGGTGAACGTGAGTACACAACGTTATCTGAAAGTTCGATTGATGCACTAGTACAAGCAATGAGTGGCTTTGACCCTCAGGCTGGTGACAATGGATTCATCGATAACCTAGACAGCAAATCTCGCGTGGCGATTAGCACGGCGTGGGCGGACGTTGTCCATAAAAAAGGTATAACGGTGTAATAATCACCTTCCATTAACATCAAAGCCGCCTCAATATAGGCGGCTTTTTTCTAGCATCAACATAGGCAGGCGGAGAATAATAGAGGTTGGGAATTTAAACCTTTTGTGCGCCACCATTAAGCCAGAGATTGTTTGGGTTGAACTTTAAGAAGCGCTATCAGAGACCACAGAGTTAACAGGTAACCCCTGTATTGCTCTTAGTGCATTCTCAGCAGCATTTTTTCGCTGCTCAAGTTGGGACTCGATGGAATGATAAGCGGCATGTGGATTAATGAGTAATCTGCCAGCCAACCATGCTTCATTCCCTTTCCATGCATCGATCAACTTGCCACTCTTTGGTGGTTCTTGTGGCAATACATCTAATGAGACAGAACTCAGGTTTTCAGCCTTTAAAGCCGAGTAAAAGATATCGATATCTGATATCAACCCGCCTCTTGCCGTGTTAACAAGAGAAGACCCTTTTTTCATCCTACCTATAAAGTTCGAGTCTACCAACCCTTGAGTGGATTTATCCAAAGGACAATGCAGGCTTACAATATCACTAGTTTCTAATAATTCTTCAAGAGATACGCATTTAGAGGTACCAAAAACTTTCTCTGTGCCTTCTGTGATATACGGGTCATAAAACTGAGTTTGATAACCTAGCGCTTTGCATTTGCTTAATGTGAGGCTTCCTATTCGCCCCATCCCAATGATACCAACAGTTTGCGAGGATGTTCGCTTTATTTCAGGAATAACATTCTCTTGCCACCCTGATGAATACAAGGGTGCAACTGCATTATATCTAGTTACCATACGAGTGGAGTTGATAATCATCGCCACGGCTGTATCTGCTACCTCTTCAGTACAGTAGTCTGGATTATTACATACTATAATGCCTCTGGATTTACATGCATTTAAGTCAATTTTATCGAAACCTACACCGTAACGAATAATAACCTTAACGTTTGGAAAGTCATTTAGAAAACTTTCATCAACTATCTGGTGCCACACCAGCAATACTTCCACATCTTGTTCTATAGACAAGGTAAGGTGATCACCTAAAATCTTTCTTTCAATCGTGGGATCCGTGATCCTATCAGTGATAAATACCTTATTCATTTGTTATTTCCTTCGGTTGCTTATTATTTTGTTGCCATGTTTTGTATAACCACACGCTTAGTACCGCTGCTAAAGCTATAAACATTCGAATTGCCAAAATCACAGTGACATCGGAACCAAACATTAAAAATATTAATGTTTCCTCTATCAGGCCGTGTGCGAGCATCAAAAATGTTAGTAAGTACACTTTGTGCTCATTCTTCACCGAATTTATGTCTTTTAATAGAATGCCTGCTCCGTAAGTTACTCCAAGTAATCCACCTACGAAGAGACTCGACATATAGGTATGTTTTTTTAGATATGCATTATAGGTTTTCGATTTCTTGATTAGTTCGAACATGCATATAAGAGCGGAAACAAGAACGCATATCTTAATACATAGAATCGCGGCATTAATGCCTGCATTTTTAAGTAGATCAATAAAGCCGTTGTATTGCACGGACTTTATTTCTTGATGAAACACTCCACTAGAAAGTGTCTCTGGCGTAATTATAGAAGCAAACCAAGCTCCTACTATCCCAAGTAATAAACGCGATATCCAATGCACATTAATTGGGAAACCTACCTTTTTTAACACAGCAGATTCTAGTGGTATAGAATGACATATTGCTATAAATGTTCCTACGATAGTCCATTCGTAAGGAGTGAGTGAAAGTCCAGCTGCAACGGCAATGCCAGCATATATATTCAAGAAAAAGCTGGCCGCAAAGGCGATAGCGACTTCTTGTCTGAGATTAAGTAACTGTGTTATCGGCTCAAATATGAAGCTCGTATATTCAGTGACTCCATAGAACTGTAATATTTCACTGAGTATAGAAAATGGAATAACAAGCTTTGCAATCACTAAAGATACTTGAAGCGATTGTTTAAAAATTTCATTCATAACTAGCCTCTTACACAAAGTTGTAGTCAATTATCAACATGTCTCTGATGCCGCGCTCGTTTGGCGATGAGCAGGAGATAGGTGAGACGTCATGTTTCACGCGGTTGTCATCGACAATAATGGTATCGAATGAGTCATTAAGTAGCTTATGGATCAGTGGTTTTTCTTCTTTAGGAGTATAAATTCCTGAAATACCGCCATTAATATTCTTTCGCTGTATCAGATGTTGAGATACAAAATGATGGCCATCTCTATGAATCCCTTCTGGAGTAGGTAGACCCAGTTGATTTCCGTCAGCTATAACTCTAAAGAGGTGTGTATTGATAACTAAATTTTTACCTTCATATTTGTTTAAAGGGATAAAATCTAAACAATAGTCGACTAGTCCTTTTAAGAATCCACTAGACGAAAACTCGTCACAGACCGTCTCAAATTTTCTATCATTGCCACCGTTTAATGGGTTTATTTCTTTGGACTGATAGAAATAGTTCTGCGTGCTTTTCTTTAGAACTTTAGAGTCTAAACAATATTCAAAACAGCCAAATCTTCTTTGTCTATATGTACCACCATCACCCATGTAAGCATCCATGGGTAAATCATCCCAATACTTTTCTATCGGAATATCTTTTATTTCTTCGGGAATATGATTACTTTCTATGACCATATATCCATATGATACTAAATCATTTTTTTTAGTTTTCTGTTGCATGAATCTAAACCTAGCCTTGGGTTGTTTCTAAATGGTGATTTCTTTTGAAATTAATATATTTTGGTCTTTGTGCAGAGTAGCAATAAGGTGGTCTCCTTTGTTTAGGCGACCAACACCTGATGGTGTGCCTGTCATAAGAATGTCACCAGAATCAATACCAAATTCTCGGTGAGAGTCTTCAACTATTTTTGCTACAGGGAATATCATTTGGTTGATATGCCCTACTTGCCTGATTTCGTTATTAATAGTTAAGGTAAATTCAATGTTAAGCTGGTCAAAAGAACTGACCGCACATTGGTAGTCGACAAAGTTTGTTAGTGGGCAAGAACCGCGAAATGACTTTGAGCGTTCCCAAGGGTGGCCTTTGGATTTTAGTTTGCTTTGTAGTCCTCGTCTCGTTAAGTCTAGCCCTAGCCCAATACCTGATATCGATAGTGACTTTTCACTTTTTATGTCGTCAATTTGAATTGCTAGCTCAAGTTCATAGCTTATTTCTTCATAGCGAGAAAGAGTTTCTCCTATATTTTCAAAGCTGGATATGCATGATGCGGGTTTAATGAACAATATGGGGCTTTCTGGTATTGGGTTATTAAGCTCTTTAGCATGTTCTCGATAGTTCCTTCCAACACAAATTACTTTATTCATTATTCCCTCTGAATCATAAAAGTAGGCAAAAGTTCGATGTGTCTCGCATGAAATTTTCAGACTAACCAACATCTAACCAATTGACTTTATTAGTATCTCTAAGTAATTTAGCGAGAAAAAGATAAATAATCGCAAAGGATTTATGTGTTATGGACACAAATCGGCTGTTACCATTACTTTCAGAAATGGCAATATTCGTGAACGTTGTCGAATTGGGCAGTTTTTCTAAGACTGCTATTAAGCTTGGAGTATCACCTTCCTCTATCAGTCGATCTGTCGCCAGACTAGAAGAAGCACTTGAAATTAAGTTATTGAATCGTTCTACACGTCGAATGAAATTGAGTACAGATGGTGAAGAAGTGTTTCGTATGTGCTCCCAAATGCTAGACAATGCTACAAAGGCAGTTTCAGCTGCTCAAGCGCGAACTTCTGAGTATAGCGGTAATTTAAAGATAGCGGCTCCTAAAGCATTTTCTAAGCAAGTTTTGACTCCAATCATTCTCGCATTTATAAAAAAATATCCAAAAATTAAACTGCAATTAACTATCGCTGAAGAATATATAGACCCTATAAATGAAGAGATTGATATTGTAATTCATATCACTAGTGCACCGGTTGAAGGCCTGGTAGCAACGACACTTGGAAGCCGACATAATGTCCTATGTGCTAGCCCTGACTATATAGATAAGCATGGCGCACCGCAGTCACCGCAAGATATACCCAATCACAACTGTATATGTTTAAGTGAGAAACACTTCGATAGAGTATGGCATTTTTCTAATGACTCATGTTCAGAATCTATTCAGGTTGCCGGTAGCTTTTCAGTCAATCACAGTGAGATTCGGCGTGAGGCTGTATTAGAAGGCATGGGAATTTCCATTTTCCCTGATTTTTCGGTGCAAGAGTATATTGATTCTGGTGACATTGTTCCAATTTTAGGTGATTGGCGAGTTGGGGCTAGTAAACAACAATTTGTTGTGGCGCAATATATTCAATCAAAGTTTGTCCCCAAACAGCTAAAAGTGTTTGTAAACTTTCTAAAAGAGCAAATGGCATCATGAAGTCATTGCTGATTTGAAGTTGTTGACACTCTTCGTACACAAGGTTTACCCGATGTTGTTAAAGTAGGCCTCAATGTAGCCAAGTGTAAATAAATTGACAGGGTTTGGACGATAAAACCACCGTCAATTTGTCCCTTTATTATGAAGTTCAATCAACAACGTACCCCCATGCGCAATCATGAGTGGGAAGTGAAGCTGTTCCAGCGCCGTGCGGTCGTTGCTTTTATTGCGATGATCACCTTATTGGGGGTGCTGGTGGCAAATCTTTACCATCTTGAGGTCAAAGATTTTAGCTACTACCAAACTCGGGCCAATGATAACCGAATTCAGGTTCTGCCTATTTCGCCTGCTCGGGGCCTGATTTACGAACGTAATGGTCATCTGATTGCCAAAAACATTCCTGTCTATGTGCTGGATGTGTTTCCCGATAAAGCGGTCAACCTCGAACAATCGATTGTTAATCTGCAAAAATATGTCGATTTATCACCGGAGCAGTTGCACAAGCTAAAGCATCTCTATCGCGGACGCTTTAAGGCGGTGACGATAAAAGGGCAGTTATCCGAACGAGAAGTGGCGCGTTTTTCTGCTCATCAACATGAATTTCCGGGCTTTATGATCAATGCGGAAATGAAGCGTTTCTATCCTTACGGTGAGTCACTCACACACGTTGTTGGTTATGTTTCTCACATCAATGATCGTGATATTGAACGTCTCAAGCGTCGAGACGAGCTATCTAACTATCGGGCGACAAAGAACATTGGCAAGCTAGGTATCGAACGCTACTACGAAAAAATGCTCCATGGCAAGCAAGGTTACGAAGAAGTCGAAGTCAACAGCCGCGGGCGAGTGATTCGCACCATCAAATATGTTCCTCCTGTCGCGGGGAAAGACATTGTGCTGAATATCGATGCTGATTTACAGAACTATGTCTATGAGTTACTAGGAGACAGGCAGGGCAGTGCGGTCGTACTCGACCCGAAAGACAACAGTATATTGGCGATGGCGTCCAGCCCAAGCTATGATCCTAACCCGTTTGTCGATGGAATTTCAGGCCCTGCCTATCGTCAATTGCTTGAGGATGCCCATCACCCATTGGTTAACCGTGCCACTCTTGGTGTTTATCCGCCCGCTTCTACGGTGAAGCCCTTCATGGCTATTGCTGGGCTGAGCGAGCACGTCATTAGCCCAACGACGATCCGCAACGATCATGGTCGTTGGCAGATTCCAGGTTCCAGTCGCCATTCTAAAGCTTGGCGTGATTGGCGTCGCTGGGGGCATGGTGATGTCGACGTCACGTTAGCAATAGAAGAATCGGTAGACTCATTCTTCTATCAGATGGCTTATGATTTGGGGATTGATCGCATCTCAGACTGGATGGGGCTGTTTGGGTTTGGTCAACTGACAGGCATCGATATTCTTGAAGAAACCGCAGCCAATATGCCAACTCGAGAATGGAAACAGCGACGTCATCATCAGCCTTGGTACAAAGGCGATACGGTGCCAATCGGTATTGGTCAGGGATACTGGACGGCGACACCATTGCAGATAGCAAAAGCCACATCGGTATTGGTCAATCATGGTAACGTAACCCCCCCTCACTTGCTCAAAGCAGTGATCGAGCATGGCCAGAGTTTTGAGTCCGCAACTGCGGTGGATCAGCCAGTATTCAACGACATGAAGCGAGTAGATGACAAATCATGGGACATTGCTCTCAATGCGATGCGATTAGTCAATGAGGGAGCAAGAGGATCAGGCCGCAGAGCGTTCAGAGGGACTGAGTATTGCAGTGGTGGGAAATCTGGTACAGCGCAAGTATTTGGTCTCAAGAAAGACGAAGTTTATAACTCCAAAGCGCTGAGACACAACCTCCTCGATCACGCATTGTTTACCGGTTTTGCACCTTGCCAGCACCCAGAATATGTCACCACTGTGGTCATCGAACATGGTAACGGTGGGTCAAAAGTTGGGGCACCTTTTGTCAGGCATGTTTTTGACCATTTACTCACTGAAAAGGATAAACAGACCTCCAATAAGCAGACCTAAACCTGTATCCCTGCATTGTTCTATCGTCTTACGATGAATTTTTGATGATCGGTAGCGGAATCCTATATGGTCAACTAAATTCATATGGTTAGTTGGAAGCTATGAGTAGAGTAGGGATACGAACATGAAGCGACTTTTGTCTCAGTGGTCTGTGACCAATCGTTTGATCGCTATATTCGTTGTATTTGTCGTCACTATCGTTTTGATTGCGACCGATATTATTGTTACTTTAGAAAAGAATAAGCAAGACGGTACGGTCATTAATGTCGCAGGTCGACAGCGAATGTTGACCAAGAAGTTTGCCAGTGAGGTCATGCTCTCCATCTATGAGGGGCATAAGTCTTCTCATCCTCAGCTCAACTACGACAATACTATTAAACTTTATGAGACTTCACTTAGGGCATTGAAAGGAGGAGGCCAGACCTTCTCTGACTTAACGATGAAAACCCCAATTAATCTGGTTGAAAGTACCGCGCAAGATTTTAAAAGTAGGCTTAGTAATGTAGAGCAGTTGTGGAATACGCAAAAAGCCATGGCTTTCTCTTTGCTGCAACAAACGGGCAAGCCGACCGAAGAGCAGGTTGATCAGTTTATGCTAGCCAACCACAAAACACTGGGGGCGATGCACCAAGCGGTACTGAGTTATACTCGCTATGCAGACGGCAATGCTCAAGGCTTAAAGCAAGATATCTTAGTCATAGCGGGTTTCGGTATACTCGTTGTTATTGTACTCTCATACTTTATCGGCCACAGCCTAACCCAGCCAATTCATCAATTGGTGGCAGTGAGCCGAGACACCAGAAAAGGTGACCTAGAAGATAAAGACCATATCGACGCGCTGATCAACAAGAGTGAACTTGGTCTGTTGGCGAAGAATATTCAGTCGATGAGGCATGCATTGTCTTCGGTGATTAAAGGCCTCAAAACCAGTGCGGACAATATCTCCAGCTTATCGGGCCGGGTAGAGTTGCTATCGCAAGAGGTCAATGAAAGCTACGATGATGAAAAATGCAAGTACGAAGAGATTGCGCAAATTTCTGATGGCTTGGTCGATTCCTTTAGCCGTGTTTCAGGGATGGTGGGTCAAACGTTAGAATCGGCTGCGCAAAGTCAAACCAGCGCAAAGCGTGGTTTAGATTCTGTTCACGCCAACATGAAAGCCGTCGAGCTAGCTTCTTCGGAATCGCATAAAGTGTCTGAAAATATTCAGGAACTCAGCTCTGTTGCTGAGCAAGTGTATAGCATTATTGATGTTATCCAGACCATTGCCGAACAAACCAACTTACTAGCGCTCAATGCGGCGATTGAAGCGGCACGGGCAGGTGAGCAAGGCAGAGGCTTTGCCGTTGTGGCTGACGAAGTGAGAATGCTGGCGAGTAAAACCAATGACTCAACGGGAGAAATTAGTAGCTTGCTCAATGACTTGACCGACCGAGTGAAAGTCTCTGTTGATTCTGTCGCTCAGTTACAGAAAGAAGTGGAAAACAGTAAGCAATGCAGCAGTGAAACAGCGGATAACATCGATAAAATTTCCAGCTCGATTACGTTAACCGTCGAACAACAAAATGAAATTGCCGTACTGATTGACGAGCAGTCTCGTAGCATCAACGAACTCAAACAAGCACAAGACTACCTATCTAATCTTCTTCAGAATACCAACAAGAAGATCATCGACAGCTCTCATATTGCGGTAGATATGAGTGACATGGCGAAGGGGATCTCGTCCACCTTAAATGACTTCTCTACGTCGGTTCATAAGTAACAATTGGATCAATAACGAACAACTCTGAATCTACTTGGGGTTGCTCGTTTGTCGTGTGGTCAAGGTTTCATCAAATCATCACTTAGCGCCTATCCTTTGCCTCACCGCATCAATTTGAACTCATCATATCGTTGTGCCATCGCCTGCTCAAACTTGCCCGCACGGTTATCGAATTCATCCAAATTGCAGTACAGAATCATAGCCTATTCTTATCGAGCTCTTGGCATAATAGGCCCCAATGTATTGGGTTATTGGGCCTTGGAAGTTGCCAAGGTTACCTTGTTGTTTGATTTGCATGATAACAGTTACAACCATTTGCCCAACGACAGGGGAATGGCAATCTAACCTGACTTCGGACGTTATCTCTCTCAAACAAGGAGGAAACAATGCCCGAGCCGATACAAGATGATAATGACACCGCTTATTTTTGGGTATTACAGACGTATTGAATCCCCCAATCTTATATTTTAACCTGTGGATGACGTGTTGACGTCATGTATTTATTTAGCCCTTATTTGAAATAGTGAGGTGGGTATAGTCATCGGGTCTTGTTATGTAAAGCCTATTACTCAATGTGGGGTAAGCTGTATTTTTATATTTAAATGTCTGCCTACAAAGTGTGATAGAACGGATTTTTACAGCAAATATTGAATACTCGTCTTGATGCATTAGTTAACATGATATAACATACTGTTTTTCATTGAATAATTGGTTGGGAAAATGACAAAGTTTACAGAATATAAAGTGGTTCACGTTGTAGAAGGCGGCTGTGGTACGGTACTACTAGGTGCAAGTGGATTGCCTGTACAAAAAATGGAAGCCGATCTAAATAAATATGTACAAGACGGTTGGCAGGTTGTATTTCAGGTCATTGAACAGAAGCGCTTTATGTTGTTTTGGAAGCGTGAGGCTGTAATTATTACTCTTGGCCGCTAAGCTTGCTTAAGTATATTTCTTTGACATTGATCCATCGCTATCAAGCGAGCGGTGGATCAAAGAAGTTGTTGAATATCGAATGTAATTTTGAGCCGACATGCTCTGAATACACAAAACAATGCATTGCAAAGTATGGGGCGATAAAAGGTTGGAAACTAGGTTTAGAAAGGATTAAACGATGCAACCAACCTGACCTCATTGAAAAAATACGTGATGAGGTGCCGTAATGCGCTTATTTGAGCCAATTGAACAGTTAGAAAAAAATGAAGAACTGCTAAGAAAGCAGGTGAATTCATTACCTGAAAACCAAAAAAAAGAATTCTTTGAGCGACAATCTAAGAAGCTTAAAGACCCAGACACTTATGCGACGTTGAACTGGTTTTTTCTAGGTGGTTTTCACCACTGCTACTTAGGTAAATATGCCTTGTTTGCACTTGAATTGATCTTGCTAACGGTCAGTGTCATAGGTCTTTTTCTCGGCCACACAAGCGCGCTTTTTATCCTCGCATTACTCACAATCTATGAGCTTCCTCAACTCTTTTTCTCGCAGAAAATCGCGAGACAACACAATTATAAACTCTCATGTGACATCTTTAATGATGTACGGAGGGATTAGCGGGCAATTACCCAAAGCATGCCTCACCTAGGACTCTGATCTCAGATATGTCAACGTGTAAGCGTAAGCAGCGTTAGCAGCCAGACTTTGACGCTCTATATTGTGTAAGGATAAGGTTTGTGTGTCTAGTGCACAAAAGCTGGCAAAAAATTGCCAGCTTAGACGTTGATAGCCTGCTTTAACAGGCTAAAAGGATGCGTGTTACTTCTTACTTGTGTCTTTATTGGCGTCTTTCCAATATTGAATTCGGACACGATGAAGTTGCGCTCTTCTCATTTTCTTCATGATATTCCCTCACTTTTTATTGGCTTGCTCGTCTCTGAGCCTATGTGAATCAAGTTCCTCATGAACAAGATTTAATGTAGCGACCAAATTAGAACGTCGCTAGGTTTTAGATCACATTTTCTTGTATGTACGTCATACCTTATTTATTAAAAGTGAACGCAAGCTCACTTTAATGGGATTGCAATGCAATTAAAATAAAATTGCAATACCGTCTTTATCTAATAGAAACAATACTTTAACGCGAATGTCATTTTAACTCTCTATCATCTGCTCGCTATTAATAAAAAACATACTCGAGCAAGGAGTCAGCAATGTGGAATCGCGATGAGCAAGATTCTCAATTCAGCCAAATGATCGAGGCGAGATTGTCTCGTCGTCGTTTTCTGGCTGGTACCGCAGCAGTGGGTGCAGGTGCATTTCTGTCGCTTAACCCAATTACCAAGGCATTTGCCGCAGGCAAGCGAAGCGCACTACTGAATTTTGACGCGGTTCCTGCCTCTACATCAGATGCGATTATTGTGCCAAAAGGCTATAAAGCCACACCTTTATTATCATGGGGCGATCCGATCTTTGCCGATGCGCCAGAGTTTGATCCGAGTGGTAAGCAAGACTCAAAAGCCCAACAGCGCCAGTTTGGTGATAATACGGATGGCATGAGCCTATTCCCAATCACGAAAGACCGTGCTGTCATTGCGGTCAACAATGAATACACCAACTACGAGTACCTATTTGATCATGGCGGTAAAGCGATGACCGCTGATGATGTGATGAAATCGCAGGCTGCTCACGGTGTGACTGTGTTTGAAATCGTCAAGTCTGGTGGTGAGTGGAAGCTGGACAAAAATGGCAAACGTAACCGCAGAATTACGGCGGCGACCGAAATGAAGCTCACAGGTCCAGCGGCTGGTCACGATTTAATGAAAACCAAGCTAGATCCAACGGGTATGAAACCTTTAGGTACATTCAACAATTGTGCGAATGGTCAAACACCATGGGGTACCTACCTAACATGTGAAGAGAACTTCAATGGCTACTTTGGTACCAGCGGTCGCACAAAGGTCTCTGACGATCACGCACGTTATGGCGTTGCGCCCAAGCCTAGCAAATATCAGTGGCATGATACTGATGAACGTTTCGATGTGGCTAAACACCCTAATGAACCACACCGCTTTGGTTGGGTGGTTGAGATCGACCCGAATGACCCGACCTCAACACCGCTTAAACGTACCGCGTTAGGCCGCTTCAAACACGAGAATGCTGCGCTGCTGATCAATAAAGACGGCCATGTCGTGGTTTACTTGGGTGATGATGAGCGTGGCGAGCACCTGTACAAATTTGTATCTAAGAACAAATATCAGCCAGGCAACAACACGGCAAATCGCGATCTACTGGAACAAGGGACACTGTATGTCGCCAAATTTGAGATGGATGACGCCGAACTGAAAGGTAAGGGCCAGTGGTTGGATCTGACACATGGTAAAAATGGGTTAACCAAAGAAAATGGCTTCCATGATCAAGCCGAAGTGGTGACCTTTGCACGCCGAGCGGCAACTCAGGTTGGCGCAACCACAATGGACCGTCCAGAATGGGTTGCTGTCCATCCTGACAACCAGCATGTTTTCTGTACCTTGACCAACAACAAAAACCGTGGTGTCAAAGAAGGTCAGCCAGTGGGTGGACCTAACCCACGTAAAGAAAACCATTATGGTCAGATTGTTCGCTGGATACCACAAGGTGGCGATCATACCAGCGAAGGGTTTGAATGGGATTTGTACCTGATTGCGGGCAACCCAAGTGTACATAAAGGCAACCTTTATGCAGGTAGCGACAACATCCATGCAGACAACATGTTCAATAGCCCTGATGGTATTGGATTTGATAAAGCAGGACGTCTGTGGATTCAAACCGATGGGAACTACTCAAACAAAGGCGATTTTGCCGGTCAGGGCAACAACCAGATGTTGTGTGGTGACCCCATGACAGGTGAGGTTCGTCGCTTCTTAACGGGCCCAGTAGCATGTGAAATCACAGGCCTGACGTTCTCAGAGGATTACAAAACCATGTTTGTCGGTGTTCAGCATCCAGGTGAGAAAGGCGCGCCTTCACATTTCCCGGCTGGTGGAAACAGCAAACCGCGCTCGACAATCATGGCAATCACTCGCGAAGATGGCGGTGTGATTGGCGCATAGATAAACCTATTCCACTCAGGAATATTGCACTACTCAAGGGGCTATTTGCCCCTTTTTTTGCACTTGCAACCGACGTGTAAGAATAAATATGCGTAAATAGGCATAAAAACTGTGATCTTGTGGCCGCTAACCACTTAATGTTGTTGTTCGGTTTGTACGGTATAACTATAGTGGAAACGTACCCATATAATTGAAAGGTGTTGAGCCCCGAGTAAACTCACAGAGCTGATACGAAAAATTGTCCGTAAACAGTATGCATGTCTCAGTGATGTTATTACTGAAAATCAATCGAAAGCGTCGAAGAATAAAGTATTTACAAAGGCCCTTTAGCTCATCGCTCCGGCGACGCCACACCTTAAGTTATCGGTACGTATGTTGATAACCAAGGAGGAGGTTTGGCTATGATTGTTCTCGGTTTTGTTACTCTGGGTATCCTTGTTTTCTTTGCTTGTTGGGTCTGCCAACATGGCCTGCCTTTTTTTGGTATGCATTTGGATGAAACAGATCAGCTTCTTCTTGCAGAAGCCACTGGAAAAGGCGTATTAGAAGCATAACTGCCACCCATTGATAGATATCGTATAAAAAAGGAGCCTACGGCTCCTTTTTTGATGTCAGAAATGGACAATAGAGTTAGTCTGAGCGACCACGCCCCGCTATCTTCCATTTATTGACAATCTCACCTTGTTTCACTACGTACAAATAGTCGAAGTTGTTCAGCGTTGTATCGCAGTGACTTGGAGTTAACACGAGCGTTTCACCGATGTTCAGTGGATTGCCGTCACTAAGATGAACAATACCATGTTCATCTCCACCACATTGATAGGTGAGATCGGGACGAGAATCGACAATTGGCATTCCGAGATCAATGGAAAGTGATTTCATACCCGCATCGATGACAGCGCGTTGCGGTGTTGGTTGACTAATCACAGTGCTTAACACTTTGAGTGCCGAGTTGAACTGTTGATTGAGATGGGCATCTTGTTCATCGCCAATATTGCGATAAGCGTTATCCATAAACAGGTAAGAGCCCGCTTGGATTTCAGTGTACGCTAGCCCTTGATAAGCTTGATAGGTGCCAGTCCCCCCGCCACTGATGATTGCGGGGACAAGATCACGAGGTTTTAATTGGTTGTCGATAAAATCAAACAGCTCAGAGACAGCAGAACGCGCTTGCTGTTGGCGCTGTTCAAAGCCTTTCATGAGCTGTAAGTGGCCGCTGTACGCTTGAATACCCGCATAATGGACACCTTGAGTTTGGACGACTTTCTCTATCATGGCGAGTAACTGCGGTCCTACTGCCACTCCGCATCGTTGTTGGCCACTCTCTACTTCAATCAGAAGATTGACGCTGATACCAGCCTGTTGCGCAAGTTCTGCGATCGATTCTATATGCTGTGGGTGGTCGATTACTTGATAGAGGATCGCTTGGGGGTATTGGATATGAAGATCAATCAGGCGTTGATACTTAGTCTGACCTGCAATAGGCGTTGTGATAAGGATGTCGCTGATACCACCTTGAAGCATGACCTCTGCCTCACCCAGTTTTGAGGTACAGATGCCTTGTGCCCCATATTCAATTTGTTTGTGGGCCAGTTGTGGGATTTTATGTGCCTTTGTATGGGGGCGTAGGGTTAAGCCGAGCTGATTTATTCTGCGTTGCATCTCCGCTAAGTTATGTTCGACCGTGTCGAGGTCGATAAACAAAGCAGGTGTATCGATGTGTTCTAGTTTCATTGTTTCACACTTGTTGTTTTGTTGAACGGCTTCAGGGTAACACTCAGGCAATTAGATTGATTAAAAAAATTGTTAAATATGGCGAGGTTAGGGCGATTAGCAAAATGAAAATGAGTGACCGACATTTGTTGTGTTTTGCATTTCATATTGAGAATCAGATTGTGCTCTGATTTTGCCAGTTTCTATCATAATGAATTTTATGCACTTTTATGCTTATATCTATTTCCTATTTTTTGGCACGTGGTTTGCGTTATTCAATGACCAGGCTTGATTCAAACTGCGTTCTAATTTGACAAGCGTAATCAAAGAAAATAGGAGAAGGTTATGGCTCACTCAACTCACACACATCGTTCTAGAGGCGCTGTCAACCATACAGATTCTTATACTTTGACTACCGACGTCAATCTGTCTCGTGCCCAAAGAACAGCAGCAATTCACCTCGGCTCACAGCCACTGTTGTCGATTCTTCCTCAAGAGGTAAGAGATAGGCTCAGTCAAATGCTCAGTCTTCGATCGGAAGAAGTAGTGTCTGAGTATTCGGAGGAGGACCAATCGCTTTCAGCCAAGGCTCTCTCTCCGTTATTGATGGATTCTGGGCGGCTTCTGATCTCAAGCGGATACCGTCGTCAGACTCAGTTCGATCCAAACAGTGTGAGCGCAGGTAAGGATACGCTCGGTTCTCTCAGTATTGATAAGTCTGGCTACTGGGACTATTCAGTCTACAACATTAAGACGCAATTTCTACTGCAGGGCGAACGTAAGCTTGAGCGCTTCTCCCTATACTCTGATGCGGGCGACCCTATCACTATTACACTCACTTTGATTGGCGTCGAGGGTGGTGCTGTGATTGATGAATTAGCCACAGAAATCACGGTTGGTTAGTCGGGGTGAAAGTGACTCGCAATCTCTTTCATAATGGTGGTGAAGCGTTGCGGTAACTGACGATGTCTTTTCGTTAGGAAGTATAAGGTTTCTACCACTTCATGACTCGCATGATAGATGGCAATATCGTCCCTGTCTGGAAATGAATCGAGAGCACTCTTTGGCAAGACGGTAAAGCCGAGCCCTTTGGCGACAGGCAACAGTATCTGGCTTAACTGATTGACGTACCCTGTGACTGGCAGCTCGTCTATGTTGATCTTCTCTAGCAAAGGTTCCCCGCATTGGGCAAAGTAAAGAGAGAGATAGTGGAAAGCATCAGGATGCTTAATCAACCCCATCGCTTTCAAATCCTCTGGGGTGGCATTTTTTATTGAACGGCTGGCAGGTAGCATCAGGCAAAGAGGTTCAATACCTAGTGTTTCTGATTCAAAGCGAGAGTCGGAAGGAATATGAGTGACAATCCCTATATCACACTCGCCAGAGAGTACATCAGCCAAAATTTTATGGTGTGGAGCGGCCTCGAGTTTCGCAACCAGTGTTGGGTGTTTACATTGTAAATTAAGCAGAGGCGGGTAGAGCAGCAATGCCAAAGCGCCTGAACAGGAAAGCGAAACACTACCAGAGTAAGGGTCTTCAATATTCAGTGAATTAATCAGCTCAGCCTGCTGGTGCTCGATTTGTCGAGCATAGTGATAGACAGATTGCCCAGCTTCTGTGATTTCAAAAGTCTTGTGATGCCGGGCGATAAGCGTATGGCCGCATGCTCGCTCAAGCTTTTTAATATGCTGACTCACCCCTGGCTGTGTCATAAACAGCCTTTCAGCGGTTTTAGTGAAGTGACCAGTGTCGATGAGTGTTTGAAAGGTTTTCAGCCACAGCGGATTTAGCATCGTCATCTTTTAATAACAAAAAATTATTACTAGTAGTCTAAGTGATAACGTGAAATTTGGGTAGTGTGAGTAAAATAGCGAGGTACATTCCCTCGCTATTCGCGGGCTAAGCAGCATTGAGTTGAGTGGCGAGATCCCTACCGTTTCCACGAAACTTATCTATGGTTGGTGCAAAGGTGGCGGATACATGAAGTAAGCGAGAGTCTGGATGCTCTGCCAGATAGCGCGCTTTGGCGTCATCGCTGTCTAGTTGATCCCAATCGCGGTGTATCGAGCGGGCAAAGTGCAGTGTGGTTGCCATTTTGGGGGAGAGCTCTGCGTTCCTAGGATCGTGATAATTAGCAATCGCGTCTACCATTGGGTCTGGGAACTTCCAAGTCTTCGCTAATTTAGCGCCCAGTGTCGGGGCGCCAATATCCAAGATTTCTTCTTGCACCGAAATCGCGTCTTCTCCTGCCTCCGCACGTTGATGTATTTTGACCGCTGCATCTGGCACCAAGGTATGAATCATCAGCTCGCCTATATTATGAAGAATGCCGGTAGTGAACACTTCATTGGCATCCATCCCCGTTTCGTCAGCAATCTTGCTGGCAATAACGGAAACCTCGAAGGTGTCTTCCCAATACTGATCCATATCCAGTGTTTTGATTTTAGGGAAAGCACCAGAAAGTACCGATGCGACCACCAGAGTTCTTACTGGACCTGTACCGACACGAAGCAAGGCTTCGTTAACTGAAGAGACGGTTTTGTTGCCGCCGAAATGGGCAGAATTCGCCATACGGAGCAATCGAGCACTCAATACCTGATCGGTAGCGATTTTTCTCGATAGCTCGCCAAAATCAACCTCGTCCTGATTGACCATATCAAGCAGTTCTTGGAGTACTTTCTGGATCCTAGGTAACTCGTTAAGACGAGAAATTAGCGCCGCCTGACTCATGGCACTCTCCTTTTTTGTTGATGAGTTTAGATACTATAGAACAGTAAATTAGTTTCATACAAAGTTGGAAACCAAGAAGTTTGGAGAATATTTTAATAATAAAAAGTTATTAAAATGAAAATAATTGATAATTTTTTATTTATCTTGTTTTTGCCTAATATGGGTTTCAACAAAGCGGGAACGTCCGCGATCCGAAGAGCAAAAAAGAGGTCTACATGTCTACTCCCTATCCACGTAATTTTTCTCATATCGGCATTTCAGTGCCAGATCTAGAAGCCGCGGTTAAATTCTACACTGAAGTACTAGGTTGGTACCTGATTATGGAACCCACAGAAATTGTCGAAGACGATTCTGCCATTGGTGAAATGTGCACTGACGTGTTTGGTGCAGGGTGGGAACGTTTCCGTATTGCGCATCTTTCAACAGGCGATCGTATCGGGGTTGAACTGTTTGAATTCAAGAATCAGGAAAATCCAGAGGACAATTTTGAATACTGGAAAACAGGAATTTTTCACTTTTGTGTTCAGGACCCTAATGTCGAAGAGCTGGCAGAGAAAATCGTTGCCGCAGGCGGTAAGAAGCGTATGAAAGCTCCTCGTTACTATTACCCTGGTGAGAAGCCTTACCGTATGATCTACATGGAAGACCCGTTCGGCAACATTCTAGAAATCTACTCTCACAGTTACGAACTGCATTACTCAGCAGGCGCTTATCAGTAAGTGAATGAGTGACATGGGCTGAACCCGCAATAGACGATGGGTTCACTTTCATGGTTTATTGAGTACGGGGCGATTTCATCGTTGATGTGAGGTCGTCCTGATTTACCTATTTAGGCGAGAAATCAATAACAGCGATTGTCAGTACCACCTCCTACCACAAATGATGCATATCCCCCTGTATAACCTCTCGCAAAACTAGGCGCTCGTAACGTCATGAGGTTGCATGTCTGCGAACGCGTTGTCAGACAGCAAGCGTCAACCAGTTGCGAGTCGCAATAGGCAAGTTTCGTCAAACATTTTGTTTTGCGTTTAAAGTTCACCTTGCTTTGTTAGCAATACGATTAACTCCTTGGTTAATCATACAGGTGGCTGGTTACTTAGGACCGATTTTACCTATTGTACTCAAAATGCGTCTTCCGAATATCACTGATGGTTATGTCATTTATTTTTTGATAAAAAACTAGCGGTTCCCATCTTCTTCTGACTGAGTGATTTATTGTAAGAAATTGTTATTATAAATAATCAATAATCTTTACATTTCATTTTCAAAATTTAGGACCTAAATCATATTTTTAGGTGTTTTTAATGATTTGTATGTTTAATTTTAAAACAAACAGTAGTTGGGTGGTTATTATTATTTAACGGAATGAAAATGGTAAGATGTCTTATTTAAGTGTTTGATTTTAAATTTAATTTACAGTTCTTATAATGGCTTGCTGATCACGATAAGTTTTTTTTACTATTAAACCATGCTAGGTTATTACCTCATAGTCTAAAGTAACCCATAAACAATGGCTCGACTATCGATCTATTCTTATACAAATAGATGAATGTTGTTTATGAACGTTTGCATTTATTAGAGTCTTTATACTTTTGCTTATTAATAGCGCAATTTGCTATGTGCTAGATACAAGCATTAACCCAACATAGAAGTATCGATTAGATAAGGAATAAACAATGGAAATTGGTGGTTACGATGAATATCGTTATGAGCAATTAAGGTCTGTCGGAGTCGGGAATCTAGCCAAGAGACTCAAATACCTGAAAATCAACGAAGCTGCAGAGAAAGAGTGTATGGATGCTCTTTTGCAAATGGCGATGAATATAACCCAGGCTTCATACAGACAGCATTGCCGTAACAACAGTCCTACTGAGTGGATCAATATGTTGAGAGGTTTTGTCAACCAGTTTAAAGTTGCGCAAAGTATGCGTCATACTTGGTCTCTACCTCAGAGTATCCGCTCGAAAGTCAACCAACATGAAGCGCAGGCTTTGGTAAGACAAATGGAGATGGTGACAGCACTTTCTTTTTATACGTTCAACTCCAGTTCTCTTAATACAGGAATGACGGGTTACACTACGAAAGGAAAAAGGCTCGATGACAGTGCGGTTAATGTCTGGAACTCGTATAAAGAGTGGAGACAAAACTCAACATCACATGTAGACGTGCCCGTTTATCGTCAAATTACTGTACCAAATCCTCAAAATTCTGCTTGGTGGAAGTATGCCAATGATATTGTCAATGGTAGAAACCCTAAAGGGCCTGCGGGCACTATTAAAAGCAGTCGTTACTTATCATGCAGTTTTCACAAAGGCTTTATAGAGGGCGCTTGTTTCCCTGTTTACAAAAACACCGAGGGTATTCTGAACTTTATTATTCGTCGTGCTCAAGGTGTCAATATCAGTGCCTTTAGTGGCTACAATAGTACCAACCTCGCGAGTCGATTAGATAATACTGCCGTCAGGACGTTGAACATCACCGACACTTCGGTCAAAACGGTTTCTGACTATGAGAAAAAGTACGTTAATGAAGTGATCGAGCAAAGTAAAACCCTCATTTTTGAATACCGCCGTATCAATAAGATGAAGCAAGGGTATGAAAATTTGGCAAAACTAATGGGGCTCAAAAGCAATGATTCTGCGATTGCGGTTCAAGCAGAATTTTTATTGCCTCCTTCTGCACAGCTGTCCGTGGATAGGATAGTGAAAAAACCAGCCTATCCAGGTGCTGCCAATGTTCCAGTATTGGAAGTGCATTGTACGTATGTAAGAAGCACAGAAAAATCTAATGGTTTACCTCAAGTACTGGCACCAAGTGATCAGTCGATGTTCTTGGGACCAATCAATCTTTACCCTGCTCAGCAAGTTCACTAGAGTGTTGCGAGCGTCTTCAGCAGATTGAGGGCGTTTTTCGTCTCTTCGTGGTTCCGTTAATCCTCGCCCGAGCTGGGCGGGGATCCCATATCTAAGGTGTGACAGTAGTAGCGTCTAGCTTTCCACACCATCTCTCAACTTTTCCTCACTGCATTACCACCAATGCAGGAGCGTGCCATCAGCACTATAGACTCCGTAATTGGATTACCTTGCAAGATGAATAACATCAAACCTGTCATCGCCATTCAACAGTCAGATTCGAACAGGTAACAGAGGATCTAACTAGCCATGATAGCGCTTTTTGTAAATTAACGAGTGCATTCGCTTTTTAATTACTGTTATTATCATCGGGAAATAGTCGGGGAGCCTTAGGGCTGAGATCGCATTGCGAGACCCGTAGAACCTGATTCAGTTAGCACTGACGTAGGGAACTATTCGCACCAATGCTTGAGTATGCTCATTCTGGTGCACTCGCTTTTTATGATTCGATCTTCCCTTTATTGATCACTTCATGTTTGGCTGAGAGTTCCTGTACGTCTTGTAATAGGAGCACCCATGCCACAATCACAAGACACACCACCCATAGTATTAACCATCGCAGGATCTGATAGCGGTGGTGGCGCTGGTATTCAAGCGGACATTAAAGCCATATCTGCGACTGGCAGTTACGCGTGTTCTGTCATTACGGCCATTACCTCACAAAATACGCTTGGCGTAAGCGCAATTCACCCTATTCCTCTGGAGCATATTGAAAGTCAGCTTGACGCCGTGTTTACGGACCTCAATGTGGTTGCGGTTAAAGTCGGAATGTTGGCTGACGCGCGGATCATTAAGGTCGTTGCGGACAAAATTAGACAGTACAAGCCTGCTCATCTGGTGGTTGATCCTGTGATGGTCGCCACCAGTGGCGATCTTCTGCTGGAGCAGTCGGCGATTAGCACATTAAAAGAGCAACTGATCCCGATGGCGGATCTGATCACCCCCAACCTTCCGGAAGGGGCGGCTTTGATTGATGGTGTTGTGCCGGAAAATGAAGATCAGATGGGTAATATGATCGAAGCATTGCGCGCGCTCGGTGCCAAAGCGGTTTTGCTTAAAGGGGGGCATCTAGAAAAAGATGACAACAGCAATGATTTGCTGATCTTAGCGCAAACGAGTGAGCTTTTGAGTGCCAAACGATTCCCGACGAAAAACACTCATGGAACAGGCTGCACCTTATCTTCAGCGATTGCCTCTTATCTTGCGCAGGGCAATAGGCTGCACAAAGCCGTGTATCTAGGTAAACAATACATCTCCCAGGCCATCGCTCATGCTGATGAACTCAATGTTGGCAGGGGGCATGGGCCGGTCCATCACTTTTTCTGTGGCCACATCAATGTTCGCTGAGCCGATTGGGATCGAGATTCAACGTGCAAGCTTGCAGTACACGGATAATCTGGCTCCGACATTGGCGCACTTTTCTATGTCGATACCTGCTGGGCAGTGGACGTGTATTTTGGGACGCAGTGGCTGCGGGAAAACTACCTTGCTGCGTTATCTGTCAGGTCTGTTGAACGACAAAGCGCACTGGACCGGAGAACTGACTCTCAGTCATAGCCAAGCACTGCAAGGTCAAATCGCTTACATGGCACAACAAGACCTGCTGCTACCATGGTTCAATGTCCTGGATAATGTTTGCCTGAGTAGTAAGTTTGGCAGCGCTCAACCTGACAGGAATCGAGCGCTGCGGTTGCTGGAGCAAGTCGGGTTATCGGATCAAGCGGCGGCTATGCCCGTACAGTTGTCAGGTGGTATGCGTCAACGTGTGGCGTTGGCTCGTACGTTAATGCAAGACAAACCCGTGGTACTCATGGATGAGCCTTTTTCTGCGCTAGATGCAGTGACGAGACATAAATTGCAGACATTGGCCGCTGAGCTATTGCGTGGCAAAACGGTGGTGCTGATCACCCATGACCCGCAAGAAGCGATTCGACTGGCCGACGCTCTGTACATCCTCCGCGGTCAACCTGCTTATGCTGAATCACATGAGGTTCCAACCACTCAACCGCCTCGTGTCATAGATGCAGAATGTGCGCAATTGCAGCAGAACATTCTCAATTCGTTGGAGGATGATTATGAGTGATATGGCTCAGTTTGACGCCATTCAGCGCGATGTAGTGAAAAAGGAGCGTATAACGCACCCTGCACTCCGGTTGACGATCAGTGCTGCGATTATTGTCGGGCTTTGGCAGTTAGTGGTGGTGGTGTTTGATATGCCAAGCTTTATTTTCCCTGCGCCGCTTGACGTGTTTGAGCGCCTCATCAGCCGCTTTGATGTATTGATGAAACATACGCTAGTGACTGGTCAAGAAATTGTGTTGGGTCTGTTACTTGGCTTGTCGATGGGGCTGTTCTTTGCTTTACAGATGCTGTTGTTTAAACCGCTCAAGCGCTGGTTATTGCCGATTCTGATTGCCAGTCAGGCGATTCCTGTGTTCGCGATTGCACCTGTCCTGATGCTGTGGCTTGGCTACGGTATCGCATCAAAGGTCGTGATGGCGGCGATCATTATTTTCTTCCCCGTGACCACGTGTTGCTACGACGGTTTGAGAAACACGCCGACAGGCTATCTTGACCTAGCAAAAACCATGCGGGCGAGCAAATGGCAAATGCTGAAAAACATTCAACTCCCAGCGGCTCTACCCACTCTGGCTTCCGGTATACGTGTCGCTGTGGTCATTGCACCTATTGGCGCGGTTGTCGGAGAGTGGGTAGGTTCCAGTGAAGGTTTGGGTTACCTGATGCTGCAAGCTAATGCGCGCATGATCATTGATGAGATGTTTGCGGCGCTGTTTATTCTGGCTTTGTTGTCTGTCTCGCTCTTCTTCATCACCGATAAATTACTTAAGAAACTGATTCCTTGGGAAAATCAATAAAAGAAAGGACAC
Organism: Vibrio sp. T11.5; assembly: GCF_027587155.1. Taxonomy (NCBI): domain Bacteria; kingdom Pseudomonadati; phylum Pseudomonadota; class Gammaproteobacteria; order Vibrionales; family Vibrionaceae; genus Vibrio; species Vibrio sp. T11.5. The sequence continues at coordinate 257,350 of NZ_JAPPTP010000003.1, forward strand.
TCCCGTGAAAACAAAAAAAATACTCAGTGCAGTGGCACTACTTTGCTCAACATTTTCTGCTCAATCGCTGGCGGAAGAGAAAAAACTCACTCTGATGCTGGATTGGTTTGTTAACCCGAACCATGGCCCAATCGTGATTGCGAAAGAGCGTGGATATTTCAAGCAGCAAGGCATTGACGTTGATATTCAAGAACCCGCTGACCCAAGCACGCCACCTAAGCTGGTGGCTGCTGGCAAAGTTGATCTGGCGATCACTTATCAACCAAGTCTGACTATCGATGTTGCTGCAGGTTTGCCGCTTATTCGTTCTGCAACGCTAATCGCGACGCCACTCAACACGCTGATGGTGTTAGATAACGGTAAGAACGACAATCTGGCCGACCTGAAAGGTAAGAAAATCGGTATTGCCATCGCAGGCAATGAAGAAGCCACTATTGGTACTATGCTGGCGCAAGACGGTGTGAAGTTCGCCGATGTGGATATCATCAATGTGGGCTGGGCGCTCTCTTCTTCTCTGGCATCAGGAAAAGTCGATGCGATCTGGGGTGGTCTACGCAACTTTGAAACCAACCAGCTCGCGCTCGAAGGCTACAAAGCGAAAGCCTTTTTCCCTGAAGAACACGGTGTTCCGGCTTACGACGAACTGGTGTTTGTGGCCAATGCCAAAACGTATGATGCAGAGGCTATCAAAGCTTTCAACAAAGCGCTTGAGCAAGCCACAACTTACATAGTCAATCACCCACAAGCGTCGTGGAAGGAGTTTGTTGCTTACGCGCCAGACACCCTCAACAATGAACTTAATCAACGAGCTTGGAACGATACGTTAACTCGTTTTGCACTGCGTCCTTCTGCGGTTGACCTCAAGCGCTACGACGATTACGCCCAATTTATGTATTCACAAAAGATCATTGACACTCTGCCTAAAGCCGCAGACTATGTGCCGGAGTTTAACTAATGAAATATCAGGATCTTATCCAAGCGTGCCAGTCGGACTGGCAGGAGTACACACAGCATGCTTTTGTGCAGCAGCTGGCACAAGGTACTTTAGATCAGCACAGTTTTCTTCACTATCTGAAGCAGGATTTTCTGTTTCTCAAACAGTATGCGCGTGCTTACGCGTTAGCCATCTATAAAGCGCGCACGCTGGAAGATATGCGTCGTGCCTTGCCGAGTGTGCATGCTCTACTAGACTCCGAAATTGGTCATCATGTGACGTATTGTGGTCAATGGGGACTGACGGAATCTGATTTAGAAAACGAACCTGAAGATTTTGGAACCGTTGCTTACACACGCTATGTGCTTGATGCAGGCATGACAGGTGATTTAGTGGACCTGTATGCTGCGCTGGCGCCGTGTTCGATTGGTTATGCGATGATTGGCAAAGCGTTGATTGAAAGTGATGACACCGTACGGGAAAGAAACCCTTACGCAAGTTGGATTGAACTCTATGGTGGTGAGGAATTCCAAAGCGGTGTCGCACAAGGTGCAGAGCATTTTAACCAACTCTTAGAAGAGATTGATCTTCACAGCCAGCGGGGACAAAACCTGATTGAAGTGTTCAGAACTGCGACTCGAATGGAAGTAGCGTTCTGGCAACAGGGACTGGATGTTAAAGTATAAACAAAGCTTAGAAGGCCGTGATGGCTAAACAATGGGCCATGATATTGGAGGTGGTTGGGTATGTTTTGGGCTGCCTTTGTCATGGCTGTTCGATTTAAGATGGCGCTCAAAAGAGTCTTGTTTATTTGTTTTGGAAATGTGTGAGATTAGGTTATTTTCGGGGTGAATGGCTGATTGTGAAGCTGGATCGATCTTTCATCAAATTGACATTGAGTTGATAAATTTTCCACCTTGGGTCGACTAATATTCTGCATCTTACAGATTCAGTGCGGGACAACACGGTGAAGAATTTTCTGATCGAGAAGCAGTATGGTATTGGTCTTTTGGTTGCATTTCTTGTGATTATTGCGCCAATGAGTTTACTGGTCAGCCATATTGATTTGCTGAGTAGCGTGTCTGATACAACGGGTTTGGCCTTTACTCTCCTGACGGATTCAGCAGGTTCGAAAGGTTTTCTTTTGACCTTGTTCGTTTTGGTGGCGATTAGTTGGAAAGTGTTACCGAACCGAATTGAATGGTTGAGCAAGATGGCTCAGCTCGGGCTCATTCTTCTGATAGGGTTTGTCAGCAAGACCGGCCTGAAACAAATGACGGAGAGTCCACGTCCATACACTGAACTGCTGACCCAACAACTTCTGATCCCACATCCCTCTCACTTCTATAACCTGAATACGGTTCAACAACAGCATGTAATTGACGATATTTCGCATCGTGTTAGTGTTTGGCGCACCCGTCACTGGCAAGGCGAAAAAGACTACTCCTTTCCTTCAGGCCACACTATTTTTGCGGCCATATGTCTTGCCTTTTTTGGCAATCTGTTTATTCAGAATCGACATTACGCCTTAGCGATGGTTTTGGGGGGATGGGCGCTGGGCTTGGCGTACAGTCGCCTTTGGCTCGGAATGCATCGACCGATTGATTTGGTCGGGTCGGTATTATTTGTTCTGATGCTGTATATGTTGGCACCGCAATTTGATCGCATTACAGAAAAGTTTTTTAATCGCTGGACCCAAATAACAACTTGATTCTAGTTTACCTAACTGCCCTTAGCCCTGTGAGTAACGTCCTTACTTGCGGGGCTTTTTTATATTCTCAGTCATATGTCGCAGCTAACCACCCGATTATTGTGTTTTTTGAAGCTAATCCAGCAAGACAGACCACATAATTGATAAATCTCGTTATTATTCGTCTTGTTTATGTAATTGTCATTATTGGCGCAAAAAAAATTATGTGTCGTTATTGTATGGGCAGAGGTTTACATGCAGATAAAACTATTAAAACGTCTGATTAAAGACAAAATGTTTGGTAAGACAAAAAATACAGCACTGGGCGTGCAGGTTGCACAGATGGCCGATGCCCGCATGGGAGCAATGTACATGCTGGCCAGTACCGAAATTACCAAAGTGGCGAAGATTTCTAATGCGCATTTTTTTGAAGCTTTTGTGGTCGGAACTGAGCCCTTTGTAGACTTTAAAGATGCTGCTATGGGCTTGCTGAATAAGACTGAGACCATGAGCAAGATAAAAAGCAGTAAAATTGTGCTCAAAGCGTCTAGGGCTAAAGCCAAAGTCGATGAGATGACATCTGCGATAACAACAAAGCTTAAGAAGCTGTTTTGTGATTTCTTCCGTGGTTTGTTGAACAAGGTAAAAAACGTTTATGGCGACCTGCTGCATGGTATTGAGTGGCTTGCGGAAGTCGGCACGTGGCTAGCCAGCGAATTTGCTGGGACCTTCTCTAATCTTATTCCCGGCTGGGGGTATGTGCAAAGTGCATCGGGGCTTTATTCTGCGGCGAAAAAGTCGGTAATGAAATCCAAAGATCTGATTTCACAAATATACCGTGGTCGTGGGGTGGAGCTGTTAGGTGGTCATCCTAGTATTATCGCCAATGCGTTGGCTCTGCATTCTGCTAAAGGTGCGTTAGGAGGGATCAAATCTTTCACTATGGGGGTGGCAGGCATAGGTTTGCAAGCCGCAGGTGATGTTGCAGCCGGAGTGGGCTCATTGGTCAGCATGATCACCAATATTCTGGAGCGTATCATCAAGTTAGTCGATTTCTTTGTACAACGTAGCCTGCTTGATAAAGTAACCAAACGTGCCAAGAAAGAATGGCACAACCGAACTGCTCCAGCCAGTCTAGTCAATGATCACAAGATGTTTTCTGAGTGGTTTCAGAATGTGGTGATCACAACACCAATTGTCGCAGCGCTTGTGATGGGCAGTGGTTTTGTCGGTCACCCCTATAAATTTGCCCAGCTTCTAACGCCTAAACTTGAAGTGGTATCGCAAGGAGACTTTGACAAAGCCGTTGTCTATATCGATAAGCTGAAGTCACTGTCGAGCAAGTACGTTCAAGAGTACGTTGGCAGTTATAAGATAGACTTTACTAGCAGAGATGGTGTGGTCAACGCGCGCCTGAATGAATTGAAGAGAGGCAAAGGGCTGTTGGATGGCCATGAGATTGCCGTCAAATCCGCCGTGCCAACGCGCATTACAGTGTAATCTATTCATACTAAGAATCGGGCCGAAAACGGCCCTTTTTTGTCTGATAATAGGGTGCTTAAGCGGTCTATCATTTTGATGATATGTTGAAGCGTTAACCATGAATTACCTGTTGTAAGTATTCGTTTTTTTGCGTTACGGTCGCGCGCCCTAGCATTGATATCTAGTTAAATTTCACACTTTTATACTCAACTACTCATCAATAGCTTTCAAACTAAGCAAGATGACGGCTGAGTGCTAAGCTGATAGTTAACCATCTTTAAAGAGCTACACTGGATGAAAGAGCCTGATTTTCCTAACGACGAAGTACAACGAATAAAAGACCTTCATTCTCTTGATATTCTCGACACCGAACCGGAAGAACGTTTTGATCGGATCACTCGTGTTGCTCAGCATCTTTTTGATGTCCCGATTGCAGTGGTGAGTTTAGTCGATGTGCAGCGACAGTGGTTTAAGTCCTGTATTGGTCTCCCTGTTCGCGAAACCGCAAGAAATGTCTCCTTTTGTGGACACGCGATCAATGGTGAAGAGCCTTTTATCATCAATGATGCAACTAAGGATCCTCGTTTTCTTGATAATCCGTTGGTTATAGGGGAGCCACATATTCGATTCTATGCAGGCATACCTTTGGTTTATCACAACAAAAGTAAGTTCGGTACATTGTGTATCATAGACACAAAACCGCGTGAGTTGACTATGCAGCAAATGGCCGATCTGGTTGATTTGGCAAAGATGGCGGAACAAGAGTTGGAGTCAACTATTCAAGCTACGCTTGATCCGCTAACGCAGATTTCTAACCGCCGCGGTTTCTTCGAACTCACAGAGAAGTCGATGCAGTACTGCCGAATGGGCGGGTTTTGTGTCGCGCTGGCGTATTTTGACCTGAATGACTTTAAGGCCATCAATGATGAGTTAGGCCACAAAGTGGGTGATGCTGTTCTGCAGCAGTTTGCTGACTTAATGGCAACTTCATTTAGCGATTCGGATGTGTTTGCCAGAATAGGTGGTGATGAGTTTGTTGTCTTTATGTCTGGTCTAACCGAAAAAGTAGCCACCGTCGCCATTGAGCGTTTTAGAAAATCGGTCGAACGCTTTAACCAGGAAGAAGATCGAGGGTATGAGATCACATTCAGCGTCGGTATTGCGGTTGCCAAGCCTTCGCAAGAGGTATCAATTGATACTTTATTAGAGATGGCCGATGAGAAAATGTATCAGGAAAAGTGTGCGAAAAAGTAAACACTTCTCCTGATAAGCTTATTTCATAAATCACGCATTAAGATCTCGTATTCTTCGTTCGCTTCTGAGATTAGGTGGTGCAGCTCTGTTGCATCTTTGTCGTCGAGATCTAATTGCCACTGATGCTGTTCTTCTTTACCTTTAATGCGCGTTTTACCATTCAGCTTTTCAAAACTGATATCACACAACTCTGTTTGGTGGTGCTCATTTTTTTCAATAATATCAACATCTAATAACCCAGATGGGTTGACTTCTATATGAGCGTGGAAGTGGTTTTTATCTTGTAATTCGTAATCCCTGAATGTTGAGATCATGTTGTTCTCCTTAGTAGTTAACCGACGCGTTTTTCAAGTGTAGGACACACTTTTTGAACAGTGGGTGAAATTATCATGAAGCTTGATCTTGGTTCTACATCTGTTCAAAAAACCGTCACGGATTTCAGTCTTTGTTCGATTACTGCTATCGCTCTGGTGACTGAAATTGGGGGAGATTTAGAGTACGGGTGCAGAGCATACACATTGTTGGATAGTAACTGCTGGTGTTTAAAACAAGGTTCTAAATCTGAGAACTGGTTCAGCATAAACTCCGGAAGTAAGCCAATGCCCATATCATGACGAATGAGGCTCGCGACCTGACTGACGGTATTGACTCTATGGTGGGCCGTGTAAATTAGCGTCTTTGATTGCGCCCCGTCGGCAGCGAAAAGATGGTGTGTGATGGTTTTAGGTTGCCAGTGATTAGCGATGTATTTAGCGGTTTCAGGGGCGTGGCGAGTCGTGGCTGACTGACACAACACGTCACGAAACTGACCAATGCGCTTTTGTTTTACATTACTGTCTGGCGACTCACCGACTCGAATGGCTAAATCAATATCGTGTTGCATTAAGTCTAGCTGCTTATCTTCAGCGACTACATTGAGTGATACATCGGGAAAAGGAGCAAAAGCATCACTCAGCGCAGGGACGACAATACTCTCCATTAAAGCAATGGGCGCGGTGATAGACAGTTTGCCGCTGGGCTGTTTTTGCAATTGACGAATGTCATCCCAGGCTGTCGACATAACGTCGTTCATTGTGATGCAGTGTTGATAGAATCTTTCGCCCGCAGGAGTGAGTGATTGCTTACGTGTGGTGCGTTTTATGAGAGTGGTGGCGAGCTCACTCTCCAGCTGTTTAAGGTGAGTACTCAGGACTGATTTCGACAACTCCAATTTGTCAGCAGCCTTCGAAATCGAGCCTGCCTCGACAATTGCTTTGAAGATCATCATTTGTTTGTGCTTGTTCATTATTGTTCTCTTTATCAAAACAGTGATTTCTAATTTATCTGTTTTTCTTAGTTAATCCTAGACCTAAACTCCCCTCCATCAGACAAGAAGGAGAAACACAATGAGTCAGTCAGTATTAGAAGCGTGTCAGGCAGGTATCGAAGCGTGGAAAGCAGCATTTAACCGTCGGGATGCAAAAGGATGTGCAGAGCAATATGCCGAAGGCACAACCATGATCGCCAAGCCATTTGGTACGTTTGAAGGTCGCGAGCAAATTCAGGCGTTTTGGCAAAACATCATTGACCAAGGCTTTAGCGATGTATCTTACACAGAGACAAAGTGGGAAAAAGTCGATGACAATAACTATATCTTGTCGTCAAAGTGGACGATGAACAAAGCATTCGGTGTGGTACATAAAGAAGTGTGGACACTGCAGGAAGACGGTAAAGCGCGCCTAACTTACGATGAGTTCGAAGTGCTGGGCGAACGATAACAAAAAGGGGATACGCCTAGCGTGTCCCCCTTTTTGATTTCTCTTTGTCACATTAAGCAAACAGGTAGCTGTATAGGAAGCCAGCGCCGATCGCCATGCTCAGGATGACAGTCAGGAATGCGGCAATCATCTGATTTTTAAAGATAGATTTAAGCAAAATCACTTCAGTTAAGCTTGCCCCCGCGCTGCCGATGATCAGTGCCATCACAGAACCCAGTGCCATCCCTTTTTGTACCAGTGCAGCACTGAGAGGAATCACCGCTTCAGCACGAATGTACAGTGGGATACCGATGATGGCGGCGACTGGAATCGCATACCACTTCCCCGCGCCTGCGTATTCTGCAATCAAGTCTGTTGGAATAAATCCGTAGATAAATGAGCCGATCGCAATGCCCAGCATTAGGTACGGGAATACTTGTTTAAAGTCTTTCCATGTTGAGTGCCAGATTTTCACCCAGCGATTTGGCTTACGTTCTTCAACTAAAGTCGCGGTTGCACTGCCGTCTGCTGAGCAACTTGCAACACCGACTGGTGGTTCTGCACTTGCGCCACAGCTGGACTCTTTTGTCATTGCTGGCGCTGGCTCACCACAGCTGGATGTCCCACACGTGCTCTCTTTCTTCGGTTGAGGTTTGCTTTCACCACAGCTTGTTCCACAACTGCTGGCTTCTGCCGCCTGATACGCCTCCGGTTTTACGTAACGTTCAAAACCGAGTTTTTCTAGTGTGTAACCAGCAACAACAGACACAACCATAGCGATCATGAAGTAGAACAATGCAACTTTCCAACCAAAGGTCACGACAAACAAGCCAATGATCACTGGGTTAAGCAGCGGGCTACCAAACAGGAAGACCATCATAGGGCCGAATCCTGCACGCGCTCGAAGCAGACCTTTAAGGAAAGGAATGGTTGAGCAAGAACAGAAAGGCGTGATGGCGCCCAGTAGTGCTGCTACGACATAGCCTTTGCCATTACGCGAGCTCAGGATCGATTGGATCTTTTCTGGTGTCAGAAACGCTTGCAATACACCAACGATATAGCTGATGGCAAGAAACAGGATAATCAGCTCAGTTGCGAGAAAGGCAAACATATTGAACGCTTCACTGGCCATAGATATAAATTCATTGTTCATAAGGTGACTCCAAATTCGAGTGTTATGAATCTGAATATTTTCAAATTCATTTCTATTTTTCTCGAATTATAGAAATAAAGAGCAAATGATCAAGGAAAATATTTCGATAAAAATCGAAATACTTGGCATATCTAATAATATCAATTGCTTAACAGGAGTGTTTTTTCGCTAACCAATAACTTTGTTGGCAAACACATGTGCCTCTGTTGAAACGATCGCTCCGACTTCATTAATCAGCCATTTCAGTGCTCGGTTATGCTGATTTCGTCGGTGCCAAGCGATGGAAATCGTGGGGGGTGGGACAGTAATGGGCATTGGCTTTTGCATCAGTCTCCCTTTCTCTATTGATTTGCTGGCCACGGTAAAAGGCAGAACGCTGATAAGATTGGACTCTTCCAATAAGTCCATAGCCCCTGAAAAACTATTGACGGTCATGGCGACGCGTCGCTGGAGTCCTTTTAGAGCCAGTGTTGAGTCCACAGCGCCACTTGGATCACCAGAAAGTGAGACCAGCAAATGGTCTGCGCCGCAAAAATCTTCCAGAGAAAGAAAACGGTCTGCGAGTGGGTGTTCAGGTCGCATTACGCAGGTAAAGTGATTCTCATACAAGTGTCGAACTGAAATTTGCTCATGTGTTGTTGGATAGTAATCCAGTACCAGATCGACTTCCGCTTCTAGTAAAAGCTGTTGCCCATTTCCTTTGAAGGGGACGGCATATAAATCCATAGCTCGAGCTCTTTCCTCGATGATCGCTCGCAATCTAGGCCAGAAAAGACAGCTGGTACCATCTGTTAACGCCACTCTAAGCTGTGTAGAGGAGGTCATAGGATCAAACTTAGGTGGAGAGACGGAATGGCTAATTTTATTGAGAGGTTCCGAGACTTCATGCCACAGCTGCTTTGCGTATGGAGTGGGAGTAATGCCTCTCCCATGTTTGATAAACAGAGGATCTTTCCATGCATAGCGCATTCGAGAGACGGCTTTCGATACCGAAGGCTGAGTCATCGCTAGTTGCTCTGCTGCGATGGTAATGGACTGCTCTCGCATGATTGCGTCAAAGATAACGATCAGATTTAAGTCAATTTTAGCCATACAATTCATTCCTGTGTGGAATAACGTTTATATCAACTATTAATTAGAAGAAATAGGTTATTGATTGAATACTAAAGCTGTTCTCATCACAGATAAGGAAGAAAATTATGAAAGCAGCATTTATAAAACATTATGGAAACGTGGCTCAACTCAATGTAGGTCAATTGGAAAAGCCAGCACCATCCGGCCATCAGGTACTGATAAAGGTCGTGGCATCAGGTGTAAACCCGGTCGATTTTCATATTCGCAATGGCATGATGGCCGATACTGATACCCATACATTGCCGCTTGTATTAGGTTGGGATTGTTCAGGGGTTATTGAGCAAGTTGGTGATGATGTGAATGGGTTTGAACCGGGTGACAAGGTACTCTCATTCACCCCCATTTCAGGACAGGGTACTAATGCCGAATACATTGCTGTCAATGCGGATCTGGTTGTGAAAAAGCCAGAAAAAATGAGTTTTATCGATGGAGCGGCTTTGCCACTGGCTTCTATTACTGCGTGGCAAGGTTTGCATACCCAAGGTCATATCAGGCAAGGGCAAACTGTTCTCATTCATAATGCTTCCGGCGGTGTTGGTTCATTTGCGGTGCAAATAGCCAAGGCTGCAGGAGCGTACGTCGTAGCGACGGCCTCTCAAGCTAAGCTAGATTACGTAAAAACATTGGGGGCAGATGAAGTGCACGATGAAAGCCAGACAGATTGGCATTCGACCATGAGATACGACTTGGCTTTTGTTGCGAAAGCGGGTGCTTATTTGCTTCATCGTACGGTCTCCTGTGTTAAATCAGGAGGCCAAATAGTGTCCACTTTTGATGAGCTTTCTGAAGGTGAGGTGGGTATCCACGGTATTTCGTTCACAAGAATGTGGGTCGAGAACAACGCTGAGGATCTTGATAAAGTGCTCGACCTATTCAATAAAAATCAGTTAATCATCCCAATAGATACGGTTTATCCACTTGAGGATATCCAGCGTGCTCACCAGCGTTCTGAGCAATATAAAGCGGTCGGAAAGATAGTGCTGACTATTGACCCGACACTGAAATACTAGAGACCACTTGCCGATCTTTTGAGCTGCTTTTGTTCTCAGGATAATGACCAGCCACCCCTCGGTGGCTGTTTTATTAACATCCTTAATCTGCAACAACTAGCTCAACCTGATTGACTTTACATAGTGATTGAAATTCTGCTGCCGCATCATCTACAAATAGTCGATCCATTTCCGAGAGTTGTGCGCTAACAACTGGGGCATATCTTCCTAGTTTAGTCTTGTCTGCAATCAGCCAGCATTGATGGCTTTGTTCAATAACGGCTCTCGTCAAATTAGCCTCTTCCGGAGTAAAGTCGAGAAGTTCCCCTCTCTCTCCTAAACCACCGATACCAAAGATGCCGATCTTAATATTAAACTGACGATAAAATAGCGTCGTTGCCTCGCCCACCGTATCTTCATCAGACATTCTCACCTTCCCACCTGCTAAGTAAGTAGAGATATTTGTGTTTCTACTTAACGTTAGAGCAGCGTTGATGTTGTTGGTCACTACAGTTAAACCAGGATGGTCCAATAGTGCAGTGGCGACGTGTTTTGGTGTCGTTCCAATACCTAAAAAAATACTGCACCCTTCGGGAATTTCGCTCGCTACTTTCTTTGCAATACGCTGCTTGGCGGAAACATTGAGTATATCTCGGTTGGTAAATGACAGATTGTCGTTAGCACTTGGTAAAGTAATGCCACCATGAACACGTTTGACGAGTCCTTTGTCGCTAAGATCATTCATATCCTTACGAATAGTTTGAACAGATATGTTAAACGTGTCTGACAACAGAGCACTGGATAGAACGCCATTGCTCCGTTGCAGATAACCAAGGATCTCTTTTTGTCTTGAAGATAGGCTCACCAGTCTGTCCTTATTTAGGTGTCTGTCCTTAAATGAGTGCATTTCTATCACTGTGTTTGGGTCGGCTCAATGCGTTTACCCTGAGTATCAAATAGATGAAGGTGACTATTTTCAACACAAAGGTTAAGAGGCTTATCGACGTCAAATTCAGTTTCAGGTGTCACAGCGATGAAGGCTTGTCCATTCACTTGGCCGTGTACCAATTGGTTTGGGCCAAGTGGCTCAATTACACTGATGTTCAAAGTAAGATTCAACATACTGTCTAGGGCCCGTGTATCGGCATGCTCTGGACGGATACCAAGAGTGACCACCTGATTGATACCCCCATACTCTGGCAGCGGTATAGTGTGGCCTGCAACAGTGAGAATGCCATCGGCAAGAGTCGCGGTCAGAAAGTTCATTGCTGGGCTGCCCATAAAACTCGCCACAAAATGGCTGGCAGGCCAATGGTACACTTCAGAGGGCGTTCCTACCTGTTCGATTTGCCCTTTATTGAGTACGACAATGCGGTCAGCAAGGGTCATGGCTTCTACTTGATCATGAGTAACGTAGACGCTTGTCACTCCCAGTTCGCGCTGGAGTTTCTTGATCTTCAAGCGCATATGAGTGCGAAGGGATGCATCCAGATTTGACAGTGGCTCATCAAACAAAAACAGCTGGGGGTCACGCACAATCGCACGGCCCATTGCTACACGCTGTCTTTGACCACCAGAAAGTTTGGCCGGCTTACGATCTAGATACTCTTCGATCTTGAGTGTCTTCGCGACGTTTTGGATCTTATCATCAATCTCAGATTTATCGACCCCCCGGTTTTTCAGACCGTAAGCAAGGTTGTTGTACACCGTCATATGTGGATAGAGCGCATAGTTTTGGAAAACCATTGCTATGTCTCGTGAGGCTGGCTTTTCTGTATCGATACGTCGCTTATTGAGATGAATTTCACCGCCAGAGATTGGCTCTAAACCAGCGATCGAGCGCAAAATGGAAGACTTACCACAACCCGAGGGACCGACAAGTACGATGAACTCACCGTTAGTGGTATCCAGATTGAGGCCTTTAACCGCCTGATGGCCGTTTTCGTAGGTTTTGACCAATTGTTTTATTTCTAACATTGTTTAATTCGCTCTAGATTCTATTTTTCACTCTCAACTAGTCCTTTCACGAACCAGCGTTGAAAGATAATCACCACTAAGACAGGTGGCAGCATGGCGAGGATCACCATAGCAAAGGCATAGTTATATCTTGGGTCGGGCGTTTCATTGATATTAGCCAGAATCTGTTTAATCCCCATCACTATGGTGTTGTAGCTTTCATCAGTAGTCATCATGATCGGCCACAAGTACTGGTTCCAACCGACGACGAACATAATGATAAAGATCGCTGCAATCATGGTTCGAGAAAGGGGCAGCAAGATATCGACGACAAAGCGCAGTGGCCCTGCATTGTCCAGCTGCGCCGCTTCGAGTAGTTCATCGGGTATGGTTTTAAAGAATTGACGGAAGAAAAAGGTCGCTGTAGCTGAAGCAATCAGTGGCACAATCAGGCCTAAGTAGCTGTTCAACATGCCTAGTTTAGAAACCACTTCATAGGAAGGCATGATACGTACCTCTAAAGGAAGCAACAGGGTGACAAAGATCAGCCAGAACCAAGCACTGGCATAAGGTAATCTGAAATAGACCAACGCATAGGCAGCGCAAAGCGAGATAACGATCTTACCGATGGCAAATCCCAAGCCCATAATCATAGAATTAACGAGCATCGTCTTTGCTGTGACGTCTGTCGTGAAGCCTTGATCCGTCTTCCATGCCTTCTCATAGACCTCCATAAAATGGTCTCCGGGAACCCACTGTAAACCTTGCGTCAGAATGGTGGCTGAATCATGAGTGGAGCTGGCGAAGATAAGCCAGATTGGGGAAAGCATAAAAACAGCCCCCAATATAAGGATGATATGATCGCTAATCCTATTGCTTTTCATCATCTTAACTCCCTTAGTAGTGGACGCGTTTTTCAATAAAACGGAACTGTAGATAACTGAGACCGAGTACCATGAGCAACAACACCACAGACTGAGCAGAACTGCCGCCAATGTCTGCACCCACAAACCCATCCGTGAACACCTTGTAAACCAGAGTCGTTGTTGAGCCGCCGGGTCCTCCGCCTGTCATCATGTCGATAACGCCGAAGGTATCGAAAAAGGCGTAGGTTAGGTTTATCACCAACAAGAAAAATCCCGTCGGGGCTAAAAGTGGGAAAGTGATGGTCCAGAATCGTCGCGTATCGCTGACACAATCGAGCACCGACGCTTCTTTTACTGAAGTCGGAATCGACTGAAGGCCCGCTAAAAAGTAGACAAAATTAACTGAGATCTGCTTCCACACTGATACGACAACCAAAGCAATGATTGCATCGGAAGAATCCGTTTGAAAACTAAAATCAATCTCTACAACTTTAAACAGATCGACGAAGATGCCCAAATGAGGGCTGAAGAGAAAAGTTCCCATCATACCCGCCACAGCAGGGGCAACCGCGTAAACCCATGTGAGCGTTACTCGGTAAGCACTCTGCCCGTGAATAACATTATTTGCTTTTACGGCTAACAGCAGCGCCAACGCCAATGAACAGAAAGAGACGAGTAATGAGTAGTAAAGGGTAAACCCGACAGACTTTAAATATTCTTCTGATTCAAACAGAATTGTATAATTTTCAAACCAGACAAAGGTAGATGACAATCCCCATGGGTCTTCCAACATAAAGGAAAGATAGACTGCTTGAGCTGCCGGGTAGATAAAAAATATCGCAATAATTAGAATCTGCGGAGCCAGAAATATATAGGGTAAAGGAGAGTGCCGGAATTGTTGACGACGTTCCACGTGGACTCCAAAAAAGTAAAAATATCAGTTACAAAAAAGCCTCACCTTGATACTCAAATTACATCAAGATGCTTAGTTCAGAGTTAAATAACTTGGTAAGAACCACGTCATTTGCTTGAAATTGATCCCGTGACACCGCTGTGAACCCAGCACCTTGAATTCAATTGGGTATACATGGAGAGGCTGAATTTTGCCGAGTTACTTAACTGTGCGAGCAAAGCGTTTTAGAAGCTGCTGAGCTTCAATATCGATTTTGTTAAGGCTCGACTCAACTTGTGATTCGCCAGCGAAAATCTTATCGGTTTCACGGTACATAACTTCACGAATCTGCGGGTAGAAGCCAAGACGATAACCTTTAGTCCATTCACCGCCAGGTAGGCTCAACTGCTGAACGCCTACTTCTGCATCTGGGCTATCTTTGTAGTAACCGGATTGCTTAGTAAGCTCATAAGCCGCGTTAGTAACCGGAACGTAGCCCGTCGTTTTATGCCACTGCATCTGTACTTTTGGGCTAGTTAGGTAGTGAAAGAATGCCGCAACACCTTTGTCTTCCACTTTGTCATGACCTGACAGAGCAAATAGCGCGGCACCGCCGATAAAAGTGACGCCAGCATTTTTGTCGACTGACTCCCAGTATGGAAGGAATGTAGTACCTAGCTCAAAGTCAACACGGTCACGTAGACCACCGAACGAACCTGAAGAACCAATCCACATAGCCACTTCTTTGCGCTCAAATGGTGTTTGGTTTGCAGCCCAGTCTTTACCGTAATACTTGTAGTAACCCTTATCCGCCCACTCTTTCATCTTAGTGAAGTGCATCTGTAGGTTCTTAGTGCTGTACATCACTTTGGTGGCTGGCGCATCGTAGCCGTTGTTCTTGTCAGCTAACTGTTGGTTGTGACGAGATTTGAAGTTCTCAAAGAAAATCCAAGGAGTATGAGACTGAGAAAATGCCGCATGTCCTTTTGCCTTAAGTTTCTTAGCGACGACTTCCATCTCTTCGTAAGTCTTAGGTGCTTCAACACCCGCTTCAGCCAGCATATCGCGGTTGAAGTAAAGTACAGGTGTCGAACTGTTAAATGGCATGCCAACCATTGTACCTTGGTTATCCGCATAGAAGTTGCGCACACCCGCAAGGTAGTCAGAAGAGTGGAAGCTGTAACCTGATTCGACCATGATGTCCTGCACCGGTTTAGCGACACCTTTGGCATTCATAATCGTCGCAGCACCTGCATCAAACACCTGAAGAATGTTCGGCGCTTCATTGGCACGGTAGGCAGCGATACCTGCTGTTAGAGTCTCAGTGTAAGACCCCTTATATACAGGTATCAGTTTGTAGTTATTCTGAGATGCGTTGAACTCAGTCGCGATTTTATTCACGGTTTCACCAAGTTGACCACCCATTGCATGCCACCATGTTACTTCCGTTGCTGCAAGTGCTGAACCAGAGACGGTTGCTGAAAAAAGTAATCCGGTAATCCATAAGTGTTTCATCATTCCTTTCCTTAGTGCTAAGGTTTCGTTTAGTGTTTTACGGGGTTCGTTTGTTTCGTTTTTCAGTCATTTTTCACAGATTAGGTGACATCTTCGTTTCGTTTACGTTTATCTTTAGTGAACGATTTATGTACATATCAAATCGTGCTCACCAACATACTGAGCATTACAAAGCGATCGGAAAGATAGCGCAGACCATTGTTCTGACACTGAAATACCAGAGAACACTTGCCGCTCTTTTGCGCTGCTTTTTTAGTAACGGCGTTTTAACTGCCTAGTTGGTATTGGCTAGTCATTTTGACTTAAGGCAAACAGGTTGCATATTTTTGATGGTTTTATAAAATCTGCGCTTTGATCAAATGGTAGGCATCAGTCTTGCGAATATATGGAAATTTCGAGAGTCAAGGAGTTGGCTTATTAAACAAGGGCGCTTCGTTGCCCAAGAGTGACAATTGGTTTTACCTTCAACGGATAGAAAAACCGTGGACGAAGCGAGCAGAGGTAAAGTACTGATGGCAACGTTACTCCCTTTTATCTATTTGCTTGTTGGATTCCTTGTTGGCAAAGGGCAGCTAAACGTTAAAAGGTTTTCATCCCTTGTACTTACTAAGCTGGTGATCCCTGTCATTATCATCTGGAATATCTCCCTTCATTCAGAGGAAATGATAGGAGTTATCGTATTGACGATGATGTCTATGTTAGCGATATTTTCCTGCCGACACTGGATGAGAAAAGATGCGATTCGAAGTTTATGTTTTTGTTATCTCAATATAGGTTGGTTGGGTTTGCCCGTTGCTCACGCTTTGCTGGGCGATGAAGCGTCTAGATTTATGTTAGCAGCGTACATAGGGAGCTCTATTGTTGGTAATTCAATTGGCGCAAACTATTTAAAGAAAGAGGCATTCTCAATTCTGAAGATTCTGGCTTCGCCGCCAGTGATTGCGTTACTGATTGGTGGTTTGTTGATTCCAGTTGGACGAGGCATTGAAGTCTACGGACACACTCTATATGTCGTGTCTAAATTCTTAATGAGCTTTCTGGGTATGATGATACTTGGAATCTGGCTTGCTGAAACAAGTTTAAAGAAAAGCGATGTATTGCTTTACACTCGAACTTATGTCCTAAGAATTGTGACGTTGAGTGCAATGGTTCTAGTCGTTTTTGGTATTAGCCAGATAGCAAACTCAGAGATGTTGTATCATCAACTGCCGTGGTTGCTTTTAATTTGCCTGCTTCCGCCTGCTGCAAATATCATCGTACTGGAAACTTCCTACCTGGGTACAGGAACAAGTGCAGCAAGAATTTCCGTAGAAACCATGGCAAGTATTGTGGTGATTGCGGTTTACGCCATTGTGCTACGCTCGCTGAGCTGGTAACGCCTTGCCTAGCTATGCCAGAGTCTGAAGTGCCAAATGGCAGTCGTGCGGGGTAAAGCCCGCGAGGGACATGTAAAAGCAGCGAACATCGCGCTGCTTTTGATTTGGTCGAATCGTGGTTAAAAAAGTGGGTGAAATTGAACTCTAGACAAGCGCATGAACTTACATGAAGCAGACCTACCGTTATTACCTCCTATACCCAGGTTCAAAGATGACTGTTGTTGGAAGATGTTTCTAACGCAGGGTGAACAACATTGAATCGAGTTCGCCATTCAAAAACATGTTTGATGAAGGCGTCGACCCTTGCTGGGCGTTTGTCTCGGTCGCGATACATGATGTAGACTTCACGATCTGCTGACTTCCATTCAGGTAACACTTCCTCAAGGTACTGCTCTTCAGCAAAATAATAGGGCGGGATCCAAGCGATGCCTAACCCTCGAATTGCTGCATCTCTTATAAGAAGCACATCATTTGATGAGAAATCAAATGTGTCGTTGTACGAGAACGTCTCCCCAGTGTTTTGATTGTGCATTTTCCAGTGGCGATCAGTGTGGACAGTCAGTAGGCGATGCTTTGCGAGATCCGACGGATGCAATATTGGCTCGCTCTTATCTAAGTAAGATCGTGAGGCGCATAGTGAAAATGGCAATTGCCATAGCTTTCTCGCGATCCAGTCCATTTCAATTAAATCGCCAATTCGAAAGGTCACATCAACTTGGTGAGAGACCAAATCAATTTTTTCGTTTTGAATCTCTAGTTCAATACGGATATCGGGGTGTTTTTCTGCGAACTCATAGATGCAGTGCTTCAACCACACTTGAGTCATATTAATTGGAGCAGATATCTTCATGTTTCCCGACAGCGATTGCCTATCCATCGATAAGCGCTCAGTGACCCTATCTAAACCTACTATCAGTGGTTCACACAACTGCTGGTACTTTTTACCATCAGGCGTAAGAGAAAATTTATGGGTACCGCGATCGAGCAATCGACAATTTAGCTGGTTTTCAAGTTTGGTCAGACGTCGACTAAGGGTGGCAAGTGGCACATCAAGTTGTTCAGATGCCTGTGTGAGGCTGCGATACTTTGACGACAAGACAAACAGTTGCAAGTCATCCAATGAATGTTCTTTCATTTTTGAAATACTGCCTATTAAAAAAGACGATTAAATTTCATTACTGGAATATATACCCTTTCGTCTCGTAAGTTAACTCATCGAGATCAATATGAACAAACACAATTCCGTACTACTAGGCGTTGTCGTAGCCATCTTTTTTTGGGCTAGTAATTTTAACGCAGTACAAGCTATGAATCCTGAACTATCCCCATTTCTGGCTGCCGGTTTAAGGTTTGCTGTGGCTGCGATCCTTCTTCTCATCCTGAGAGCAACTCGTGAACAAAAGCATCGTGTTACCTTAAGCCGTAGGGACTTGGTGTATTTATTTATCATCGCGAGTGTCGGTGTTACGGTCCAGAATTTTTCAATCTTTGCTGCAATGAGGTATACCTCACCGACTAATGCTTCAATCATTATGGCCAATGTTCCACTGACTGGCGTGTTGCTGTCTGCAATGATTTTAAAGTCGAACATTACCAGGTTAAACATTGTCGGTTCTTTGATCAGTGTAGTGGGTGTGATACTCGTGATTACTCATGGTGAGCTCTCTTCAGTATCGTTCAATCTAGGAGATATACTCATGGTTCTAGCTCTTCTGAGTGGGTGTTTGTACACGATACTCTTGAAGCTCTGGTCGCAACATATACCCGTAGAACAACAATTACGTTGGGTAATGTGCCTGGGGGCGGTTCAATTGTTTGTTATTGCTGCTGTCGAAGGTGATTTAATATTGGATATGACTCGACTCACCTTCCAAGATGCATTACTCGTGCTATACATGGGGCTGTTTGGAACGCTTTTGTCGTACTATTTTTGGATGAAAGGAGCGATAGTACTAGGACCTAAAAAAACAACCAGTTTATTTAACGCGTTACCAGTGTTTAGTTTACTGATTTCTCTGTTTATGGGCGCCACTATCTTTTGGATTCAGCTTGTTGGTGTAGCCGTAGTGGCATTGGGCTTTTTTGTTGGCAATATCTCGCCTGCTGGCCAACGACAAATAGCAATAAAGCGAGCTTGAATAATCTATGTTTTACAGCCGGCTTAACTTAGTCGGCTTGTTTATAACGGTCACTCTTATCTTGGCAGTGTCCTTTCCCGTCACAAACAGTGACCTCGCGGCAGCGTATTCTACCCAGCGTCTAGATTTCCATGAGCTAACCAGCTTAAGCGACTCGTTTTTGTCGCTCGAACCCAAACAAAAATATAAGGTGAGATAAAACATAAGTTAAGCGTATAGTAGAGGTTATCAAAAATAGTAACAAAGCTTAAAGAGGTGGAAATGGATTTCAAAAGCCTGGCTGGTGTCTTTCTCGTTGTTTTGATATGGGGGCTAAACTTCTCTGTTATTAAGTTTGGTCTTGAAGAGATCCCCCCCATTTTGTTCTCTGGCCTGAGATTTCTTGTGGTTGCGATACCCGCAGTGTTTTTTGTTCCGTTCCCTAAAACCTCTGTATGGAATGTCATTGGTGTTGGCGTGTTTTTAGGAGTTCTTAAGTTTAGCTTCCTATTTGTGGCGATGGAGTCTGATGTTTCAGCGGGGCTCTCCTCATTATTACTGCAAGCACAAGTGGTATTTACTATTTTGCTCAGCGTCGTGTTGTGGAAAGAATCAATGAACCGATACCAACTGGTTGGCATGGGACTCGCCTGCATTGGATTCAGTCTCTTTTTCTATACCGCGGGAGGCAATGCAACCGCTTTAGGAATAACGCTTATTTTATGTGCTGCGGCCTTTTGGGCAGTCTCAAATCTGATTATGAAAAAAATAGGTGATGTGAATTTATTGCATTTCATGATTTGGGTTAGCCTGATCCCTCCTCTTCCATTATTCTTGGTGTCTTGGCACTTCGAAACCAATCAGCCTTTGACTTTGTTATTGGCAACAACAGAAAAATCTTGGCTGTCTCTACTGTATGTCAGCTACATCTCTACTTTGGCAGCTTTCGCTTTGTGGGGTTGGTTGCTTAAAAATCATCCAGCTGCTGTTGTTACGCCTTTTGCTCTGTTGATACCTGTAGTGGGTATTGTCGGCTCCAATCTGCTTTTAAATGAGCAGTTAACCCATTTAGAGATGCTTGGCGGGGGATTGATTTTATTTGGATTATCCGTGTCCGTTTTAGGTCTACGCCTTTATCACTTCATATCTCAGCGCCAGCGTTTGAATAGCGCCATATAGTGATTGTCATCTTCTTGGTAAACGGATTTTTATTGTTGTTATAGCCAGCGTTTTTAGGCTCTGGCTATAACGAAACACGTTATTTACTCTTCAGCGGTAGCTTCATGAATGGCTTGTTTGGTGTCGTCCCATACTTTTGAAGAGTCATCTTTAACGCCTTGCCATGTGTTAGAACAGCCACCAATCAGCAGAGCAATCGCCGTCGCAATCAATGAAAGTCTCATGTTTTACTCCTTAATTCGCACGTTATCTGGTGACTATATCAGAAGTGTAAAGGGCTAATGTGAAATTCCCTTCAGAATTTCACTTTGAACATAAAACGCAATCACCAAGGGTTACCTTGTTATATTGAGTCAGTCAAAGCGCTATGCCCTTCTTAAGAAGTCCTGCTGTGCAAGTTGCAAAATATAAATACTTCGATTATCTTGGAAATGTTTTTTTGAGTTAGGAGTGATTGATGGAACTTGAAGTTGTCGCGAAAGCGTTGAAAGAATTGGGCCACCCAACGCGTCTTTCCATCTATAAAAGTGTTGTCAAGGCAGGGTTTCAGGGGATCGCCGTAGGCGCGATTCAGGACCAGTTGGATATTCCCGGCTCAACGTTGTCTCATCATATCTCCAGTTTGGCTTCGGCCAATCTAATCAGCCAGCGCCGCGAAGGCCGCACGCTTTATTGCGTTGCCGAATATCAGTGTCTTGAAGCTGTGATTGGTTTCTTACAAGATGAGTGTTGTGCGGATGAACGCTGCTAATCCAACTTTAAAGCTTGAAGAAGTATGGGCACAATATCAGCAAGCGGTTAAATCGTTTCTTCACTCTAAAGTTAGTAACCCCGATGATGTTGATGACCTTCAGCAGGAAATACTGATGAAAACTTATCACAACCTGAATACGGTTATAGAGGCTGAGAGCGTCAAATCTTGGCTGTTTCAGCTTGCCAACCGAACCATCATTGATTTTTACCGTAAGCGCGCTCGTCAGCAGCGTGACGGTGAACTGAAAGCCAATGATTTGTGGTTTGAACCGCAAGAGAAGTCCATCGAGCAGGACATGATTAAATGCATCAAACCTTTTATTCAGGCGCTGCCCACGGAACAATCGGAACTATTAGACGCGGTGGAGCTGCAAGGTGCAAGTCAGAAAGAGCTCGCTGAAAAAGCTGGTGTGAGCTATTCCACTCTGAAATCTCGCGTACAGAAAGGTCGTACAGAACTACGTAAGTTGTTTGAAGATTGCTGTTCTCTTTCTTTAGATGAATACGGCAACGTGATCGATTGTGAAGAAAAATCAGAAAGTTGTGGTCGTTGTTAAACCCGTTGGCGTTTTTTCTAAAATAATTTCGCCTTTTTATCGTCTTCCTTTTCTAAGTCTCGTCTTAAGAGTGTAAGTGATGCAAGCGCATCTATCCTTAAGATATAAGAGAGTGTGTAAGATGATTAAAGTCGTTAGTTTCAAAATTTGTCCGTTTGTTCAACGTGTGACTGCTGCGCTGGAAGCGAAAAAGATTCCGTACGAAATTGAGTACATCGATCTGGAAAACAAGCCGCAATGGTTCCTTGATATCTCACCTAATAGTCAGGTTCCGGTCATGATCGCGGAAAACGGTACGGCACTGTTCGAATCGGATGCGATTATTGAGTACATCGAAGATGAGTTTGGTTCGCTTGAGCAAGGGGTATCAAATGAGCAGCGCGCATTGGATCGTGCATGGAGCTATCTAGCGTCAAAACATTATTTAGTTCAATGCAGTACAATGCGTAGTGCAGATGAAGTGACCTTAACGCAACGTGTTGAGCAGTTAACCAAAGCATTTGCAAAGGCAGAGAAGCAGTTAGCTGGGCCATTCTTTAAAGGTGAGGCTATAAGTAATGTCGATATAGCTTGGTTGCCGTTGTTGCATCGTGCGCACATTATCAAGTCTCTTACCTGCTTTGACATGTTGGAAGGTTTGCCAAAAGTTCAGGCATGGCAGCACCACATTCTAGCGTCTGGTTTGGTGGAAAAAACAGTCGCACAAGATTTTGAAGAAGCATTTATCCGTTACTATTTGTCTGATCAGACGTTCCTAGGCAAAGGGCAAGATTGCACTGCTCACTCAGCTTGTGGCACTCATTGCTGTTAATAATTATGACTTGAGTTTGTTTGTCCCACTCATAAGTGGGGCGTTGTCATGGATTTTCTCCATAACTTCTGAAATTATTCTCTACAATAATCAGAGTAACAAGGAGAAATACATATGATTACAGCGCTTTACGCGTCGGTGTTAGCCATGTTGATGATATGGTTGTCGATAGAGGTTATTAAACAGCGTCGCAGTGCCAAGGTTGCTTATGCTGATGGTGGAGTTAATGCCCTTCAGGTTGCCCGCAGTGCGCAAGGCAATGCCATGGACTATATTCCAATCACTTTGTTCTTGATGGCGATGTTTGAATATAACGGAGCTAGCCCTTGGATGATCCATATAGCCGGTGCGGTATTTGTAATTGGCCGACTTCTGCACGCTAAGGCGGTATTAGCTGAGAAGCTAAAAGGCCGTATTACTGGTATGAAATTAACCTTTCTGACGATGGTGGCACTTATTGTTCTTAACCTCGTTTATCTACCGTTTGGAAAGCTATGGTAATGCCTTTCAAAGTTCCGCCTGCTTGGTCTCTGGTATTGGTTGGTCTAGTTCTCAACATTCTTGCGATTGTAATGTCGAGTGTGGTGTTAGACAGGTTAAGTGCGGAACTCTCGACCCTGGCAGAACAGAAAGACGAAAATATCTATTCGATTCAGCTCGCATGGAGCAGTGTCGAAACCTTGGAGCGTAAACGCGAGGCTATGTTGTTACACCTTAGTCAAGCGGATGATGATGAGATTGATGACGCGCTGCAAACTGTGCTTCAAGGTCAACTCAGTGCTTGGTTAGGCGGAAGTATTCCGCAGATCAGCCGTGAAAATTTGAGCCCATTAATGATGCAGATTAATCAAGCTCAGCAGGGTTATCGTAATCAGATTGATGACTACTACCTGAACAACCTTACCATTACCGAAGTAATGGCGGCTTTGAATGAAAGAATCGCCTGGTACAAAAATATTGGTCTATTTTTGCAAGTCTTTGGCCTGGCTTTGATTCTCGCGCGTGATTTGGCTAGAAAGCCTTAAATGCGAACAGAATATCGGGACACACACCAGTAAATCGCCTCAGTAAATCGCCAGTAAGACTCACCAAATCATCTCAGGGTTATGTTGATAAACGGCCAACTTTGAGGAGTATTGTCGCCGACTTGGACTAGAGGAAGGTATTCTATTGAATATCGGTACGTTTATCTCAACACCATGTCAGCTATCAAGCTGTGGGGGAATTTCTAAAAGCTTTCGAGTGACGCCTACTCAAAGGTGAGTAAATGAAGCTTTTTCTTATTCAGAGCGGTTTTGGCGATGATAGCCTTGGCTTGACTGCCTACCGCCGTGACGTGAAATTTCTCCAATTGAGTACACACCTTGAGCCAGTTATTTCTGTCTCCTCCAAGCCTATCTAATATGGGTGGCAGGTTGGTATTCATCGATGCTTTGTTGGGCCGAATTTGACGGGCTGTCCAGTCGACTAATTCAAGATAATCCATCAATCGAAAAGGAATGCCGTCTCCTTTTACGTGGCTCTCGTGACCGATAAATGGATGAAGGCAAGGGGCTGTAGATTGCTGTTGGTTTAAGGCGTCGATTCGAGCTTTGATGGAAGTGAATTCTGAGTCTTCGGGTTTAGTGGCAATGCCTGCTCGAATAGGATTGAGGTCTACGTACGCCATCGCAGCGGCTAGGGCTTTTTCATCAAGCAAAGCTTGGCTTTTAAATCGGCTTTCCCAGAAATGCCCAGTGCAGCTATCTTCTTTGTTCGCTTTGCAAGCAATATCGTAGTTAAGCTCCTTCATATACCAGCTTAAATCCCACAGACGTTCTCGCCAACGCTCAATGATCTCGATACATTTCTCCTGTTCCATCGGATGAGTAAGCTGGCCATCAAGCCAACGCTGAACAATAGGGGGTAACTTATGCGCCATCCCCCAGCGTTCAACAACCTGATGATGTGATAAGCCCAAGGCTCTCTCTCGGTTGATATTGACGACTAAGTGGTAGTGATTACTCATGATGGCGTAAGCACAAATATCGATGCAGTAGAGCTCAGCAAGTGAGTGCATTTTGTTGACAATCCACTCCCGGCGGTGCTCATAACTCACTAGGGTTTGCGGGTCTTCACCACATAAAAAGCTGCGCCTCACACAACGAGAAACGCAGTGATAATAGGATGTGGCTTCAATAGAGATAAGTTGCTTGCGCGCAGTTGTCATCAATGTGTCTCCTTGTCGAATAATGAGAAGGTAGCAATCATTCAAACAAGAGTTTGTAGTCAGCCCCTCGAAAAGGGGGAAATCATACTTATTTAGTCCTTTTGGTGTGTGTCCTTAATTTACTTGAGTTTACTTTGGAATTTACTGTTCTAAAGAATTTTCTGGCGTGTGTCCTGAATTTATGAATTGATAGCTATTTATCGATTGCAAAAAAGTACGAACGTGCTAAAAATAATAAGAATAAATAAGTGAGAGTAAGATGAGCAAAGGTAAAGTAACCCGAGACAATATCTTGAGTAAGGCATTTGAACTGGCGAGTGAAAATGGGCTGGAAAGCCTGACGATCGGTGAATTAGCTAAGCAATGTGGGATGTCTAAAAGTGGTTTGTTTGCCCATTTTAACTCCAAAGATAACTTACAGATCGCGGTTTTGGAGCATGCGAACCTGATTTTTACCCAACGGGTGATTACGCCAGCGAGAGAGCAAAGTGCCCGTAGCCAAGAGGAGAAGATTCGGACCCTGTTGGATAACTGGCTGGGCTGGAATCATTCTTTTCAGGGCAGTTGCATGTTTTTGGATGCATGGAAAGAAACCAACTCAGAAACGAATCTAACGCAGAAAGCGCTGAAAAAAACCATCGCAACTTGGATCGAATACTTGCGAATTCAAGTGGCGAAAGGGGTCGAAAATGGTGAATTTCATCAGGATCTTGAACCCAAACAGGCCATTTTTGAGTTGTATGGCTTGTATTTAAGTGCTCACCTGTTTTATTCAATACACGGGGAGCAGGAGAGCTATCAACATTTCTGGCAAGGCGTTGAACGCATGATAACAAGCTGGAAATAAGCATTTGCAGGCTGAGTTTAGGCTCAGCCAATAATTTAACTAAAAATAGCACGGTCGTTCGCTTTTGTGAGGCGGACCCGAAAAGGATAACGACCATGAGTGAGAAGATTTATTTTAATACCTCGAACAAGTTCAGTGTTAAGAAGAGTTTGGTTAACCTGACGACACGCTTACACCACACATTGGCACCAAGTCATGCAAAGCAAACGGCGCGTAAACTGCTATTAACACCTGCGAGAACTAAGCCAAAAAATGCTCAACCTCAAGGTTTAGTTATAGGTGAAGTCCAATCTAAAGAAGGACCGCTTAAAACATATCAACTTGGTCAGGGCCCAGTTTGGGTACTGACTCACGGCTGGTCTGGTACGGCGAGCCAATTTTTTCCACTGATGGAACATATTGCGTCGCAGGGATACACCGCACTGGCGTACGATCATCCGGGACATGGTGAAAGTGGTGGCTTGTACGGGCATATTCCGGCGTTTGTTCATGGCTTGGAGGCAATTCTTGATAGCGTGGATGAAGTGGCGGGTTTAGCGGGGCACAGTATGGGTACCGCTTCGGCGATTGAGTGTCACCATCAGAAACTGGTCGACAAGCCATTACTGCTTATTGCTCCGGTATTGGACTACCTAGATAACCTGTTTGGCAGTGTCGCCCGTTCTGGCTACTCGGTGCGTTTGTTCAGTGCGGTGGTGTCGGAAGTGGAAGAGCAATACCGCTATCCAATTCAGTCGATTGACCCTTACAACAAGCTCAAGTTACGTCAATCGAAAACCATCATAGTGCATGATGAAGGAGACAAATTTACCAAGTTCTCCGTATCGCAGAAAGCGGCGCAGGAGATGGATAATGTCACCTTGGTGGCGACTCAGGGGCAAGGGCATGGGAGAGTAATGAAATGCGCTCAAGTCATGCAAAGTTTTGATGAGTTGATTGCGTAGTAGACAAATTGGTTATAAATAAAACTTCTTTTATTTCATTATGTTAAAAACCTTAACCATGTTTTTGATATGGTTAACAATTTAGAAATGAAAAGTATTTCCTCATGCATATCTGTGGGACCATTTGCATTGCCATCTGGCCCTCATGAGGAAATATAATAATGAATAGAAATGATAGTGTTCCATTGCCCACAAATACCCGGGAGTGGCTGTTAAACCGCAACAGTCTGATTGTTCTCGCCAATATTGTCTTATTTGCAACGCTTTACCTGACACTGCCCTTCGAACCTCAGGTCGTGCTTGGTCTTAGCATGCTAACGTTTGTTGCCATTCTTTGGCTGACTGAAGCGTTGCACGTTACCGTTACCGCTATTCTGGTGCCCGTTATGGCGGTTTTATTTGGTGTGTTTGATACTCAAACGGCCCTAAATAATTTTGCCAATTCCATCATCTTCTTGTTCCTTGGTGGTTTTGCATTAGCTGCGGCGATGCATCGTCAGGGGCTAGATAAAGTCATTGCTGATAAAGTGTTGATCATTGCTAAAGGCAAGATGAGCGTTGCCGTCTTTATGCTGTTTGGTGTGACGGCTGCGTTGTCCATGTGGATCAGTAATACGGCGACCACAGCGATGATGTTGCCACTAGTGCTCGGTGTCTTGAGTAAAGTCAATTCCGAAAGTGGTCACAAAACTTATGTGTTTGTCCTACTCGGAATCGCTTACAGCGCCAGTATCGGCGGTATCGCGACCATCGTTGGCAGCCCACCGAATGCTATTGCAGCGGCCGAAGTGGGGCTGAGTTTTACAGATTGGATGCGCTTTGGCCTGCCGACTGCCATCATCTTGCTGCCTATCGCTGTCGCAGTCTTGTTCTTGGTACTGAAGCCAGACCTGAACGGCCAGTTTGAACTTAACGATGCTCCAGTCAACTGGGATAAAGGTAAAATTGTCACCTTAGGTATTTTTGCCGTAACGGTTTGCCTGTGGATTTTCAGTAAGCCAATCAATGCGTTGATTGGTGGCTACGCTAAGTTCGACACGGTTGTCGCTTTGGGTGCGATTGTCGCGGTTAACTTTGCTCGAGTAGTGCATTGGAAAGATATCGAGAAGACGGCAGACTGGGGAGTACTGTTGTTGTTTGGTGGCGGTATCTGTCTTAGCAACGTACTGAAGGCAACCGGCACTAGCGTATTCTTAGCCAACGGTTTGAGTGAATTGATTTCACACCTAGGCATCTTCTTTATTGTTGCGGTGATTGCTGTATTTGTGGTCTTTCTGACAGAGTTTGCTAGCAACACCGCCAGTGCGGCGCTGCTAATCCCCGTATTCGCCAGCGTGGCAGAAGCGTTCGGATTGTCGCCTGTGGTGCTTTCGGTATTGATCGCCGTGGCGGCCTCTTGTGCCTTTATGCTGCCCGTTGCTACTCCGCCCAATGCTATTGTATTTGGCTCGGGTCACGTTAAGCAAAGCGAAATGATGCGTGTTGGCCTGATCCTCAATATCGCGTGTATTGTCGTACTGACCTTTATCGCCATGACATTCTGGGCATAAGTCAACGAAGTACCTCTCTTAAAGCCTTGAGCGTATCTTGGCTAGGCTTTTCCCTTAAAAATCACTGCCTCTCGATAATAAGAGGCAGCGATTTATCCCCTTGATTGTATAAAGTTAGTGAATGCTCTGACTTATGTGATTCATGTCTTAGCTCTGACCAGAATGGATTGAAGATTGTTCAGTAAAAAGTAGCATGCGGCGTTTTGTAAAATAAAACGCTTAGTTGGTTTTGCAACAGCTAAACGTGTGGCGAGCAAACTTTCCTTAATTATTTCATTTTGGTGTGTGTCCCGAATCTACCGTCCCGAATCTACCGAATCTAGAATCTATCAATTATTTCTTAATTATTTTGCCCTCTTCAACCTAACGTCCACTTTTAAGCCCTGTTGGCGGTAGAGAGTCGAGTTACAGAACTTAACGTCGCCAGACATTTTTGCTATGGCGCTGGTGACGAAACTTAGCCCTAATCCATTGCCTTCTGTTGAGCGACTCGCTTCCTGTCTGAAGAACTTTTGCCCGAGCTTAGTTAAGCTTTGTGCTTCCACACCGCCACCCTGATCAGCAATGGATAAGATGATGTGATCATTGTCGGCATACGTTGTGATTTCAATGCATCCTTCTACTGGTGAGAACTTGGCAGCGTTATCGATAAGATTGCAAATCACCTGAAACAGCAGCTCATCGTTTGCCATAACTTGTAAATCGGGCCCTAGGTTTAGCGTCAGGTCGAGTTGTTTTTCTTCCATAACCGGCTCATAAAGCTCTTGGACACTATTGATGACGGTGCTGATATGATTGGTCTGGATGTCGAGTGTTTCACTACCTCGTTCAAGGCGGTTGATTCGCAGCAGTGTATTAAAGGTGTGAACCAGCTTTCCGAGTGTGATTTCCAAATCAATCAACTGAGGGTTTTCAGCCGCTAACCTTTGTACTTTGTTGTACACCGCGGTGATCGGAGTACGTAAATCATGGGCAATGTTATTTGCTTGCTCGCGTGTGGTATTGACCTGCTCTTCTATGCTATCTAGCATCAAGTTAATCTGTTGGCTGGTTTCTGCGAGTGGGCCACTAAGTTGATCAATTTCAATCCGTTGTTTAAGGCTGTTGGTCTGTTGAATTTTTTGGCTGGTGGCATTGATGTCGGTCAAGCGTGCTTTGATATTACGTAGCATCAGCATGGTGACCAGATAACCCACCACCAGAACGGCCCCTATGCTCATCAATAGTAAGTTGATCGTGTTGGTAAAAGAGTCGAAGTAGTCCAAATTGAGTGAGATATACATCACTTGCCATTGTGACTGGCTAGGTAGCAGTAGCATGATGGTCGTGTCATTATTGATCGGATGAGCAAGTGCAGGCTGCTCAACATCGGGGTTACTTCGCAGCAGTTCGAGCATTTTATGTTCGGCTTCTGCATCGTCTAAGCCGCTGAAGGTGATTCCAAAACGTACCTCAGATAATGAAAGTGCGTCGGCGTCTTGATCATCATGTGCAATCATGCCGAGCTCATCAAGTAGAGAGGCTTCACCTGCAGCCAGCTCCCAATCTTGTGGAAAGAACTCTTCACCGAGCACGTCGCTGAGTTGTTTATTGCTGACGATAGGACCAAGTTGATAATAAAACAGGGGGTTACCCTCCTGTCGAATCAGCTCTTTCAGCACGATCGATTGCCCTTCGTCATACCAGAGGTCTTCGACCATTCGAGCTTCTGACTCCAGCAAAGGATAGGCACCCACATCGAGCACCCAGCTGCTGAGTTCTTTTTTGGCAAACAGAATGCTCAGAATTCCGGCCATCACCAGAACGCCATAAAAAGAGAGGAACTTTTTAAACGGATCAGTCAGGAACATCGTTTTTTACCTGAAGAATATAACCCGCGCCACGCACGGTATGGAGTAGGGGAGTGTGGCCATCAAGGTCGATTTTCTTTCTCAATCGACTGATATGAACATCGATGACATTGGTTTGCGGGTCAAAACTGAAGCTCCAGACTTTTTCCAGTAACATGGTTCGGGTGATGACTCTGCCTGCATTGCTCATCAAGTACTGGAGGATCTGAAATTCTCGATTGTTAAAGCTTATTTCTGTGTTGCCGCGTTTTGCCTGACGGGATAACAAATCCAGCTCCAAATCGTCGATCACTAACACCCTGCGATCGGATTTGTCAGTCGTCGCCCCTGCTCTTATCGCAAGTAGCTCAACTCTAGCCAGTAGCTCTGAAAAAGCGAACGGCTTCACCAGATAATCGTCGCAGCCATTGCGTAGCCCGTTAACTCGTTCTTCAACACTGTCCAAGGCGCTGAGAATGAGGATAGGTGTCTCTTTACCACTGGAACGAATCGCTTTCACCATTTGTAAGCCATCCACTTCCGGCATCATGCGGTCGGTGATGATGACATCGTAGTCAGACTGCATGACACTGATCAGGCCCAGCTTGCCATTTTCAACCACGTCGATCTGATGACCACTTTGGGTAAAGCTTTGACGCAAAAAATCGGCCTGTTCCTGATTGTCTTCAACGAGTAATAGTTTCATCTATGGGTTCACTCACTGCTTTGCCCTGACGGTGGTCAGGGCTTGAGATATCATCGACTTAATATACGCTGATGATCAAATAATCTTAAATTATAGTTCTGCCATGTTATGCATTTCGACATGCTCGTCATACATTTCCATGTCATCCCAAGACTCTGGGCTAATAGAAGTGACTTTGAGTGTGTTGGCGTCGATTTGGAGCATCGTTGCTTCCTCAGCGTAAGCTTTGTCCATGATCATCACTTGATAAACGACACCGACCGGCTGATATTCTTTAAACGCTTCGCCAATCTGTCCACGAAAGTTGTTCTCTACAAAGGTCAGAACGTCCAGCAGGTTGTATTTGGCGGAGCGGGTGTCGACCACCTGACTCGCACCGCCTTGGCCATCGAGTTTGACAAGCTTCGGCGGGTTGCTTTCCTCGACCTGAGCCACGTATTGGTCTTTGCCATTTTCATCGACCGCTAAAGCGATGTACTCATACTTAGCTGGGTGTTCACGTTTGATTTGCTGCAATGCTTCGACTGCGCTGACCGCAGGACCGTGTTGAATCTCTTTCGCCATCGCTGGCGTGATCATGGTGAGTGAAAGACAAATGAAAGCAATGGATGATTTGAACATAATGTAATCCTTGTTAGGTAGTGGATGTTGTGTAGACCGAAACAAGATTACGTTGCAGACCTTAACCCCTTCTAACCTGAACATTACAAATAATTCATCTAACTGATGATTTGTTGCAGGCTAGACAGTGAAAGAATAATTGCTCAACTTTTGACTTCGCTCAAAGTCTGTTATGGCGAAAAAGAGACGTGCTACTCATACTTAAGGGGTATAAATACGGAGTGCAAGTGATGAAAAACGAACTCGACCCGACCAAGATACTTCACGCGTATGAGACGGTGATGTCGAACGGGACGCCGACTGAATATGGCAAGATGTATGAAGGGATAGAAGCCTTCTCGGACTACGATGGGTACAGTGTGTATTTACGTGGTAACGGCGTTGAGCTTAAGATCGGCTTCCACAATACCTATCATTTGGATTACGATCAGGAGCATCTGCGTGACTCCTTCCTCAAGAAAGTCGCCACACTCGCAAAGTAATGTAGCAATGATACGGAAGGTCACGAAATTGAAGTGATCCATCAAGTGGGACAACTCGGTTGAGTGGCTTGTAAGGCCTGACTTCGATTCAATCGCAGTCAGGCTTTTTCGTTTTGCCATGAAGCGATTCGTCATTTTGGTGTGTGTCCCGAATCTAGCGAATCTATCGCCGAATCTATCGGTGTGTGTCCTGAATCTATCAAATCTAACAAAGCACTGATTTCTTAACAATTAATCGGCCTGCGCGCTGAAAGCGTTGACTCTTCTGAACCCCAGCGATATCCTGCAAAAAGCACTGGCAAAATCCAGTGCCAGGATTGAACCCCTGCAAAAAAACACTCAACACATAGTTGGCAATTGAAAGGTTGCCTATCGCTATGTGAGCTTCGGCACATCCGTCGAAACTCGAATTGCTTGCTTTTTGCGCAATTCGACGCGGTATTACGGTGGGCTGGGCGAGGCAGCTTCGGCTGGCCGTTTCTGAGTGTTGCGGTAGGTTCAACCTTGTTCAGTTCACCACCCTTTGTTATGGGGTCTCTGAGTGGTGATGGAAATGTTTTCCTGTTGGAGGTTACCATGCCAAAGCTCACAGCTGATCACGTTCTGAAAGTCCTTAATTCTATTTGCTATCGCATTCACATCGAGCCTGAATCGATGCGCTCCCATATGCGTGATTTATCGACGCTGCTCAATGGGGCCGACCCTAAACAAGCGTCCAAATATAGCTGGCTCGAAGCGTTTATTAGACAAGCACAACTCAATCGCTTTACCGAGCACTGCTCCCCATCTCCTGGCACTCCCGATCTTTGTTTAATCAAGATGCAGAACCAAAATGCGTATAATTTATGTTTTACCCAAGATGTCGATCAATGTATTTGTCGTTTGCAGTCTTTGTGTGCACAACCGATTGAGCTGGTGGCGCATGGGAAGGCGAAACTGAGCCCAGATGCGCTGCTTGAGGTACTGTCTGAACCGCAGATCCAGAAGAACCGTTGGTTTCCATTGAGCGATAGTCAGCGAGACGGCATCGTGAAAACGCTTAAGCCAGAGCAAAGCCTTATCTCGCGTTGATTGGGTATCAACAAGGAGGTGTGGCATCATAGACTTGTGGAGAATTGTGGTGTGTGTCCTGAATTTAACTGCTGAATTTAGAGGAGAATTTGAACTTGAAAACAGTTTGCATTGCACTAAGTATGTTGCTTGTTTCTTCGTTTGCATCTGCAGCCAGTGTCCCTAGTTTTGAGGGGCATTATGAGCGATATCACAATGACCAATTGGATACTGACACTGCCTTTATTGATTTAACTAAGGTGGATTCGAACACATATGAACTATCAGGGGCATCAGTTTGGGTCGGTGACTCTTCCTCCGGTCTTGTAAATTTTGGAGAAATCGACGGTGTCGCAACGTTAAAAGGCAATCAAATAGACTATGACGCTGACGGCTGTACTCTCCGTATTTTATTAGATGAAGAGACACTAGTAGTGAGCCAAGACAATGGTTGTGGCGGGTTAAATGTCTCCTTTAATGGGACCTATCTGAGGATCTCAGAGAGTCAGTAGCTATATAAAAAAACGTTCGTACTTATGTGCGCTTGCCTAGGATAGGTTGCTTGCTTTTATAGGGTTCTGTCTTTGGTAAGTGGAACCACACCGATAAGAGAAGCTGGCTTTTTGCTGGCGATATAACTGAACTCACGAACGCTGCTAACAAGTCTTTTTGGTGTGTGTCCCTAATCTAGATTCCTGCTAACAAGTCTTTTTGGTGTGTGTCCCTAATCTAGATTCTATAAGGTTTTAGAACAGAGCTAGATGCTGGTCACTACTTAGCGTGGCGTTAATCGCTATAATATTTTGATTTTATGAAGAATATTATGATGTTAGGAAGTTGCCAATGTAAGGCGGTTCAGTTTAGAGTAACAGGTGATTTTAAGCGCATTGTAAATTGTCACTGTACATTGTGTCGAAAAATGAATGGTGCAGCATTCTCAACTTATGTTGCTGTATTGACGACTGATTTTGACCTGATTAGTGGCAATTTGGCCTCTTGTGATGTGACAGAGAATGCGCGTAAACATTTCTGTGGGCAATGTGGTACTCCAATTTTCAATTCAAACCCAAGATACGCCGGTTTAAACATTCTGCATTTAGGTAGTCTCGATACGGAGTCTCCGCTGGAACTTAAACCAGAGGTCAATATTTATGATGAGTCAAAAGTGAGCTGGTTAGACTATCTCTCTGATTTACCCGCGTTCAAAAAAGCAATGAGCTGAAGTATAAGTGCATTAAAGGCAACGTTCGTACCCCACGCGCGTTGGGTGCTCAGCCCAAAAACTCACTAAGGAAAACAGATGTATAAGGGAAGTTGTTTGTGCGGTTCAATCCAATTTGAACTTGATGGTAATGTAACGGACATTATTCACTGTCATTGCTCGTTGTGTCGCAAAGCAAGCGGAAGTGCTTACGCGACGAATGGTTTCATTAATGCTCAGGATCTGAAGTTAACAGACAGTGGTGGGACGCTTACCTTTTATGAAAGCAGCGAAGGGAAGCGAAAGTACTTTTGTAAAGCGTGTGGCGCCCCTATCTATAGTTCAAACGCTAAATCTCCTGAGTTATATCGTCTCCGTTTAGGGGCACTAGATAGTGAAATAGCAGAACGCCCTATCTCTCACAATTTTGTGACATCAAAAGCGAACTGGGAAGACCTAAGTGCGGAGTTACCCCATTACGAGAGGCATGAGCCCGGGCGAAAGTAGAGATGTAAAAACTCGCCAAAAATTTAAGTCGTCTCTTAACACTTGGCAGTTTTGGTTTATATCAGTCTGAGTGCTTACGATTTAAATAAGGCGGTATACGCTAGAAAGGCGATATGTTAATCAAGGAAAGTTAAATATGAAGCTATTTAAGCTACTTGTTCCTTTACTGATGTTTCCATTTTCACCCTACGCTCAGTCATTTGAAGAAAGGCCAGTAGAGAATTTTTTAACCCTAAGTGAATTTTCATCTGTTGGTGAATTTGAACAATATATTGATACCTATGTACAAGATTGTTTAGATCATAGCTATGGTGGCTCCCTTTCGGTGAGATGTTTTATCCGTTACGAAGTTTGGGATCGGGAACTGAACAACTATTATCGACGCCTTTATAGAAGCTTAAGCGTAGATGGGAAAGAGCGTTTGAAAAATAGCCAGTTATCATGGTTAAAAACGAGGGATACGGCGATTGAGTTTAATAGCTTTTTACTGGATCAAAGATATAAAAACAAATCTGGTACTATGTACATCGCAATGAGAGCAGGAGATGCAGATCAAGCTATAAGTCCAATGATTAAACACAGAGCATTACTGCTTAAGTCTTGGTTAGCGGTCCAAGGTGAACATTAATACAACAAGCCATTACAGTTGTTATTCAATACTTAGCGTATTTGGATTAGTTTAAATTTCGGTTTTTGGCCGCTGTATGGTCATTCAGCAAGAGTGCTTCCGTAACCTCATTGGTTGTCTGGCTCCCTGCACAAATGAATATACTATCAAAATAGTTAACTTATTGAGGAATTATAATGAATAAGAATGAAATCAAATCTCGATATGAAATATCAACGCCGAGTTATGGTGATGGGTATAATGTGTCGTTGAAATTAGGCGGTGAGACCTTGTTGGTTGGGCTTATCCCTAATAAAGAAGACGCGGCGACAAGGATTGATCAGATTAGACAATTTGGTAGTGCTGAACTGAATTTCTATGTATTGGAAATGGAAGGTGAAGAGAGTTTTTATTTTAAGTTGAGCATGAGTGACAAGTTATATCGAGGGGATATTTTGGCTTCAAGTGATATGTTCGATTCTAGAAGTGACGTGGAAGCTTTAATTAAAAAGGTGATGCGTGAATCTCAAACCACGGTGATTATTGATTCTACTGAAGTTTGAAACGTCCGTCAGTAATAAGCCAGCGTTTAGTATTGGTAATGACTGTTCACTGAAACCGTTGTGCCGCGATTGGAGCTGGCGATATGTTCTAGGAGAAAATTGATGATCAGGGAAATCAAAAAAGCAGACTTTGAGCAATTTTGGCCAACATTTTCAGCGGTGATTCAGGCTCAAGAGACCTACGCTTTCGACCCAGATATGACGCTAGAACAGGCATTTATCCTCTGGTGTGAAACGCCATTAAAAGCCTTTGCGTTCGTAGAGAATGACGTCGTTCTGGGCACGTATTACATCAAACAAAATGCAATGGGTCCAAGCAGTCATATATGTAATTGTGGGTACATGGTTTCAAGTCAAGCGAGAGGTAAGGGCATTGCTCGCCTTATGTGCGAACACTCTCAGGAAATGGCGTTGGAGCTAGGTTTTGACGCAATGCAATTTAACAGCGTCGTTTCGACAAATGAAGTCGCCGTGAAGCTTTGGCAGAAACTAGGGTTCCGTATCATTGGCACTATTCCTCAGGCGTATAAACATGCCCTTCTGGGGTTGGTTGATAGTTATGTTATGTATAAATGGCTACGTGCATAACAAGTTAGAGGACTCGTAATGCAAGGCTCTATTGGAGCATGAAAGGCGGCCAATCATTGGTGTCCCACTATTGGCTGCCAGTTGAGATGCCTCGATTGCTAGTCTTCTACAGCTAGGCTGACATCTTCAGAATAGTCTTCAGTGGCGTCTGGCTTACAGCGACCATTTAGAGTGTGGAAACGCTTACGACCACGCGCTAACTGTACGTACTTGAGCCAGACTCGCTCCAGTTTGGATTTGGCTTTACCCGGGTTTTCTATCACTTTAATAAAGTGCTTTTCCTCGGCGTTTTCTGGTTCCAGGGCTCCCATTTCCAAACCCTGCATCGTATCCCCATAAAGCGTTAGGATTTCCTCTTCTGCAAGCGTAAAATCTCCAGACTTAGCAAAGCCTCGAGGGAACTTTGTGTTGTCATAAAAACGTTTTTTGCCGTGACGAAATAGAGTGTCAGACATTGTGATAGCCTCTATAAACCTACTTGGTTGAACTACAACGAAAAGTAGGCGTAAATTTAACAAAAGAAAAACAAAACCTTTTTATCGTCTCAATTAAACACTTTTATGAAGGTTAGATAACAGTTTGTTGAATGGAAAACAAAGTGAAACCGATGAATGCTAACCTTTCATGCTCTGAACTGAGGTATTTCGATGGACGTCAAAGTCTTTAAAACATTTTTAGAACTGGCCAATGTGCGTCACTTCGGACGTGCAGCCGAGAACCTATACATTACTCAGGCAGCGGTGAGTGCACGGATCAAGCAACTGGAAAGCTATTTTGATACTCAGTTGTTTATTCGTGACAGGAACAACATCAAACTGACGTCCTCTGGTGAACGTTTGGTGAGCTATGCCGAAGTGATGGTCGCAACCTTACAACAAGCAAAGCTAGAGCTGTCATTGGAAAGTGGCAAGGGGTTGCAACTAACGATGGGGGGAACCCCAAATGTCTGGGATGCCTACTTGCAAAACTGCCTGAGTATTGTCACGGATTCGTTTGGTGGTTACGGCTTTATGGCTGAAGTGATGGGGCGAGAGGCTCTGAATCGCTGTTTGCAAGAGAGAACACTGGATATGGCGTTTGCGTTTGACCAGATTAAAGCGGATGAATTGCACTGTAAAAAG
Source organism: Vibrio sp. T11.5 (assembly GCF_027587155.1). Classification (NCBI taxonomy): domain Bacteria; kingdom Pseudomonadati; phylum Pseudomonadota; class Gammaproteobacteria; order Vibrionales; family Vibrionaceae; genus Vibrio; species Vibrio sp. T11.5. The sequence goes on from NZ_JAPPTP010000003.1 coordinate 294,569, forward strand.
GTCGCCGATATCGTTTTGGTTCTGGTCTCAACACAAGAACATACATTAGAGAGCGTATTTGAAGATAAGTATGTATACGTCGATTGGGGAACCAAGTTTGCATCTGAACATGCTGAGCGACACCCGAAAATTCCAGCCCCTTATTTGAGAACGTCAACCGCACGGATTGCAATGGATTTCATTCTTGAAAAGGGAGGAAGTGCTTACTTACCTATTTCATTAGTTGAGCCCTTTATTGCCAGTGGTCAACTGTTTAAAGTAGCGGGTGTTGAGGATTGGCACCGGCCTATCTACTTAAGTTACCGTAAAGCGAGCTCTTCGGTTGAAGCGATTGGGCAGGTAGAGGAATTGGTGAAAGACATTGACCCGATCACGGCGTACTCATTACAACAAATGGCGGATTTGCCGATCGATGAATAGACAAAGCCCTCAGTTGAGGGCTTTATGGTCAATGAGTTACACCAACTCAGTCAATTGCTTCAGTGCATCTTCACGTGCTATGGCTGCGGTATCTTCGCCCATGTTAAGTGCTTCAGCGTAGACAAACTCAACATCGGTAATGCCAATGAACCCCAGCATTGTGGTCAGATAGCTTTCGATCGAGTTGCGTGGAGAATCTTTGTGTAGACCACCACGAGTGGTCACAACAATCACTCTCTTGTTCCCGATTAAACCCACAGGGCCAGTCTCGGTGTAAGAGAAGGTCACGTCAGCACGCGCAATCAGATCGAACCAGTTTTTTAGCTGAGTCGGTACCATGAAATTGTACATAGGTGCATCGATGACAAGGGTATCTGCGGCTTTGAGTTCGTCAATCAACTGGTTAGAGATCTCCAGTATTGCTTTAAGCTCATCTGACAGATCATTACCGTCGCTGCGCAGTGCGGTTGCAACATTCATATCAAGTACCGGTAAAGGCGTTGCGGCCAGATCGCGTTGAATAAGGTTTGATTTGCCTTCAAGAGCCTGATCGATCAATTGGTTTGATTGAGAGTGAGGGCCCAGAATGCTGGATTTAACAACAAGTGTATTAGTCATAATCATGTTTCTCGTCTAGTCAGGCTGGATTCAATCGAGCCCTGGTGTCTGTTGCTATTGAGTTTAGGTTCAAACACGACGAGAAAAAATCCACTCTCTTCGAGCGATACATTCGAAATTTTTGAATGACTTTGTTGTATCGATAAAGCGGATTATTTTGAGGTTTCGTTTAACCAATGCACTCATCACGAGCGGCTTGATCTCGTGGCAAGAAATGCGAATAAAGCGGCTGTGTTTGACTGATATATGCTTCAATCACAGCCTTATTAACCGTTACTGCTTGCAGCATGCGCTTTATTGGGAACGTTAGCTCGTAAACATCCCATTTAGTGTTGGGAAGTTTTTCAGGTTAGGGAAGATCTCGGACAGGATATTTTCCGAAACGCCCAACCAACTTCCGAATGCGGCAGCGTACTGGTCAACCGACGTCGTTGGGATCAGCCGGCCGTTTCCTGCATCCTGGCCGTGGCCAAGTGTTGGAGGAGGAACCGTACCTAAAATTTGTCTGCCCTGAACGGCACCACCGACAACAAAATGATGGCCACCCCAGCCATGATCGGTGCCATCATCGTTGACGGCAAGTGTCCGACCAAAATCAGATGCCGTAAACAGCGTGACTTGTTTTTCCAATCCGAGTTCCTGTAAAGCAGCATAGAAAGCGGTGATCGCTTTACTCAATTGTTGTTGCAGTTGGGGTAGGGTTGTTGCTTGATTAGAGTGAGTATCAAATCCACCAAGTCCAACAGAGAACAGTTGCCGAGATACCCCCAATTGATGTCTGGCTGCCATAGTGTTGGCGACACTCTGTAGCTGAGTGCCCAGCTCGGTATCGGGAAAATGAGTGCTGAGCTGGATATCTCGCGTGGCGCGGTTGTAGCTTTGGTTGGCATCAAAAGACTGGGTCATTTTGCTGGCCAGATCTTGTTGGATCGGGTTGGCCGAAGTGTAATTGGCAGAGCGAAAATGTTGGATCAAATGCGCTCGCAATTCGTCGTCCGTTTCTTCTATCAGCTCTGGTTGTGTTGCTTGGCCACCCTCAACCCGATACGGGTAACTTTTGATGCCAGTGAGCATTAATTCTCCGGCATCTGTAGAGATGTTGTTGAACGGCGTGTTGGGTGTTGAACCTAACTGAATCAAGGCATCACTCATACGCCCTCCCCAGCCATAGCGGGCACCTTCTGGTGAACCGGACATCCAAGTTGATTGCTGATCATTGTGGGAAAATAGCCTTGCGGGTTGAAGATCAGGAACCTTAGCGAAACGGGCGGCATCAGTCGGTTGTATCAAAGGGCCTACGTTGGCCATGATCGCTGCATTGCCTTGCTCATACAAGGCGTGAAGTTCAGACAACTCAGGTGGTAGAGCAAACTGCTGGCTGCCTTGGACATTGCTAAGTGGCAGGAGATCGTTTCTCGAACGTCTTGTTGTCGGGCTCATCAAAGCACGACGAATGCTCGCCCAATGGTTATAGTTTTGCTTGTCATATGGGATGACCACATCGTGGTTATCCATGCCGCCGTAGAGGAAAACGCACACTAGGGCTTTGTAGTCGCCAGTTGTATCGGCTTTTGCTACAGAGCTGCTCAGAGATGTTAGCAGGCTGGCGAAGGAAGTCATACAAGGTGTCACTGCGGCTGTAGCCAGACTGCCTTTTAGAAATTTTCTCCGATTCATCATCTAATCTTCCCTATCGTTGAAACAAGTAGTCTGGTGAGGTCATGACCATCAAGATTGCAAGTTGTACGCGCATCAATCGATCTTCTTCCTCTTCCAAGTAGTCAATGGCCGTTGCGATCGAACGCTTGGTCTCGTCCGACAAGCGATGGCCTGTCAGAAGTAGATCAAGGTGTGAGACCAAGAGGTTAGGCTGGCTAGCAAGCTGATATTCATGAGTGTAATAGGCGCGAAAGCTTTGCTTAATTTGCGCCCGACTGACTTGTTTTCCTTCCTCTGCCAGTGATGCTTGTTCGTCATCAATATCTTCTTCCATTAAGTTATTGAAAATAAAGTGAGTGAGGAAATTGCTGTAACCAGACAAGCTGGATGCATTGATAAGCTGCATTTCCGGTGCAGTGAGACCCATTTCCGCACTCTTACTGCCCGGAGGCACGTACCCTGGGCGGAAAAAATTGAACACAGAAGGTGAGCGATACGGATGCTGTGAGAGGGCCTCAACGCCTTCCGTTGACCAGAGGTCGAGTTTAAATTGTGGGGTGACTTGTCTAATCTCAAACGCTCGTGCCCACTGGGTAAACGCCAACAATGGCTCTCTAATTTTTCCGTGATGCAGTGAGACTAGTCGTTGGGCTTCGGTATCAAAAAGCACAGCTGCTAAGGTCGCTTTCAGATCGCCTCGTTGTCGACTACCAACGATTTGTCCATCCGGTAGCATGTACCAGCCAGCGTCAAAGGTATCCGCCACACGTTTGACATAGTGGGTGGAAGGATTACTGGTGGTAAAACGTTTAATGAGCTGAGTACTGAAAAAGGGGGCGACATTGGGGTGATGAAAGATATGATCAAGAGCTTGTTGTACCGATTGTTCAGCTGACGTGTTGGCCGCTATGGTATAGCCAAGAAAGCGTTTCTCCTCGCTAGAGTGATATTGACGACGAATGGTCATCGCTTTTGGAGCAGCGTCCATCCATGCTTCAAAGCGCTCTTCTTCATCAAAGTGAGAAGGAACATTGAGATCAAAGCCGGTAAACACCTTGGCTAAACCCGTAATATCCAGATTGCTGTAGGCTTCTATCGCTTTCCCCTGATTGTTGATCTTTTCGCTACCATCTTGATTGAGGAGTGTGACGCCAATCGTGAACAATTGCAGTAGCTCTCGGGCATAGTTTTCATCTGGCATTCGACCTGTTGCCGCATCTGCTTTCTTGCTGCCCATATAAGTTAAGTAGTAGCCCATGGTTGCAGAATAGGTGATGTCACTCAGCAACTGGCGAAAATTGCCAAAGGCATGCTTGATTAATAAATCTTCATAGCTTGCAATGGCTGTCGGAGTTTCTGCCAGTACTTCCCCACCTTTTGTTGAAACGACAAAAATTTCGGACAGTGCAAAAGCCATTCTCTGGCGAAGCTGATCATTCGCCGTGATCGCGTTAGTCCAGAAGCCGAAGGTGGGAGATTCCAAAACGAAAGCATTGAGTTCTTCACCATGATCAGCATGAGCAATCGCCAGTTGAACGTGAGGCATCAAATAGCTAGGCTGAGTATTGAGTTGATTGATGAACCACTGCGATTGGCTTTCCTTGCATAACGCGTTGATATCTTGGCGCTTTGCACCAAACGTTACTTGATTTAAAAAACGCACTGATTGAGAAATTTGATCGGTTTGACATTGCCAATAGGCTTGATTTTGATCCACAGAGGACATGATTGAGCTTGCAGCTTGTTCACCTTGCGCGCTGTGGCTGGTTACAGTGAACAAAGCGCTAGTCACTATTAACGTCGAGATTGGGTAAAACTTCGACACGGGCGAATACTCCTTTCCATGAGGCCAGAAAGGAGTATAAGTATCTGGTGTATGACTTTGGTTTACATATCTCAGGCACTAACCATACAAATTTGTATGGTTAGTGGAAAATTGGATGTTAAATACTGTCCCTGGCGTGTCAGGTAATAGAGTGATGGAGGCACCATGAAGATGAACGATACTTTGCACCAAACTGAGTCCCAACCCATTGCTGGCGTCGCTGCGGCTGAGGTCAGCGGTATAAAAACGTTCAAAGATCCGCTGTCTGTGTTGATCAGCGATGCCCGGGCCGTTATCACCTAACTGGAGGACCACTCCCGATTCTGAAGGTTGAAGGTGTACCCAGACCTGACCGTTGTTTTTGCTGTACTTTACGTTGTTTTCGAACAAATTGATCATCATCTGATTGAGTAATTCTGCATCACCCGAAACGCTGATTGCGGGCACAATGGCACTGGTGAGTTGTAGATTATGATCCTCAAAAACCGGTTGATAACTGTCGACGAGATTTTCAATCAACTCAGAAAGGTTGATATCGGTAAAATGAGATTTGCGCTTGCCCGAGTCAATCTCACTCAGGCGGAGTAAGCTGTTAAAGGTTTTTAACATAGCGGCGACTTGCGATTGGGCTTTTTCTATGTGTTGTTCAGCCCCGTCACTGTCCATCTGCATCAGCTGTAATTGATTCGCGAGTCGAGTCAGTGGCGTTTTTAAATCATGTGCGATACCGACCGTAACGTCTTCGATATTGGTGTTGAGGTGCTCTATCCTCTCCAGCATTTGATTAATGTTTTCAGACAAACGATCGAATTCATCAGTATTTGTGGAGACAGGCAACCGCTCAGTGTGATGGGTGCTGCTAATGGTCTCCAGATTGTCTGAGAGATCATCAAGGCGTTGGTATACTTTTCGACTGAGTAGATAAGCGATCAATACGGATAACGGCAACGCCGTCACACAGACCCAAATTAACCCTTCAGACATAGTTTCGAGAATCGATCGGTAATCTAAGCTGGTGCTGGCTCCGACCACCAGAACAAAATCACTATTGAGCTTGTGTTGCAGTGTTCTGATCTCATACACCGCGTCAATTAGCTGATCTTCTTCATCAAAGTGAGAAACATCGAAAGTGTACCAGTGCCATCCAGAGGGCGACTCGCTCAGTGGTGTAAAGCCATAATCTTTACCGTGTGCTCTAAGATAAACCACATACTGATTTCGTTGCATTCTCTCATGCCAAAATTCTGGGTCATTGAGATCTTCGAAATCCATATCAAGCTCTTCGATCAGCCAATCTAAGCCATTTTCTGTCGTTTCTTCTACCAACCATTGATAGGTATCGCTTTGCTCTTGCTTATCCAACTGGTTGGTATTGTATAAAAATGTGCCACCGATAATACCCAATAGGATCAGCGCTGAAACAAAGAACAGTGCAGAAGAAGTGAGTGTGTATCTGAAAACAGAGGAACGCCAAATGTTGGCAACAGCAGGCTTAGAACGAGAGGACATAGCCAGCTCCGCGCACCGTTTTAATCAGTTCAGTATTGAAGGCTTTATCGACTTTGTGTCTTAGACGGCTAACATGGGTTTGGACCAAACTGGTATTGGGGTCAAACTGAAAGCCCCAAACTTGTTCCAGCAACATAGTCCGGGTGACCAACTCACCTTGATTGACCATCAGCAATTCCAGAATCTGGTACTCGCGTGGCAGAAGATCGAGTTCTTGACCTGAATGACTCACTTTGCGGCTGATTTTATCCAACGTGAGAGGGCCAGCGGTTAGCTGAGTAGAGGTTGGGTTGACGGGCTGGCGGCGTGCTAGTGCTTTGACGCGAGCATTTAACTCTTCGAAGGCAAAAGGTTTAACCATATAGTCATCGGCACCAGCTTCAAGGCCAGCAACGCGATCACCAATGCTGTCTTTTGCAGTAAGGATAAGAATCGGAGAATGCACCTGGCTTTGTCTGAGTACGCGTATGGCGTCAATGCCATCCATGCTAGGCAGCATGCGGTCAAAAATGATGACATCGAAAGACTCGCTCGCGGCGCGAACGAGTCCGGTTTTCGCATCAGGTTCGTGACAAAGAGAGTGGCCTTGTTCTGTTAAGCCTTTATGTATGAACTCAGCAATCTCAGTATCATCTTCAACCAGCAGCAATTTCATGTGTTTTGTATTCCTTCAATCCACTGTTTACATAAATTGAATCAATGAATGAAGGTTGCGTCCACTTATTTGTGTGATTGAAGGAGCGTTCCTGAAGTGACATTACATATTACAAGTCCATCAGGCTTTCAATCGACTCCTCAATCGAGAGATTGTGATAAGAGCGTATAGTCTGACCATCTGTCGCATCAATCAATATAGTATTGATTGCTGACTGGCCATGCTGTTCAATGACGTTTAGGCTCTGTTCGACGTTGTCATACGTTAGGGTGAGATTATCTTTTAGCACTATAGTGCAAGTGTGCAGATTCATAGCCAACTTCCTTATTATTTGTATCGACTGCATTCTAACTCTAGAAGAGTTTAAACTGATAGCAAATTCGATTAACTTCCGAAAATGGCTAGTATTAAAAAGTGAGCCGATTAGACTCGCGGTAAGAGTTTGAAAGATGTCGGGAAGAAGAGTGTGAACGGATTGTCATCCATATCATTGCAAGAGTGTCAAAGTGCTCGTCAGGCCAGAGATGCACGTTTCGATGGCCGTTTCTATGTGGCGGTAAAAACCACAGGTATTTTTTGTCGACCCATATGCCCCGCCAACTTACCCAAAGAAGAAAATGTTGAGTACTTCGTCGAAAAAGCGCAGGCGCTTCAAGCGGGTTATCGGCCTTGTTTGCGTTGTCGCCCAGACAGTACGCCAAGTTCTTGGGCTTGGAAAGGGGTGGAAACGACGTTTCTTCGTGCTTTGAAAATGATTGAGCAAGGCGAGTTACAAACGTCTAGCTTGGTTGAGTTGGCCGAACGTCTTGGCATTAGCGATCGCTATTTGAGACAGTTGTTTCAAGACCATCTTGGGATGGCACCAAAACAGTACGCGCTTTACCATCAGTTGATGTTTGCTAAACAACTGCTTCATTCCAGTTCCATGTCGGTGACGGATATTGCGTTCGCGAGTGGGTTCAACAGCGTACGTCGATTCAATGATGCATTTAAGCAGGTTATTAAGCTGACCCCGACTCAGGTCAGAAAAGATCAGGCTGTGTCTGTGGTAGAAAGTAGCTACATCGACCTCGCGTTTAAAGGACCTTTAGATTGGCAACACATGCTGGATTTTTACCGCCTGCGAGCTATTGACGGATTAGAGCATGTTAGCGATGAACGTTATCAGAGAAAGTTTGAGATTGAAGGGGCGAACGGTTGGTGTTCGATTCGCTATCTTAAGCCCGGAATTATGCGCGTTGAGTTTGAGTTGTCTGATACCCGACGCCTCAAAGCCTTAGTGAATCAATTGCGCAGAGTGTTTGACCTTGATACGGATATCTTGACCATTGAACAGACATTGAATGCGATCAATCCAAACCTAATATTGCGTAGTGGAATTCGTATTCCTGGAGTCTGGAACACTTGGGAAGGCGGTGTTCGTGCCATTTTGGGCCAACAAGTGTCGATCAAGGCCGCCATAGGGCAACTCAATTTACTTGTTAAAACCTTACAACCTAGAGGTGTGACACATTTCCCCACACCACAGGAAGTGGCCCTTGCTGATTTATCTTTTTTACGTATGCCGCAAAGCCGCAAAGAGACATTGGCCCGTTTTGCGCAGTTTATGGTAGAAAACCCCGAAGCGAGTCTAGAACAATGGCTTGATGTCAAAGGCATTGGTCCATGGACGGTCAATTACGCACGGTTGAGAGGAGCCTCTGATCCCAATTGCTTCCTAGATGGTGATTTGGTCGTAAAAAAAGCCCTGCATCAGTTCCCTGAACTGGATGCTGAACGCGTATCTCCATGGGGGAGTTATGCCACATTCCATTGCTGGAGTCACGCATGAACAAGAGTTACACCTATTTAAAAACACCGCTTGGGCAGATGACGATTCAGGCCAATGAGCAAGGTCTGTTGGGGGCTTGGTTTGAGACTCAGACCACACAACCTGAAAAGTTAGGCAAAAACGATAAAGAACATCCTATACTTATTAAAGCAATCAAGCAGTTAGACGAGTATTTTGCTGGCCATCGACAGGCATTTGATCTCCCACTAGCAGCACAAGGAACGGTATTTCAGCAGCAGGTGTGGAAAGCATTAACAACCATACCTTTTGGCGAGACTTGGAGTTACCAGCAGTTGGCCGATGCGATTGGTAACCCAAAAGCCGTGAGAGCGGTGGGGTTGGCAAACGGTAAGAACCCGATATCTGTGATTGTCCCATGCCATAGGGTGATTGGTAAGAGCGGTAAGTTAACCGGCTATGCGGGCGGGCTGGAACGGAAAGCAGCATTGTTAAAAATAGAGCATTGGGAACCTGAGTAATGCGGTTAGAAAAAGGAATATTTTCCTTGCTAGTAATGCTTTTGCTGCAAGGGTGTTTTGAAGAAAAACTTGATCGAATGATCAACAAGCAAACCTATGAGTTTGAAGGGGTATATGAAAATCTGTATACCCAAGATTTATTGATGTTCAAAGATGCGATGGTCACGATCAGCCGAGTGGGTGCGCCCGATGTCATTAAATCTTTTGAGGTCGACGATAATTTCCTGACCATAACCATGCGCAATAACTCCAAAGAAAAACGTGAAGACATCGTTATGCGCATTCATGGTGATAATGAAGCACTGACGTGCAGTGTTTGTGCAAGATACCAGCTTGCTAGTGTGTGGCAGAGACGATTGGATTAACGATAACGGGTGAATCGGCCATTGAAAAGGACAGCCTTCGGGCTGTCCTCTTTGCATTGAATAATGCTCAGGAAATTTAGAACAACGCTGAATTGAGCATTAAATGGAGGGCAATACTCACGGCGTAGCCTATGGCTATGACGGGGGCCCATTTGAGATGGCCAAAGAAGGTATACTTGCCATGCGCGGCTCCCATAAGCGCAACCCCGGCCGCAGAGCCAATGGAGAGCAAACTACCACCAACACCTGCGGTCAGCGTGACCAATAGCCAGTTACCCATCGACATCGTTGGTTCCATGGTTAGCACGGCAAACATCACCGGGATGTTATCGACAATAGCAGACAAGATCCCCACCATAACATTGGCCCAGATCGGATCCCACTGGGTGTACATTACCTCAGAAACCAATCCTAAGTAGCCGAGTAAGCTCAAGCCGCCGACGCACATCACCACCCCATAGAAGAAGAGTAACGTGTCCCACTCGGCATGAGAGACTCGTCTAAACACATCGAACGGGACAACCGAGCCGAGCCGTTTCAGCGCCGTGTCATCACGATTGGCAATCGCAAGGGCTGCTTTCTTATGGAGTGATGCTTTAAGAGTCTTACGCAAGAAAAACCCGAAAAACTGTAGATAAGCCAGCCCCATCATCATGCCAATGACAGGTGGGAAATGCAGCACTGCATGGAACGCAACTGCAGTCGCAATTGTCAGTATAAACAACCCGACAATCCGGCGGGCACCACGTTTTAACTCTACATGCTGGTGGACGACATTCGGTGTCGTACTTGGCACAAACATCGACATGATGATGGCAGGGACAACGTAGTTGGCAATGGAAGGCAAGAACAAAGGCATAAACTCAGAGAAGGAAACATAACCTGCCTGCCACACCATCAATGTTGTGATATCACCAAATGGACTGAAGGCCCCGCCAGCGTTGGCCGCGACCACAATATTAATACACGCCAGATTGATAAATTTAGGGTTGTCTCCCGCGACTTTCATCACAACCGCACACATCAACAAAGCCGTAGTCAGGTTGTCGGCAATCGGAGAAATAAAGAACGCCAGAATACCGGTCAACCAAAACAACGACTTGTAATTAAAACCTTTTCCGACCATCCACGCTTGCAACGCATCGAACAGCCGCCGCTCTTCCATCGCGCTGATATAGGTCATGGCCACCAGTAAGAACAGCAATAACTCTGCGTACTCGAGTAGGTTGTGTTCCAGTGCTGATTTGGCGACTTCGATATGACCATGTTGCGAGTAGACGTAACCAATCATGGCCCAGATGAGGCCCGCCGCTAGTAGGACAGGTTTGGACTTTCGAAGCGAGAGGTATTCTTCCAGCATCACCAGCGCATAGGCACAAGTGAAAATCAGGATGGCCACATAGCCGATGGTAGATTGAGTTAAGGGTAACGTTTCTTGAGGGCTGTTGGCGGCATAAGTCGTAAAGGGAAGTAATACAAGGGCGACAAAAGCGAGCCACTGCAATTTCATACTTTCACTCCTTGAAAGAAGATGGTTGTTATGGTGGAGCCATTCTAAAGAGGTTTTGACTATGGGTATGTGAGATAGGTTTGATCTGATTGAATTGTCGTCAGTTTTTAACCGTCAATGCCAGTGACATCAAGCCGGTTATTCGACATTTTAGACATTGATATGCACCAGCGCTGCTTACCGTCTTTTCAGCCTCCGTGGTTTCCAGACAAAAACCCTCAATGACTATGACGGCTTGTCATTACTTTACCTAACGGGTTGGAACTGACAGCCTTGGGCAGGCCCAATTGCTCTCCAGTAAGTGGAGGTGTTTAAAGGCCCAACGTCGCTACTCTATGTCGCGCAGTCATTGAT
>NZ_JAPPTP010000030.1:0-53432 GCF_027587155.1 Vibrio sp. T11.5
TGTAAGAGATCCCCAACTCACTTGTTCCTCGTTCTGGGGGTGACATGCATGAAAACAAAAAGGGCCGACGTTATCACGTCAGCCCTCAGGGTTCTCTCGCGGTTCAGCTTACTTGTCTGCTAGCTTCTCTTCCAGTTCAGCCAATTTCTGCTCCATTTCGGTCAGTTTTTGGCGAGTACGTAGCAATACCTGAGTTTGAACATCAAACTCTTCGCGGCTCACGACATCGAGTTTGTTCAGTTGGCCTTGGATGACTTGGCGTACTTTCTGGTCAACGTCTGCACCAAGCTCTTTCACTGGTGTTGGCATTGAGTCATGTATCTGTTTAGCAATTTGTTCTAGTTTCTTTGGGTCAAACATGTGACGAAAACTCCTGTCTCTTATTGTTGGTATTCTATGTAATTGATACGGGAAAGTCGCTACTTCGATAGCAAAAATTCGAAGCGACTAACGACAAATAGTGACCAATAAAAAAGGCCACCGAAGTGGCCTTTTGGCAAACGTTGAGTTTAGCTGTTGTCAGACAGCTGACGCTGTGCGGCTTTTGCTTCGTCAACACGAGCCAGTTTTTCCAGGTCCTTGTCTTCAACAAACACCGGTAGTGGCTTGTGTTTCTCAGCTAGGTAGCTGTAGATAACCGGCAGTACGAACAGGGTAAACAGAGTACCAATCGCCAGACCAGCAACGATAACGATACCGATACTGAAGCGCTGAGCTGCGCCTGCGCCTGTTGCATACATCAGTGGGATAAGACCTGCAATCATCGCAGCAGTCGTCATCAGGATAGGGCGTAGACGAACTTTCGCCGCTTCCATGACCGCTTCTGTCTTACCTAGTTTATTGTGCAACTGCTCTTCTTTGGCCACTTCACAGATCAAGATACCGTGCTTGGTAATCAGACCAACCAAGGTGATCAGACCGACCTGAGAGTAGATGTTCATTGAAGCTGCCCCCCACGCTAGAGCGATTAAAGCGCCACAGATTGCTAATGGTACGGAAACCATGATGACGATTGGGTCTTTGAGAGACTCAAACTGAATTGCCAGAACTAAGAAGATAATCGCTAGTGCTAGACCAAAGGTCGCGTAAAGCGCACTCCCTTCTGTGACATACTGGCGAGCTTCACCCATGTAATCATGATTGTAACCGTTTGGCAGTTTTTCAGTCGCAATATTTTCTAGCCAGTTGACAGCATCACCCATGGCTGTACCTGGTGCAGGTACAGCACCAATGGTGGCAGAGTTAAGCTGGTTGAAGTGTGGCAGTGAGCGTGGCTCAGCGACAACATCAATGGTGATCAAGCTACCCAGAGGAACCGCACGGTCATCTGCAGCACGCACGTAGTAGTTGTTCATCGATTCTGGGTTTAGACGCCATTTTCGCTCAACCTGAGGGATTACTTCATACGAACGACCATTAAGGTCAATTCGGTTGACGTAACCATCAGACATCATAGTGCTCAGCGTGGTACCAATGTCTTGCATTGTTACGCCATATGCCCCCGCTTTGTCCTTGTCGATGTTGATCTTCATTGTCGCTGAGTCGTAGTTCAGATCCAGCTCAGAATAAACAAACATCGGGTTAGACTTTACGTCACCAAGAATATCGGTGGCGATAGTGAACAAGCTTTCGAACGCGTTAGGTGTGGTGATCACGAATTGAACTGGAAGACCTGAACCTGCACCTGGAAGTTCCGGCATCTGGAATGCTGTCACTGCCATTCCAGGAACATGGCTGACTAAACCTGTCACGCGGTTGGCAACTTCAGACTGGCTCGCTTCACGCTCACTCCATGGCACCATAGACGCGATACCAAAGGCTTGGTTCGAGTTAGGCACACCAGTAAACACCTGCGCGTACGCGACTTCTGGTTGGTCAGACAGAATCCGGTTAACGTCATTCATGGTGTTTTGCATGAAGTCGAGGTTGGCATTCGATGGAGCAGTACCCATCAGCATGACTACCCCTTTATCTTCCGACGGTGCCAATTCGCTTGGGATGAACTTGAACAGCATCGGCAAGCTAGCAAACACTATGAGAGCAAAACCAATCACCACAGGGCGGTGCTTCATGACCGCACCCAGCATACGCTCGTAACGGCTGGTCATGCCATCTAAGACACTATGTACCTTCTGTTCGAATTTGTTTGGCGTTTCATTAGCCTTCAGCATCTTCGAACACATCATAGGTGATAGTGTCAGAGCGACGATACCGGATACGAATACCGAACCTGCGAGGGTGAGGGCAAACTCTTTAAATAGTGAGCCAGTAATACCACCCATCAAGGCAATCGGTGCGTATACTGCACCCAGCGTTAGAGTCATGGCGATAACTGGCACCGCGATTTCACGTGTACCGATAATGGCTGCACGGAAAGGTGACTCTCCCAGCTTGATGTGTCGGTCGACGTTCTCTAGAACAACGATCGCATCATCTACCACCAGACCGATGGCCAATACCATCGCCAGTAGCGTCATCAGGTTCCATGAGAAGCCCATCGCTTGCATCACCATCGCCACACCAATCAGAGATAGCGGGATGGTAACTATAGGGATCATAACTGCACGGAAAGAACCTAGGAACAGCGTAATTACGATCAAGACAATCAGTGCCGCTTCAGCGATGGTCTTGATAACCTCGTTGATCGACTCATTAATAGCGATGGTCGAGTCATACATCACGTTCATGTCGATGTTACTTGGCAGGTTACGCTCTAGTTGAGGTAACAGATCAAGGACATCCGCTGCGATGTTGATTGGGTTCGCACTTGGCGCCGCGTTGATCGCCACCACGACCGCTTCTTTACCATTGGCACTTGCACGGTAGACATCGTGGCTCTTCTCAAGGGTGACTTTTGCGATATCGCTAAGGCGAGTGACATCACCTTCGTCAGAGCTAACAACAAGGTTCTTCAGCTCTTCGACGTTAGAGACCTGAGTATCAGCGCTACCGTTATACAGAACGAACTCACCGACAGCCTGACCAGCCGCTGACTGGTAGTTGTTGGCATTTAGCACGTTCATGACATCAGTAGCCGTTTTACCCAGTGCTGCCATTTTGGCAGGGTCTAGCCAAATACGCAGCGCGTATTTCATACCACCATAGAGGTCAACCTTAGAGACACCGTTAACAGTGAACAGCTGCGGGTTGATGACACGCTCTAGGTAGTCTGTTATCTGGCTTGATGAAAGCTCATCACTGGTAAAGCCGATGTAGAGCACCGCTGTTGTAGAACCCGTCGACATAGTTACAGTTGGGTCTTCGGCTTCTTTTGGAAGTTGAGAGCGAACCGAGTTGGTCTTAGCCAGAATGTCAGACAAGGCGGCATTCGGGTCAGTGTTCAACTTCATGTTAACGGTAATGGTCGATGTACCGAGTACTGACGAGGACGTCATGTAATCAATATTGTCAGCCTGAGCGACAGCCTGTTCCAGAGGCTGAGTAATAAAGCCTTGGATAAGGTCGGCACTGGCGCCGTAGTAACTGGTGGTGACCGTTACTACCGTATTTGTCATTTCAGGGTATTCTCGGACCTGCATCTTGAACACCGCTTGCAAACCAAGCAAGGCGATCAAAAAACTGATCGATACCGCTAAAACTGGACGTTTAATAAAAACATCAGTAAAGCGCATGAGGCCTCCAATTACAGCATAGGTGTTTCAGCTGGTGGAGTAGTCGCATCGCTTTCTACTACACGAACTTTCGCGTCATTGCTTAGACGAACCTGACCAGATGTCACGACAAAATCACCAGGTTTAACGCCATCGAGGATGTGAGCAATGTCTTTCACTCGTTCGCCCACTTTAACCACATGTTGCTTAACGCGTTTTTCACCATTCTCTTCAGAGATGATGTAAACATTGTCCCCATAAAGTGTGAAGGTAATGGCGGTTTGCGGCAGGGTTACCTGATTTTCGAGCGTTGGCAAAATGATATTGGCACGCGCGAACATACCGCTACGGAGCTTGCCATCGCTGTTTGGAATGTCAGCTTGAACCTGGATCAGACCACTTTGGACGTTAACTGCAGGTTCAATCGCGGTGATTGAGCCTTCAAATGGTGTCTCAGGGTAAGCATCAACGAAGATATCGACTTGCTGATCGAGTTTGATGCGGGAAATGTCAGTCTGAGGCACAGTGAAGCGCAAACGCATAACACTGGTGTCTTCTAGGCGAACAATGTCCGTACCTGCTTGTAGGTATTGACCTAGGTAAACGTTACGAATACCAACGACGCCTGCGAAAGGGGCTTTGATTTCACGACGGTCGATGGTCGCTTTTAAGCTTTCAATATCGGCTTTAAGCGAGAAGTAGTTCGCTTCGGCGTCATCAAAGGCTTCTTTCGATACTGAGCCTTTCTTATATAGACCTTGGTAGCGTTTATACTTAGCCTGTGCTGCTGGTAGTTTGGCCTGCGAGCTCTTCAGATCAGCTTTTTCTACTTCAGAGTCGAGTAGAACAAGAGGCTGACCTTCTTCAACGACGGTACCTGAATCGAAAGTAATTTTATCAATCACCCCCGCTGTTTCATTGGCTACAGTGACACCTTGGTTCGGTTCAATGAAACCGATCGCTTCGATGACAGGAACCCAATCAACAGGTTGTACTTCCGTTACGGTCACCGGAAACTCAGGTTCTGGGCGATTAGCCAAATATTCGGCTATCTTCTGTTGCTTGAATAGATTGAAGCCTATCACGCTACCAAACAGCAGTATTGCGATAAGCAACATAAAGAAAGTCCACTTTTTCATTCTGATCAGAACTCCAAGTTAGTGTTGAATGATTGCATCCCAGCTAGCTTCGATGGCGGCTTCTAAAGCGACGTCATCCAGCTGGTAGTATCCCAAAGCATGTTTGCGAGCCAGTGCAACACTGGCTTCAAAACTCAGCCCTGAAAGAATCTCATTGTCGAGAGGTTTAAAAATCCCTTGTTCCTTTCCTTGATTAAACAACCGATCCACTTTGGCAAACATTTGTCGCTCAAGTTCCCGAGTTTTTCGCTTGTTTGCACAGGGAAGAGATTCATATTGAACGCGATTGCTCAGGGTTTCCATATTCGAACCTGCAAGGTTCCAGATGTTTAACCACATAGTGCGATAGCGTGTTTTCAAGGGCATATCGTCGTTGACGTCAGCTTGAACGGCAGTTGCGATTCGTTCGGCGACGTTTAAACGCACTTCATCCAGGAGATGCTCTTTATCTGAGAAATAACGATAGATAGTACCTGCAGCCACCCCTGCCTCTTTTGCCAGCTTGTGCATCGAAAGGCCTTGAAAACCTGACTCTGCAATTAGCTTTTCAGCGGCTGTGAGGATCTGCTCGTGCTTATCTATTGATGTGTTACTAGACATAGTCTCACTTTCAATGAATGAACGTTCATTCATTATAGCCCGATAGCTGCACACTAGTGCAATAAAAACATTTTATTAATTAGATAAATTTACAACCAATGAGATCCTTTTAGCCGGAGTGGCTGCACTACGATTAAACATAGCAATCGATCTATTGCACCATTATTATAGGCGCCATAAATTTTGACCTCAGAGACCTCTATGAAGCTGAACCCCAATCAAGACGAAGCCGTTAAGTACGTATCAGGACCCTGTTTGGTTCTAGCGGGAGCGGGATCGGGTAAAACACGTGTTATTACCAACAAGATTGCGTATCTGGTTCAGCAGTGTGGTTATAAAGCTCGTAACATCGCAGCGGTGACGTTCACCAATAAAGCGGCGCGTGAAATGAAAGAACGTGTTGGTCAGACGCTTGGCAAGAACGAATCGAAAGGCTTGATGGTATCGACGTTCCACACCTTAGGCCTCAACATTATTAAACGTGAATACAAGGCATTGGGGTTAAAGTCGGGCTTTTCTCTGTTTGACGACCAAGATCAGTTAGCACTATTGAAAGAGCTGACTGAGAAACAGCTCGATGGCGATAAAGATTTACTACGCCAGCTGCTGAGTACCATTTCCAACTGGAAAAATGACATGCTGACTCCGGAGCAGGCAAAAGCATATGCTCAAGGTGAACAGCAGCAACTGTTTGCCTTCTGTTTCGACATGTATCAGAAACAGATGAAAGCTTACAATGCACTCGACTTTGATGACTTAATCGCTTTGCCGGTTCTGCTGCTGCGCACCAATCAAGACGTCCGTCAGCGTTGGCAGAATCGTATTCGCTATTTATTGGTCGATGAGTATCAGGATACCAACACCAGCCAGTACGAGTTGGTCAAACTGATTGTTGGCGAGCGGGGTCGCCTGACAGTGGTAGGGGATGATGACCAGTCAATCTATTCTTGGCGTGGTGCGAAACCCCAGAACTTGGTGCTGTTGGGTGAAGATTATCCAAGCCTTCGTTTGATAAAGCTGGAGCAAAACTATCGTTCTACCAGCCGAATTTTGCGTGCTGCCAATATACTGATTGCCAACAACCCGCACGTGTATGAAAAGTCGCTGTTTTCTGAAATACCGGATGGCGAAAAGCTTAAAGTATTACTGGCGAAAGATGAAGAACACGAAGCGGAGCGGGTGACAGGTGAGCTGATTGCACATAAGTTTCTTAACCGAACCGATTACCGCGACTACGCTATTTTGTATCGTGGTAACCATCAGTCTCGGCTGATTGAAAAATCTCTGATGCAAAACCGAGTGCCTTACAAGCTCTCTGGCGGTACCTCGTTTTTTGCTCGTGCGGAAATCAAAGACATCATGGCGTATTTACGAGTGTTGGTGAACCCTGATGATGACAACGCATTTTTGCGCATTGTGAACACGCCTCGGCGTGAGATTGGCCCAGTAACACTGGAAAAACTGGGTAGTTACGCCAATATGCGTGGTAAAAGTCTGTTTGAATGCAGTTTTGAAATTGGTCTGGAGCAACATTTGTCTGGCCGTGGGTTAGAAAACTTACGCCGCTTTAGCCAGTGGTTAGTCAAGATAGCGGATCAGGCCGAGCGCGGAGACACAGTCGAAGCCGTGCGTTCATTGGTGCGTGATATCAATTATGAAGACTGGCTGTATGAAACCTCTGCGAGCCCGAAAGCGGCCGAAATGCGGATGAAAAACGTCTCCGATCTCTATTCCTGGATTGTCGCTGATTTAGAAGGGGATAATTATGATCAGGAAGAGAAGACCATTAAAGAAGTGGTTCAACGTTTAACACTACGTGACATGATGGAACGTGGTGAAGAAGATGATGACAGCGATGCGGTACAATTGATGACCCTACATGCTTCCAAAGGCCTAGAGTTCCCTTATGTTTACTTGATTGGTTCGGAGGAGGGGATTCTGCCTCACCAGACCAGCATCGATGAAGACAATGTTGAGGAAGAGCGCCGTTTGATGTACGTCGGGATCACCCGAGCCCAGCGTGAGTTGACCTTTACCATGTGTAAAGAGCGTCGTCAGTTTGGTGAGTTAATCAAGCCGACTCAAAGTCGCTTCCTTGATGAATTACCGTTTGATGACGTGGAATGGGAAGTCAATAAAAAGCCACAAACGCAAGAAGAGCGTATGGCTAAAGGGCAGGCACACATTGCGAATATTCGTGCAATGTTCAACAAAAAATAGCGGTTATTTTTGTTGAACAGAAAAAGAAGGGCTTGGTGAAAACCAAGCCCTTCTTTTATATTAATGAGGGATTACAGACCCGCAATCATGTGCTCAATGGCAGCAACGATTTCGTCATCTGAACAATCCATACAAGAGCCTTTCGCTGGCATGGCATTGAAGCCGTTGATGGCGTGGTCCTTCAGCACGTCTTTACCTTGCGCAATACGCGGGCCCCAGTCACCAGCGTTACCTGTTTTTGGTGCGCCGCTTACCCCTGATGCGTGACAAGCGATACAAAATGTGCCGTAAACCGTTGCACCATCACGTGGGCCAGTTGGCTCAGCTTTTACTGGCTCAGCGCCAGCCAGATAAACACCACCAACAGGTTTAATGCGTTCTGCAATCGCATCGTAGTCTTCTTGGCTGACATTAGCTGCAAAAGAGGCGCTAGAAAAAGTGATCGCAGCGGCCAAAGCGGTTAAGATTTTTCGAGACATATCCATTAAACTCACTTTACATTCCTGAAGGTAAGTTCGTGCTTACCTATTATTAGAGTGTGGCTTGATCGACAGCGTTTTGCTGTTAAATCAATGTAAATATTGGGTGATTATATCCTGATAACTTGTTGCAATAAACAACAAGTTAACCGCTTCCATAGGGTTATCTAATCGGAAATAGGGGTTTATCACACTTTAATTGCCCAAAAAGGCGTCAAACGATAAAAAAAAGTGTAAAAAGTACTAGACGGCCTAGTGTGATATCCGTATTATTCCACTCCGCCGATAGGGCATGCGCCCGTAGCTCAGCTGGATAGAGCGTTGGCCTCCGGAGCCAAAGGTCGAAGGTTCGAATCCTTTCGGGCGCGCCATCCGGACGCTTACTAAGGTAAGTTAATTGGCATATATAATGGTGGCTATAGCTCAGTTGGTAGAGCCCTGGATTGTGATTCCAGTTGTCGCGGGTTCAAGTCCCGTTAGCCACCCCATTATTCTGGTGGCATTGTCTCCATTCTTGATTCATTATCGAGATAAAACATAAGTCGTTGAATAGCGTGTTCGTAGCGTATCTCGGCTCTTGGAATAAGCGGGACCAGAGGGTTGACCCTCTATAACGTAAACCAAGTAAAAAAATAACTTGTCGGTGAATAGCGTGTTTGTAGCGCATCCCGGCTCTTGGAATAAGCGGGACCAGAGGGTTGGCCCTCTATAACGTAAACCAAGTAAAAAAATAACTTGTCGGTGAATAGCGCAGCTTGGTAGCGCATCTGGTTTGGGACCAGAGGGTCGGGGGTTCGAATCCCTCTTCACCGACCACTTTTCGTTTATGGCTTTTAGAGCGGTAGACACAAGAATTGATGGTGGCTATAGCTCAGTTGGTAGAGCCCTGGATTGTGATTCCAGTTGTCGCGGGTTCAAGTCCCGTTAGCCACCCCATTATTTGCTCGATGAATAGCGTGTTTGTAGCGCATCTCGGCTCTTGGAATAAGCGAGACCAGAGGGTTGACCCTCTATAACGTAAACCAAGTAAAAAAATAACTTGTCGGTGAATAGCGCAGCTTGGTAGCGCATCTGGTTTGGGACCAGAGGGTCGGGGGTTCGAATCCCTCTTCACCGACCACTTATCCTTTTCTTAGGTTAGTTTTCTAACGTAAGAATGGGTCGGGGGTTCGCCTGTTCATTGAATTGGCTCTTCACGACCACTATTAGAGAAAACCCCAGTCGAAAGACTGGGGTTTTTTCGTTTTTAGGGTGCCTTTTTTCGTGCTCAACGCTCAGGAAGACGTATTTAGTCCTTCCCTTACCTCATCTCAACAAGGCCTCGCGAGTAGTGAAGCAAAGAGTGGAACGGCCGTTCTTAACGACCTTTATCCGTCTTCATGATGCTCACTGCGTTGATTATTCAGCCTTGAACGCTCAGTATTTTGCTCGCACAACGCCGCTAGCCAAGCGTCATATTGTCTACCCCTGAAAGAGATAGTTAAGCAGAAACCTCACTTTTTATGGCTGTAGTGAATAGGGTTTATTGATGGTAATTTTTGCTGTTGATTTATCATAAATCTGAACTAAAGTTTTACTATTGATGGAATATATAGATTAAGTTACTGATTATCTGTTTAATAGCAGCTTTATGTTTTTATTTTGTTAAATAGTTTGGTTGTGTTTTTTGTGAATTTTTATTCTCTTGCTCTTATAACGTCAACGTCTGGCTTATAACCTTGAGGACTTACAAATAAAGCGTTTTGTTCTCCATTAACAACAGGTATGACCAACTGATGATATAACTCAATTGCATACTTATTTTCATAAGCTGCTTGGTATTTGTTCAAACTCGACTTTTTATTCTATGTTTGTTGCTTTTCTGTGAATTTTTTGCCAAATTGATGACCTTGTAAATTGCCAGAACCGTGTCCCCAATTTTGCTTCACTTGATTGGGTGATCAGGCTGGCTTGAATGGATTCACTTTTCAGACAGGGCAGAAAACTGCCAAAGCAGTAGAGGTCTGGTAATGTCACTTTTAGAAGTTAAAAATCTTCGTATCGAATACCCATCACGCCACGGTGTGCATGCCGCGGTTAAATCTCTATCGTTCAATATTGAGCGTGGAGAAATTGTCGGCGTTGTGGGTGAGTCTGGCGCAGGTAAATCAACGGTCGGTAATGCCGTCATTGATCTACTTAGCCCACCTGGCCGCATCGCTAGTGGTGAAGTTTATTTAGATGGTGAGCTGATTTCAGGTTTATCGGCAGAAGAAATGCGCCAAGTACGAGGTTCAAAAATTGGATTTATCTTTCAGGATCCAATGACCTCACTGAACCCACTTTTTACTGTTGAACAGCAGTTGAAAGAAACCATTCATGCCAATATGAGGGTCACAGACGAGGAAGCGTATCAGCGCGCTTTATCTCTGATGCAGCAAGTGGGGATACCTCAACCGGAAAACCGCCTCAAGCAGTTTCCGCACCAGTTTTCTGGCGGTATGCGTCAGCGTGTTGTTATTGCGATTGCCTTGGCTGGTGAGCCTGACCTGATCATTGCTGACGAACCAACTACGGCTCTCGACGTTTCAATCCAAGACCAAATTCTTAGCCTCATTCGCGAATTGTGCATTAAGAACAATGTGGGCTGCATGTTGGTGACACACGATATGGGTGTGGTTTCCAATGTGACAGACCGTGTCGCAGTGATGTACCGGGGTGATCTGGTTGAATTTGGCCCTACAGCCAAAGTGCTGGGCGAACCCGATCATTCCTATACTCGCAGCCTGATTTCTGCGGTACCACGCTCTGATATCAAGCTAGATCGCTTCCCACTCGTGAGCTACATAGAAGAAGCACACGAAATGGAACCATTGGATGTTAAGAACCATTGGTTAGGTCAAAGCCAGGATCACCGTGATTACACTGGCTCATTATTGACAGTTGAGAATGTCAATCTTCGCTTTACCACTAAAGATTCACTGTTTGAAAGCCGCCGTGAGTATGTTCAAGCATCGAACAATGTCAGCTTCGAAATTTTTGAAGGGGAAACGTTTGGTTTGGTGGGCGAATCTGGTTCGGGTAAGTCAACCATTGCGCGGGTCATTGCTGGTCTGTATCAGCCAAACTCGGGCAAAGTCACCTTTGAAGGGATTGATCTGACATCGCTGAAATCAGAAAAAGAACGTCGCCCTCTGCGTCGTCAGATGCAGATGGTATTCCAGAACCCATATACCTCAATGAATCCGCGCATGAAGATTTTTGACATCATCGCGGAACCTATCCGTTTCCATCAGTTAACCAGTAATGAAACGGAAACCAGGCAGATCGTGCATGACCTTCTCGATCACGTAGGCCTCGGAAAAATGGCGGGTGTGAAGTACCCGCATGAATTTTCAGGCGGGCAGCGTCAGCGCATCTCCATTGCTCGCGCATTAGCGACCCGTCCTCGTCTGCTTATTTGTGATGAACCGACGTCAGCGCTCGACGTGTCAGTGCAGGCTCAGATCCTTAACTTGCTCAAAGATCTGCAAGATGAATTAAATTTAACCATGCTGTTTATCAGCCACGACTTGCCTGTGATTCGTCAGATGTGTGACCGTGTTGGTGTAATGCAGATGGGAACCTTGTTAGAAGTCGCCCCGACAGAGCAACTGTTTAAATCACCTCAGCATGAATACAGCAAACAACTGATTTCCCTAATGCCTGAATTCACGGGCTTAAGAGAAGAAATGAAAACGGCGTAAGTCGTAGACCTTTCCTGATACAAGCAGCATCAGGGACTAAACAGACACAAATACAACAACTAGGGATAGAAATCCCGCATAAGGAGTTATGCAATGAAAACCATGAAAAGCAAACTAGCAGTGGCTTTAATGGCAGCTGGCCTTAGCTTTGGCGCAGCGGCAGCAGATATTACCGTCGCTTATGATGCCGACCCAGTGTCACTGGATCCGCATGAGCAACTGTCTGGCGGTACACTGCAAATGTCTCACATGGTATTTGATCCACTTATCCGTTTTAATCAGAAAATGGAATTTGAACCTCGATTGGCTGAATCTTGGAAACGTCTTGATGGCGAAACAATGCAGTTTACTATCCGCCAAGGTGTGAAGTTTCACTCAGGGAATGTACTAACGGCAGACGATGTAGTGTGGACATTTGATCGTCTAAAGACATCTCCTGACTTTAAAGGTATCTTCGGTCCAATCGTTTCTGTGACTAAAACGGGTGACTATACCGTTGAAGTCAAAACCGATGGCGTTTACCCGCTAGTAGAAAACGTCATGACTTACCTATTCCCGATGGACAGCAAGTTCTACTCAGGTAAGACAGAAGATGGTAAAGACAAAGCTGAGCTAGTGAAGCACGGTAACTCTTACGCATCGACTCATGTGTCTGGCACGGGGCCTTTTATCATCACGCAACGTGAGCAGGGCGTAAAAGTCACGTTTGAGCGTTTCAACGATTACTGGGATAAAGCCTCTAACGGTAACGTAGATAAGCTAACACTAGTGCCAATCAAAGAAGATGCTACCCGTGTTGCCGCTCTTCTATCTGGTGATGTAGACATGATTGCGCCAGTAGCGCCAAACGACTACAAACGCATTAAGAAAGCCGACAGTGTCGACCTTTACACTATGCCTGGTACGCGTGTGATCACGTTCCAGATGAACCAAAACAGCAACCCAGCCCTGAAAGATGTACGTGTTCGTCAAGCGATCACCTACGCTATTAACAACGAAGGCATCACTAAGAAAGTGATGAAGGGCGCAGCAACCGCCGCGGGTCAACAGAGCCCAGTAGGTTTCGTTGGTCACAACCCAGACCTAAAACCTCGCTACGATCTCAAGAAAGCAAAACAGCTGATGAAAGAAGCGGGTTATGAGAACGGTTTCTCACTGACGATGATGTCGCCAAACAACCGTTACGTGAACGATGACAAGATTGCTCAAGCCTCTGCGGCCATGCTCTCTAAAATCGGTATCAAGGTTGACCTAAAGACGATGCCAAAAGCGCAATACTGGCCTGAGTTCGATAAGTGTGCAGCAGACATGCTCTTGATCGGCTGGCACCCAGATACAGAGGATTCAGGTAACTTCACTGAGTTCCTAGCAATGACACGTAACGCTGAAACAGGTAAAGGTCAGTACAACTGTGGTCACTATTCAAACGCTGAAGTTGATAAGCTGATTGAAGAAACGAACACAATGACAGACCTTAAGAAGCGTAGTGCCTCGCTGAAGAAAGTCGAAGAGATTCTATACAACGAAGCGGCATTTGTTCCTCTACACTGGCAAGATCCATCATGGGCAGCGAAAGGTAACGTTGATATTGGTCCAATCATCAACGGCATGAACTTCCCTTACTTCGGTGACTTGGTGGTGAAATAACCCGGCACAGAATTAAGTAACAATACTGGCACCCTCATCGGGTGCCACACTTAATTTTTTGGTGCTTGGCTTTGTTTCAGTCGGGTTAAGTGCCATTTTTCAGACTGATAATGCCACCGGAATATTTCTGGTTGAGCAGACTGAAATCCATGGAAAGTTAAAGGGGCAAGGAATGTTTTCGTTTCTGGTCAAGCGCCTGTTTCAGGCACTGATAGTGATGTTTGTGATCAGTCTAGTGGCGTTTGCCATTCAGGATAACTTAGGCGACCCATTACGTGAGTTGGTTGGTCAGTCGGTTTCAGAAGCCGAGCGTCAAGCACTACGTGATGATCTAGGTCTGAATGATCCCTTCATTACAAAATACACACGCTTTGTTGGCAATGCGCTACAAGGTGATTTAGGTACATCTTACTTCTTCAAGCGCCCAGCGGTTGAAGTGATTCTCGATAAATTAGTCGCCACACTTGAGCTGGTATTTGGTGCCACGCTGATCATTGTATTCTGCTCGATCCCTCTTGGTGTTTACTCGGCGATTCATCCAAAAAGCTTCTTCACTAAGCTCGTCATGGCTGGGAGTAGTATCGGTATCTCGATACCGGTGTTCTTAACCGCCATCATGCTGATGTATGTTTTCTCGATTGAGCTAGGTTGGTTACCATCTTATGGTCGAGGCGAAACAGCGAACCTATTTGGCTGGGAGTCTGGCTACCTGACACTGGATGGCCTAGCACACTTAATACTGCCATGCATTGCGCTCGCCTCTATTATGCTGCCGCTCTTTATTCGCTTGGTTCGTTCTGAAATGCTGGAAGTGCTGAGTTCTGAATACATCAAGTTTGGTAAAGCGAAAGGCTTAGCGCTGAATAAAATCTACTACCAGCACGCACTGAAAAACACCATGTTGCCGGTGCTGACTGTGGGTGGTGTACAAATTGGTACCATGGTGGCATACACCATTCTGACTGAGACAGTATTCCAGTGGCCGGGTACTGGCTTCCTTTTCCTAGAAGCGATCAACCGTGTTGATACACCGTTAATCACGGCTTACGTTATCTTCGTTGGCCTGATTTTCGTCGTGACGAACACCATTGTTGACTTGCTATACGGCGTCATCAACCCGACCGTAAATCTCACTGGTAAAGGAGCATAATCATGAACCAGACAGCAACTGCTCCTTCTCGTTGGGAGCGTTTTAAACAATCGGATTTCTTGTATTACTTCAAGCGTGACAAAGTCGCGATGGCAAGTTTTACCGTGTTCATGCTTTTCTTAGTGATGGCTTTGGCTGCACCAGTGCTATCACCCACTGACCCATACGACTTGTCGTCGATTGATATTATGGACTCAGAACTGCCACCATCATGGATGGAAGAGGGCGATGAGCGATTCCTACTGGGTACCGATGAGCAGGGACGTGATATTCTATCGACCATTCTCTATGGCTCACGTTTGTCACTGACCATCGGCTTTTTGGCGGTAGGTCTGCAACTGGTACTTGGTATCATCATTGGTTTGTCAGCGGGTTATTTTGGCGGTCGTATCGATAGCTTCCTGATGCGTTTTGCCGACGTACAGCTTTCGTTTTCTACCATGATGGTCGCCATCATCGTATCGGCCATTTTCAAAGCCAGCTTTGGTAGTGACTTTTACAGCCAATATGCTGTCGTGATGTTGGTGGTGATTATTGGTGTTGCAGAATGGCCGCAATACGCGCGAACTATTCGTGCTTCAGTATTGGCTGAGAAGAAGAAAGAATATGTCGAAGCGGCGCGTGTGATGGGCTTTAAAGCGCCACGTATCATGTTCCGCCACATTCTACCCAACTGTCTGTCACCCATCTTAGTGATTTCGACGGTACAGGTGGCAAATGCCATCATGTCTGAAGCGGCACTTTCTTTCCTTGGCTTAGGTTTACCTGTAGACCAACCATCATTGGGTGCGCTAATCAGCATTGGTTTTAACTACATCTTCTCTGGAGCGTGGTGGATCACCGCCTTCCCAGGCATCGTATTGGTAACATTAGTATTAGTTATCAACCTGTTGGGTGACTGGTTACGTGATGTATTTAACCCGAAAATCTACAAAGGGTGATCCAAGCCTAAGATTTGATTATAAAATTCACACTAAACTCAGAGCCGTATCTAAATACGGCTCTTTTTTTGCATCGACATTTTCTCAACAGTGAGCCGTCAATAATGTCACTATACCCTTAGGGTAGCGACACCGACTTTAGGGTTTGAATTTAGACTATGGGAACGAGAATGGCTGTTAAATCTAAGCGACCTTTGTTAGCACTGATGAGCTTTGCGGTATTCGCTTTGCCTATGTTGTCCGCCCCGACCTACGCTGAAGAATTTCTCTGTGATGCGACTCAAGCTTCCAGTGCCTCTTTGCCAGTATTAGATGCCGCTTGCCCAATAGGTAAAGGGATGTGGGGCAAACAGCAGCCGAAAGGGCAGTCGTCTTACTTTTGGATTCAGTGTGGGGTGTTTGGCCAACCCTTGGCTTTGCCTGAAGCGAAGCAAGTGTATCAACATATCAGTACCGATATTTGGGCCAAGCAAGAAGGCAACACTTATCGTTGTTTGATCGGGCCTTACAAAGCGTTCTCCGAAGCAAAGGCTGATCTCGCCAAAGTCAAACAGTTGCCCAATTACCAACAAGCCTTTATACGTGAAATCGTCAAAGGTGCGCCTGCTGTTAAAGCTGCGAGCGTGGCACGCGCAGTGACAAAGTCTAAGCCGACGCCTGCGATGAAAGTGGCGCAGCAAAAGACAACAATACTTCCACCCCCCAGCAAGCCTGAGCCTAAAGCCGCCGCAAAGCCTCAGTCAGAGCCCTCACGGGAAAAAGGGGTGTCGATTCGTCAGCACACCATCATCAATGGCGTTGAGTACAAAGTGCCCTACGCGATGTTTGGGAACGATCAGTTCTATATGGAACATGAATTGCCTTGGAATCGCATGGACTATGAGATGGCGTATAAAACTTGCTATCGAATGGGAATGCGTTTGGCGACCGCAAACGAATGGCAAGCTTTACTCAATGCAAAGGTGATGTCACGCGACAAGTGGCCCATGCACTTGCCGTATTGGGGCGCAGAGCGTACTGGGCTTTTCTATAGTGGTAAAGTCAATCAGCTCAAAGGCACATCGCTGCTGAATGTCATGTGTGTTAAATAATCCCAAACCCAGTGGCTGGGCTAGGGGTTTTTATCTTCCGCCTCTTTCATTAAATCGAGATACTTCTGCTCAACAAAGTCTTTCTCTTTAATAGTGTGGTGTAACTGCTGCTGAACCGCTTCAAGTTGGGCTTTAACTTCACCGAGATCGCCTTTCTCTGCGGCTTTTTTCTTATAGGTCTCTATAATGCCAAGCAGTTGTTGCCTTTCGTTCTGATACTCCTGCTCAAGTTTGTTGAAGCCACCAGCCTCGCTGATTTCGACATATTCTTGTTCCAGCTGCTCAAACTGTTTCTCTAACTGCTCTTTCTCTTGTTGCAGGCTTTCTACCGTGTCCGATTGTCGGAGGAGCTTATTTTTTGCCTTTTTAAGCCCTTTGATACTACGGCTAAGGTCGCCTTTTAGCTTTTTGATCAACTGGTGCGATTTACTCAGTTTTTGGTTAAGGTCTTCGATGGATTCCTGATCCTCAGCACTCAGCCCCCCTTGATTCGCGGATTTGATTTGTGAAACCTGCGCTTCTAAAGCTTGCTGGATAACGATCAGGTCATTGAGAGTGTCATTGTTTTCAGCGGTGTAGTTCAACGCGCTGTCAACAGATTGCTGGCAAACTTCATAGGTATTGTCGTCCATATTCTTCTTGCCATGGACCACCTCTTTGGCGAAGTGGCGAAACTCGCGAAGTATCAGCAATAAGATCACAAACCATACCAACAGGATCAACAAACCCAAGTCGACCGCGAGGGCGATGAGATTTTCTGTGGTGAGGAGAGGTGCTAAATCCATGAACTCATTCCATGTTTTTCAATCCCAATAGAGTGTAAGTTTAGTTGTCATAACAAATTGTGCCTATAATTTAGACAGTCGGGTCCAAGAGCAGAATACGATTTGTGAAGATTCTTATTGTTGATGACAGCAAAGCCACATTAGAAATTGTCAGGCGAGCCTTAGAGAATTTTGGTTACCGTCGTTTGTCTATTCAGAAAACCGACAGTGCTCTTGATGCTCTGGAACAAGTGAAACAATCGCAGCCCGAAATCGTCCTGACCGATTGGTACATGCCTGATATGACAGGGCTGACCTTAATCGAGGAAATCAAAAAACTCGACTTGGGTGTCAAGATGGGCATGATCACGACCGTCGATGACCAAGTACAGATCAATCAAGCCAAAGCAGCGGGTGCCAGCTTTGTGTTGTCCAAACCTTTCAATGACAAAGAGCTGCATCGCAAACTCTTACCCTTAGTGCAGGGAGCAGAAGAAAGCGAACGCGCGTTAGACAACATCAATAGTGTCCAGAAAGAACTGGCTTTACCTAAGTTGTCCCAACTGGAAAAGCTGCTGAAAAGGGAAGTCAGTGATCGCCTAGTGTTGAACAATATCCGTCAGCAATCGTTTGATGAGAGCAAAATCCCGTGCCTACTCGCGGTGTACGAAGATGGCGAAACACAAAGACCACGTGCCGTCGCGATTCTCGACATCTATGCGATTTGTGTATTCGCGCGCTGCAACGCTGCGATAAGCAAGCAGGACTTGCAAAGAGCGGTGCACAGCAAGCTGGTGAGCAAAGATATCCTCGATACCTGCCAGCAGGTGCTAGACAAATCCTCGCTGGCCTTTCTTGACGGTAACTCACGCAAGAGTCTGCGCTTGAAAAACGTCAGCTTTGTCCCCTCTGCATTTGAAAAACTGGAAGCCTTGTACAGTAAAGAGGCCGATAAGAGAGTCGATTTTTCTTGTCAGCTTGAAGACATGGCGCAAGGCAAGGTGACCTTAATCGGCTTCTAAATTTAACCGCTGTGAACCACCACTTCCTTTCTGTGGCGTGCACTTTTCTCTGTTGATCCTCACTCGTATCAGTCGCAACCATCTTATCCTTACTTTTAGTAGTAAAACACAATGCATAGGGTATGATACGCATATTATTTTTGCTGATAGTTTTGATAAATCATGGATGTACGTAACCCAGACATGGAAGCCATGTGCCATGTATTCAAACGCTATGTTGAGTACATGGGCGTCGATCAGACGGTGTCTTTTTCTCGGGTAGATACCCAGTTAGAGCAGGTGAAAACCGTATCGACCAACTACTCATGGCACCTAGCGTATTGGGGCGACGAGCTGTATAAAAACCTCCATTCGCGTCTCAAGCCGGGCATTAACCTATGGAACAGCCAAGGAGCGCATAATTTCCGTGAGTCAGCGAAAGCCAGCCATAACCGCGTCGATATCGTCACCAATCAGGGCTCACAGTTCGACATCCTCTCTATCTCTTTGCCAATCACGCCCTTACCTTGCGACGTGGTTAGTCAGGCGATTGCGTTCCGCCCTAAGGTTAACCACCTTGCGCTTGAATGCTGGAGTGATAAAGAGATACAGATCCCGATTGATAGCTTGTCAGCCGCCAATTCAGTTCAGTCGACTTATGACGAAGAGAAGCCGTATGTGTTCGGCAATCTGACGTTGACGCACGATGAGCTCACCAGCGTCCGCTATTTTCTTGAGATGAAAACCTTACACGAGGTGGCGCTACTTCGTGGCTGCAAAGAGGCAGAAGAAGCGCGGCGACTCTATATCATCAAATGCAAACTAGGCTGTGAATCTCAGCCAGATTCAGTCTTCTTTAGAAAACTGGTCGAACATGGAGTAACAGTCGCATGTCTGGACAGTTTCATCACGTATCGCTAACGGTCAGCGATTTAGTCGCCAGCCAAAATTTCTATGCATTGTTTGGTTACCAGCTTGAACGACGTTATCGGGATGAGCAGGTCACCATTCATATGTTGGAAAACCAAGGCTCGAGAATCGAGCTTTTTCATTTTTGTGGGGATGTTTCACCCCCAATTCCTGAATCATTGATCGCGTTAAAAACAGTGGGCATTACCCATTTTGCTTTGCGGGTCGATGATCTTGAAGCCTTACATAGAAAATTATCGGAAGTCACCAACATCACGACTATTTACAACGCTAGGCTAGGTCGTTTCCGTTACTTTTTCTGTTCAGACCCCGATGGAAATCAATTAGAACTTATAGAGGAGTAAAACAGAATGTCACTCACCTGGAAGCAGCGCACCAGTGCTGTCCTTGGTAATGCCATGGAGTTTTATGATATCGCTGTATTCGCATCGATATCGATGTACATTTCCCAGCTTTTCGCCACCCAAGGTATTGAGCACTCAGAGCTGGTGGTGTGGGGCGTTTTTGCCTTACGTTTTTTGGTCAGGCCTTTTGGCGGTGTTGTCATCGGTCGCTACGCCGACAAATACGGCCGCAAGCGGGCACTGGTTTTTTGTAACTTACTGACGGGAATAGCCACCGTCTCAATGGCGTTTGTCCCTGTCGACACCGTTGGACAGTACGTGGTGGTGGTTTTCTTGTTGTTCCAAATGATTCAAGCGTTTAGTTTTGGTGGTGAATACCCGACCTTGATCAATTATCTTCTTTACGACGCGAAGCAATCCGAACGTTCACGTGTCAGTAGCTTGATTGTTGCCAGCTCGATTGTCGGTGTGATTATTTCCCTGCTTATTGTGGCCAGCTTAGAGCACTACTTAACGGCAGAAGAGATGAGCGCTTGGGGGTGGCGAGTACCGCTACTAGTGGGGGTTGCCAACATCATCGTTAGCTTGTACTTGCGTCTTTCTCTGCCTGAACTGCCTAAAGCAGAAGCGGTGGCGAGTCACTCCAGCCGTCAAATCATTGCCAAAGTCTTTTGTATCTCCATTCTTGGAGCGGTGGTGTTCTATGTGCAGAATCTGGCCAGTGGCATTTTGGGTAAAGCCATGGGCATTGAGAACCTTGCGCTGATCAACGCGTCCGTGCTGGTTGTCTTGCTGTTTGTGTTGTCGTTTATCGTCGACAAAACCTCTTCACCACAGCAAGCATTCAAAATCGGCGCCTTATTTATGCTGTTCGCCGCAGTGCCACTGTTTGCCTTACTCGGATCCAGTACCTTTATCTGGCAAGCGCTCGCTGTGCTGGGCATCAGCACCCTAGCCGCGATCATTCTCGGTAATTTGGCCGCGCTGTTATGGCAGCAATCAGCCAACCAAACCACCAGCTTAGGTATTGGTTACAACATTGCCTTGTCTATTTTTGGTGGCTTAACCCCATTGATTGTTACCGAAGCGATGTCATTCAGTGCCATCTATGTTGGTGTGTATGTGGCGCTCGCCACTTTACCGGGGCTTGCGGTACTGTACCGTTTTAATACCCCCGCGCACCCAGAGCCGGCTCACTCGGTATAGGGGTTCAAAGCCGTGAAATATAGGCGCTAACACGCAGTGTTTAGCGCCTTTATGTTAGGCGTTTACTTCGGGTTGCGAAGCGCAAACCCATGGTAGCCGAGGAGTAACCCTTGGCTTATTTACCCTTTTATCGACCATATCAACAGTGATGAATGGTCGATGATTGCTGAGCTCGAACACCGTGTGCTTGTGTTTAATAAAGTCAGCAGGGCGGTGCCTTTGTTGCGTCGCCATGTCACTCTCTGGATAGTGGAGAGAGAACATGGCGAAGATAGCGCTATACGCCTTTGAATGATCTGGTGCGGTATTAAACGATTTTCGGTTGTCCATCGGAAGCGGTTGCACCACCATCAACGGGTAAGTTGACACCGTTAATAAACGAGGCGTCATCACTGGCTAAAAAGGTGACCACTGCGGCAATCTCTTTTGGTTCAGCAGCGCGCCCTAATGGGATTCGCTCATTAAATTTATCACGCACTGCTTGAGGCCAACCATTGGTCATATTGGTTTTAACTAAGCTTGGGCATACGGCATTGATGCGGACCCCTTCCAAACCATGGTCCAGCGCCATTGCACGGGTCAAGTTGACCACGGCTCCTTTGGTTGCACAATAAAATGCTGCCCCCCAATCACCGCCTAATCCAGACACCGAGGCGGTGTTAATTATGCAGCCACGGGTTTTAAGTAACTCTGGCAAGGCAAATTTTGCACAATAAACCACACCATCGATATTGACCGATGAAATTTTACGCCAATCTTCGACGCTGCACTCCAGCACAGTGCCGGGAATATGAAGTCCAGCATTGTTGACTAAAATATCCAACTGGCCAAAATGCGCGACACAATTTTGCACCAAGCTAGCCACTTGCTGGGCGTCAGACACATCGACCTTCTGTGCGACAACTCGAGACTTATCAAAATGCTCCAAAGCATTCAGTAATGGCTCTTGATCCCAGTCTGCCAGCATCAATCGAGCTCCCTCGTCATACAAACGTTGTGCAATCGCCAGACCAATACCATTCGCGGCTCCGGTGACGATCGCCACTTTATCGGTTAAACCTTTCATAGAAAAACTCCTTCGTTGTTAATTTGAAAAACAGGATCTTGTTGCGCTTCGCTTCTGGCTTGCATTAGCTTGTCGTTGTCTGAGTAGTCGACGGGAATCGCGACAACCACGGGGCCTTCTAACTCCATTGCTTGGCGGAGAATAGGCATCAGTTGATCAGCTTGAGTGACGGCAAATCCATGTGCTCCAAACGACTCGGCGTAAGCTTGAAAATCAATCGGCCCAAATTTGACGCCTGAGATACGTTGGTATTTTTGTTGTTCCTGTATCTCGACCATGTTGTAAGCATTGTCAACCCAGATGATGTGAACAATATTGCACTTCAAGCGCACCGCCGTTTCTAACTCCATGCTTGATTGCATAAAGCCACCATCACCAGAAACCGACACCACCTTATGGCCAGGTTTTAATAAGCTTGCAGCAATCGCCCAAGGTAGCGCCACTCCCATCGTTTGCTGACCATTCGATACCAACATCTGCCGAGCACGAAAACAGCTCAAGTAGCGCGCAATCCAAATATGAAAGCTCCCCATATCAAGGCATAAGGTGGTATCGGGTGTGATGATGGCCTGCATGGTTTTAATTAAGCTCAAGGGATGAAAACCGGCGGCTTGTCGCTTAATCGGAGCACTTTTGATGATATGCCGTTGTTGCGCCACCTCTTCTAGAATCGATAAGGCTGTCGACGATAAACGGTTACATTCGCTGATCTGGGTGCATAAGGTTTGTAAGGTCGAACCGATATGACCCACAATTTCGATACAGGGTTGGTAATGCTGTTGGTACTGGGCCGGTTCAATATCAATGTGGATAATGGGGCAACGACCAGCATTCCAGAGTTCTGGATCGTATTCGATGGGGTTAAAACCTATGGTGATGATCAAATCGGCATCTTGCAGTAACACATCCCCGGGCTGATTATTGAATAACCCGACTCGGCCAGCAAAATGGTGATAATAGTTGATATCGACGGCACCAGCCGCTTGATAGGTTCCCACCACAGGCAGTTGCGTTTTTTGTAAAAACTGACTGATCATCGGGGCGTTGGCTTGATCGCTCGCATGTAAACCAAGCAGCACTACACAGCGCTGAGCTTTACTGATCCGATTGGCCGCTTCTTCAATCGCGGCCCGATCCGCATAAGCGTGTGGTCGATAGCTAGGTGGTGTGACTAAATCGGTATCTGTTTGATCACTTAAAACATCTTGAGGGACACTGACAAAGCATGCGCCTGGCCGACCTGACTCAGCAATGCGAAATGCATTTGCCATGATTTCACTGGTTGCATCAATATGCTGGATCTCTGCACTGTATTTAGTGACTGAGCGAAAAATGCTAACCGTATCCATGCTCTGGTGAGTTTGCTTTTGCTGGTAACTGCGTTTGACTGCGCCACCAATGGCTAGCATAGGGTCGCCCTCTGCGTTGGCCGTTGCGACGCCGGTGACTAAATTTCCGCATCCTGGGCCTGAGGTTGCCAGTGTCACGCCCGCCTTGCCTGTTAAACGTCCCATGACTCCGGCCATAAACGCGCCGTTGGCTTCATGTCTTACTGGAATCAGCTGAATTGGGGTATCTTCCAGCGCATCAAATAAGCGATCAATCTTGGCACCGGGTATACCAAATACATACCGTATGCCGGCGGTCTCTAACTGCTGTGCAATTAACTGCGCACCACTGCGCAAAGCGTGATGGGATGACATAATATTTCCTTTTAACTGACTGTGTTGGGTTACTTTTCAGCCGCTTCGATCGCGGCATGAAGGTCGTTGGGTACTAAATCGGCATCAAGAAAATCAGGGGATACTGGGGTATCAATCACTAGGCGCGAGACTCGGCCTATTTGGAGAAAACCCGATGAAATCAGGTAATCCTGAACATGGCCTCCGCCTGTTCTCGCTTGATCAATAAAATGCTCGTGGTAGCCAGGAACGTTAATGCCCGTGGTGTATTTCGGACTGCGAAATCCCGCCATCACGCCTGATTTATGTTTAAAGTGAAAGGTGGGCTGCTGTTCGATCGCTTCCAACATCGGCCGGTAAGGGCGTTGCTGTTTAGGCACGGTTCGGGTTTGAACGGATGGAAACTCGCCTTCAAGCCGAATCGCACAAAAGATGTTGTCACTGGGAATCAGACGGTCGATAAGATGGTGGACTTCCTGACGAGTGAGCGTGTCATTGATTGGCAGTTCAATGTCGGGTTTGAAGAAAGTAAACACGGCAAAAGGCGTTTTTTGGTCAAGCTGAGCAGGGTGCGCAGAGCCATTCGCGTGCAGTTGGAACACTTGGTTATCAAAGGCAATCAACTCGCCATCCAATTGATTAAAAGTGCCTAACCCAAAATCACCATGTTTAAGCAAGTCAGCAATGGTTGTTGGCCCTTCATAAACGCCGGCAATCAAAGCGCTCATCAGTGAAGTTTGATAAATCACACCCTCTCCTGAGCTTTGCTGATAGTGAGCAAACTGCTGTGAAATGTGCTCAGGGCAAGAGCAGGCGGAAGAGAGATAACGTTGCATAATTCGACCTAAATATGAACTGAGGTGTATATTTAGATTGACTTGAGACGCACAACAAATCCAATATAAAAAAGATTTATTTTGATATAAAAAAAATATGGATGAATGATGGAATTTCGCTACATGAAGTACTTTGTTGCTGTGGCTAAAGCGAAGCATTTTACCCGAGCTGCAGAGCAGTTAGGCATCGCCCAACCCCCATTGAGCCAACAGATCAAAAAACTAGAGGAGGAATTGGGTGTTGCGTTATTCAGACGTTTATCTCGTGGTGTGGAACTCACCGCCGCGGGTGAAGAGTTTTATCATGATGCGCAGCATATTTTACAAGAAGTGGAATGTTGTCAGCGTAAGTTAGAGCAAATTGCGCGAGGTGAAAAACAGGAGCTTCGCATCGGGTTTGCTTCTTCAACCGCGAGCAGCAGTGAAGTGTTAGACAATATTCGTTGGTTGCACGAGCAACATCCGACGCTTAATTTGGTTGCTGTTGAGCACTCGATGCCTGAGTTGGTTACATGGCTCAAACAGCGACGTTTAGAGTTCGCCTTTATGCGCTTGCCTTGTTATGCCTGTGAATCGCTCAACCATAAGATTTTATTTGATGATCCTTTTGTGGCCGTCACCCCGACCAACTATCGCTTGGCCGCGCATGCCAGACTCGATTTGGCCCAGTTACACAATGAGAATGTGTTGATGTTTCCCCGTGATACTGGCCCGGCGTTGTATGATCGTCTTGAGGCGGCGTTGCATGATGCGGGCGTACATATTGCTCGGCCCTATGCTGCACCACAACTGCGGACGGCCATTACCATGGCCCAAGCCGGTTTTGGCATTGCGATTGTGCCGTTATCTTTAACTGAGCACCTTGATCAATCGGTTGTAATACAACAAATCAATGATATGCCTTTTGTCAGTCAGGTCGCGTTGGTGTGGGATAGCCGTCACCACCACCCCTTAATTCATACCAGTATTCGATGTTTGGATAGCCTCAAACAATCCTCCCTTGCTGGTGGGTCATCAACATAAGCAAGATAGTCATCAACTATTAAAACTATCAACTACACTTTGATGTGCGAGACGGCCTTGTCAATCTAGGAGAGAGTGTCATGTTGAATATGTATAAAGCTTGTTTATGGTGCTTCTTAGCATTATGTTTTCCCACCCTGAGTCAAGCATCTGAACCCATTGAGTTGACCTTGTCCTATCAGATTAACCCTTCGCCTCCATACCAGATGGGGACAGGAGTAGAGGTGGTTCAGCCGCCGGGTATTGCATTGGATGTGATCAATGCGGCGGCAAAAGAGCTCAATCTCACTATCAAATATGAACGCTACCCAAATGTGAGGGTGCTGCATTTTACTAGAAAACGGACAGATTGACGGTGCGTTTATGTTTTCCTATAAACCCGAGCGAGCGGAGATAGCGCATTATCCTATGACGTCAGATGGTCAGCTAGATTCGTCTAAGCGACTGGCCAGTCTCAGTTACTGGCTCTACTCACAATCAAAAGCGAAATACGATTATGATGGAGAAAGGTATTCAGGGGAAAGCGGTATTATTGTTGCAGAACACGGTGACTCAATTATTAGTGATCTCGAGAAACAAGGGCAAAAAGTGCAACAACCTGAATCCGCGTATAAAGCACTGGTCATGATGACCAAGCGCACGAAAATCGTCGGCGCAGCGCTGCAGGATGTGAAAGCCGCTCCTTTGCTCGATAAGCCAGAGTTTTCTGGTATTGAGCGTTCATCCTCTCCGCTCAAGACGAAGGATTATTTTTTAGTTCTCAGTCATGGTTTTGTTGAGAAACACCCAGATGTGGCCAAAGCATTGTGGCAAAAAATTAGCGAGCTCAGAGATGAGGTTACTCAACAAAGCATGTACCAGTATGCTTCAGTGCAGTAGTTCGCGTCACCTGACTTCTTCATCTCAGATTGTTGGTGCGCATCAGCTATCGAGAAACCGACTAGCCTCGTTATATTGAGGCTAGTCTGAGGTGTAGAATGACTCACGTGTGAGGCGCTGTCTACATTATCTCATGGTCACAAACTCTTCTGAGCCCGTTGGGTGGATAGCTACCACAGAGTCGAAGTCTGCTTTGGTTGCACCCATCTTCATCGCAACGCCGAAACCTTGGATCATTTCATCGACCGTGAAGCCGATACCGTGTAGGCCGACGACGGTTTCTTCTTCACCAGCACAGACCAGTTTCATTTTACATGGTTGACGATGCTTAGTGACCGCTGTGTACATGGCGGTAAAGCCAGATGTGTAGACTTTGATGTTGTCTTTGCCGTACTTCTCTTCCGCTTCTTGGGTTGTGAGGCCGATAGTGCCGATTGGCGGGTGGCTAAACACCACAGTTGGTACTAGGTTGTAGTCCATCTTAGCTTCTGGCTTGTTGTTAAACAGGCGCTCAGATAGCTGGCGACCTGCTTTAACCGCCACTGGTGTTAGCTCGATACCACCTTCCATGATATCACCGACACAGTAGATGCCAGACACATTGGTCTGCTGATATTCATCGACCTTGATGTAACCACGGTCATTGGTTTCAACACCCGTTGATGCTAGGTTGATAGCGTCAGTTGCTGGGTGGCGACCGATTGCCCAGATTAGCGTATCGACGTTTTGAGAATTACCGTTTTCTAGGTGAAGCGTTAGGCTGCCATCGGCTTCCTTAACCACTTCTTTTGGCACTGAGTGGGTGTGCAGCGTTGGGCCTTCGGCTTCCATCACTTCAACTAGCGTCTCAATGATCATCGGATCAAAGCTGCGCAGTGGTGATTCTTTACGACAGAACAGGTGAGTGTCTGTGCCAAGCGCGCTCAGTACGCCAGCAATTTCAACCGCGATGTAACCCGCGCCAATAACCGCGACGCGTTTTGGTTGCTCGTTCAGCTCGAAGAAACCGTTTGAATCGATGCCGTGCTCTGCCCCCGGGATGTTAGGAATCGTTGGACGACCACCTACAGCGATTAGGATGTGATCTGCGGTGTAGTGTTCGCCGTTCA
Organism: Vibrio sp. T11.5; assembly: GCF_027587155.1. Classification (NCBI taxonomy): domain Bacteria; kingdom Pseudomonadati; phylum Pseudomonadota; class Gammaproteobacteria; order Vibrionales; family Vibrionaceae; genus Vibrio; species Vibrio sp. T11.5. Next base: position 27,444 of record NZ_JAPPTP010000030.1, read on the forward strand.
CTTCAACGGTTTTCTCGTCAACAAACTTAGCGAAGCCTTTAATAACATTGACTTTGTTGTTGCCAAGTACGCGATCGTAAGATTGGTGAATACGACCGATGTACGCTTGACGACTTTCAACCAGCTTGCTCCAGTCGAAGCCTTTTACATCAACATCAAAGCCGTAGTCTTCTGCGTAAAGGTTCATCGCTTCAGCCACCTGAGCACCATGCCACATGACTTTCTTCGGTACACAACCTACGTTTACACACGTGCCGCCTAGATCCTGAGCTTCAATCAGCGCAACTTTAGCACCATACATCGCTGCTCGGTTTGCTGAAGCAATACCACCACTACCGCCACCGATACAGATATAGTCAAAATGAGTCGCCATTACTTTCTCCAATTATTGCGGGATTAAGGCGCTGTGCGACATCTGTTGCCCAGTCGCAAGCTCCCTGCGAGTTTTAATTCATTGTCTTTGATATGGAGGATAGATCGGTTGAACTCAATCTATCCTGTTTAACTTTTTCTTCGCCCTGCGCGGTACTCGTCGCAAGCGGCTATTACTCCGGTACTATCCAGTCTACTTTGATATGACCGGTTGCAGGCGCAATAGCTTCTTTGAGGAAAGGCAAAATAGCATTCATCTGGCTTTCCAATTTCCACGGAGGATTAATCACAATCATGCCTGACGCGGTCATCCCGTGCTCATTGCTATCCGCCGCAACACCTAATTCAATTTGCAGGATCTTACGGATACCCAAGCTTTGCAGACCTTCAATCATGTCTTCAATGTCGCAGCGATTAACAACCGGATACCAGATTGCATAGATGCCCGTGGCCCAGCGTTTATGGCTCTGATAAATCGCTTGGACGACATCACGGTATTCCTTCGCCAGTTCGTAAGGCGGGTCAATCAGTACCAGACCACGGCGTTCCTGTGGAGGTAAGCTTGCCTTCAAACGCTTGAAACCGTCTTCCTTATAAATGCTGACTTGACGGTCACGATGAAATTCTTGTTCCAGCAATGGGTAGTCGCTTGGGTGAAGCTCCGTCAAGACCATACGGTCCTGTGGTCGCAGATGCGCACGAGCCACACGCGGCGAGCCTGGGTAATAACGCAGTGTGTCACCGTTGTTCAGTGCCTGAATCGATGCGAGGTAGCTTTGGATCTCTTCTGGGATCTCAGCTTGTTGCCAGACACGTGCGATACCTTGTTTGTATTCACCTGTCTTTTCTGACCATTCGTGGGTTAAGTCATAGCGACCCACACCCGAGTGGGTATCATGGTAAACAAATGGCTTATCTTTTTGCTTGAGCGCGTTGAGGATAAGGCTTTGAACAATATGCTTAACCACGTCAGCATGGTTACCTGCGTGGAAGCTGTGGCGATAACTTAACAAAATGACACTCTCTAACTGGTGACGACACCGGGTAATTTAATAGCAGATAGTATACGCCACTATTGAAAATTGCTGAACCTACCTATATTTACTATTTAAGACAAACGAGAAATAACAAAGACGGACCCGTCAGTTCGCTTTTTGCCAATAAAAGGAATGCTTTATGTCTAATCCTCTTCTGAGCTTTACCGATTTGCCCCCGTTTTCTGATATCAAACCTGAACACGTGAAACCAGCCGTTGAACAGGCGATTACAGACTGCCGAGCAAAAATCGAGCAGGTACTAGAAGGCAACAGTAACCCAAGCTGGGAAAGCGTTGTTGCGCCAATTGAAGAAGTGGATGATCGCCTCAGCCGCCTTTGGTCACCTGTGAGTCATATGAATTCAGTGATGAACAGTGATGAATTGCGTGAAGCGTATGAAAGCTGCTTACCTCTATTGTCCGAATACGGTACTTGGGTAGGGCAGCACAAAGGCTTATTTGAAGCCTATAAAGCGATGAAAGCCAGTGAAGAATTTGCTGACTTGACTCAGGCACAGCAGAAAACCATCACAGATTCGCTACGTGATTTCGAGTTGTCAGGCATCGGTTTGCCTGCCGATGAGCAGCACCGCTATGGTGAGATCAGTAAGCGTATGTCTGAGTTGGGTTCTAAGTTTTCTAACAATGTGTTGGACGCGACCATGGGTTGGACCAAACACGTTGAAGATGAAAAACAATTGGCAGGTATGCCGGAGTCTGCATTGGCAGCAGCCAAAGCGGCGGCTGAGTCTAAAGAGCTGGATGGTTACCTGCTAACGCTAGATATCCCATCTTACCTTCCGGTGATGACTTACTGTGACAATCAGGAATTACGTAAAGAACTCTATGAAGCTTATGTCACTCGCGCCTCGGACCGTGGCCCGAAAGCGGGCGAATGGGACAACAGTGAAATCATTAATGAACAGTTGAAGCTGCGTTATGAAATCGCCCGTATGCTGGGTTTCAATACCTTTAGTGAGAAGTCTCTGGCGACTAAGATGGCAGAAAACCCATCGCAAGTGTTGGGCTTCCTCAATGACCTTGCCCACAAAGCCAAGCCGCAAGGCGAGCGCGAAGTTGAAGAGTTACGCCAGTTTGCTAAGAGCGAGTTTGGGGTTGAAGAACTCAACCTTTGGGATATTGCTTACTACAGTGAAAAGCAGAAGCAGCATTTGTTCCAGATTTCTGACGAAGAGCTACGTCCTTACTTCCCAGAACAAAGAGCGATCAGTGGCTTGTTTGAAGTCTTAAACCGTGTATTTGGTATGAATGTCAAACAGCGAGAGGGCGTTGACGTTTGGCATGAGTCAGTACGATTCTTTGATATTTTTGATGCCAACGATCAGCTTCGTGGCAGCTTCTATCTTGACCTGTATGCGCGTGAACACAAGCGCGGCGGTGCTTGGATGGACGAATGCCGTGTGCGCCGTATCAATGCGCAAGGTGAGCTGCAATCACCGGTGGCGTATCTGACCTGTAACTTTAACAAACCGGTTGGCGACAAGCCTGCGCTGTTTACTCACAATGAAGTCGTGACGCTATTCCATGAGTTTGGCCACGGTATTCATCACATGCTGACTCAGGTCGATACTGGGTCAGTTTCAGGCATCAACGGGGTTCCGTGGGATGCGGTCGAGTTGCCAAGTCAGTTCCTAGAGAACTGGTGTTGGGAAGAAGAGGCGCTAGCGTTTATCTCTGGTCACTTCGAAACGGGCGAACCACTGCCAAAAGAGATGCTGGATAAGATGCTGGCGGCGAAGAACTTCCAATCGGCGATGTTTATTCTTCGTCAGCTCGAGTTTGGTTTGTTTGATTTCACGCTGCACACGGAGTTTGACCCTGAAACCGGTCCTCGCGTGCTGGAAACACTGGCGGATGTGAAGTCTAAGGTCGCTGTCTTGCCTAGTCTGGAATGGAACCGATTCTCGCACAGCTTTAGCCATATCTTTGCTGGTGGTTACAGTGCAGGTTATTACAGCTACCTGTGGGCGGAAGTGCTTTCTTCAGATGCCTTCTCTCGTTTTGAAGAAGAAGGCATCTTTAATACCGACACCGGTAAGAGCTTCCTAAATAACATTCTGGAAATGGGCGGTAGTGAAGAGCCAATGGAGCTGTTCAAGCGCTTCCGTGGTCGTGAGCCGCAAATCGATGCCTTGCTGCGTCATTCTGGGATTCGTGCTTAAGCACTGAGCTTTGAAACTAAAAACGCCCTCCAATTGAGGGCGTTTTGGTATTGGTTTTACCCTTGTAGCTTGCGCTTAATCAGCTTATCCAGAGAAACCAAGCCGGGCCCCCAGACGATGACGTTGAGAATCATCAAGCCCCAGAGTTGGTGGTCGTAAAAGCCTTTTTCCCACAATAGCGGGTAGGAAACGACAGCAATAATATTGAACACGAACAAGATGGCCGCCATGGGTCGGGTCAACAGGCCGAATGCTAAGAAAGCTGGCAGAATAAGCTCGGCGGCAGTACCTAGGTAAGCTGCCAGTTCCCAAGGTAAAATCGGCACCTGATATTCGTATTCAAACAGGTAAAGGGTGCTGTCCCAAGAAGCAATTTTGGTCAGGCCAGAATTAAAAAAGACCCAAGCAACCCAGAGTCGACAAAACAGCAGTAGTAGTGGCACAAACACACATTGGGCTTTATCGACTAAGGCGTCGTAGCGCTCAATCACGTTTTTTATAGCGTTAGACATAGCAACAATCCTTATTCTTATTGGGCGAGAGAAAACCCAGAAATTAACTGGTTCTCCAGCAGCACTCCCAGATAAGGTAGGTGGGTTTCTGGGATTTCTCCTAGCGTGCAACCTGAGCTGAGATACTGAAGCAGTTCAAAAGGCAGCTGACCGAGTGACATCGTCCAACATTGGCCGTCGGGTTGACTGATGATCACGCCGAACTCGGCTTGATGGAGCGTCAGCTGTTCGAAATCATTGTTCTCAATGGCCAGACGCAGCGCATACACCGCGTAGGGTGAATGAAAAGGTAAAGTGCCGGGCGAAAGGTAAAAATGGATGTTAGGCTGCTGCTGCTCTGCTACTTCCGCTAAGCGAGCAATCGGCCAAATATCTTCCGGTGTTTTGACACTACCTTGACGTTGTTGAGAGACATCGATTTGCCATTCAAAACGTGCCACATCCGCAGCATAAGGGGCCGCTTCAACCACTGCTGGAAAAGCTTCTATGGTGGTGGCGAAATGTTCACCATAGTCAGTCACGTCACCAGTGCGAAGAGGGTGGTTGAGGACATGCGAACGAGCCATTTGCTCAAAGCACTCTTCACCCACCAGCGCCAGCACCATAGGGTAAGTGGCCTGAAGTACTTCGCTTAAGCTGATGATAAAGTTGTTGCGGTAAATTTGCATCCGTTCGTCGGCACTGAAGGTATCAGAACAGATATCACAGGCATCACCCGTCGCTTGATAGTGTAGGGCATTGGCGAAGTTTTTTTGTAACTCTGCTAGGGATCGAGTCATGACGCCTTCCTCCCCTGCAACGCGTCGAACTGAATCAGCCTCTCACTGGCTTTGTGGCATTCTGCCAACAGCACTTCGGGCTGGGGAATGTCCAGATCCCATTCAATTAGCGTATGGCGCGGGCCGTGAGCAGCCAGCCATTGTTCGTATAGCGTCCACACTTCATCAGAAACAGGCTGACTGTGGGTATCTATCCAGATTTGACCTTTTTCCAACTGCTTAATCGTAAAGCCTGCCAAATGAATTTCATCGACTTTATCGGCCGGAATCGCATTGATGTAGGTCTGACTATCGAAACCGTGGTTAAAGGCGGAAACGTGGATATTGTTGAGATCAAGCAGTAATCGGCAGTCGGTACGCTTTTGTACTTCAGCCAGAAATTCCCATTCGGCAATCGTAGAGTGAGCAAACTTCACATAGCTCGATGGGTTTTCTATCAACATTGGCCGCTGAATATAATCCTGAACGTCGATGACGTTGCGGCAAAACACCGCTAAGGCTTCTTCTGTATAAGGCAGCGGCAGCAGATCATTAAAATAGTGGCCGCCATTTTCACTCCAACTGAGATGATCGGAGACCAAAAATGGGTTGACCTCATCAATGAGTGATTTGAGTTGTTTAAGATGGTGTTGGTTAACCTTGTCAACGCTGCCGAGCGATAAGCCAATGCCATGACAGCTTATTTGGTAGTCATCCCTCAGTTTGCGCAGGCTTTGTCTCGCGGGTGAGTATGGTTGAAAGTAGTTTTCACTGTGAATTTCCAACCAAGATAAGTCGGGTTTATTGTCAGTGAAATAATCGATATGAGGAGAGCGCAGTCCTACACCCACCTGATTGTGGTAGTTGTCCTTATTCACGAACTCTTCCTTTGTGGGTAAAAACAATAAAGGCGACCGAGTTGAGCCTAGGTCGCCCCATCCAATCGATTAAGAAGACTGAGTGCTACCGCCAACGAGCTTGCCACATAGTCCTTTAGGAACGACTACGAAGGCATCTTTCTGGTTATCTTCTTTTGCAGTACCTGCACAAGAACTGGTTTTGGTTGCACAATCGTTTTTACCTGCTTTTGAAACGCCGTAGCATTTCTCTTTTTCTGCAGCAACAGCAGGTGCCGCAGTAAGCATTGTGCCGCCTAAAGCGAGTAGACCAGTAACAGCAGCAGTAACAGCAAGATTAGACTTTTTCATAGTAATTTCCTCAGACTTTTCCTTTCTTAGTGAATACCCAAGTGATCTGCGGTTAAAACGTTTATTCAAAGGTCACTTGGGTATTTTTCACAAGCTAATTCATCAACTTGCTTAATTAAAAGGATAGGAAAAGCCTCAATAAACTTTCAGAAAACCAATAAAAAATCGCTTTGTTATTGGTTTTGTTTATTTAAGGTTATGTTTTTTAATGAAAATACAACATGAAAAATTTGTGTTTTTTCTTCTGAAATAGATAGGGTGTTTAGGTTATAATCGATTTTCATGTATAGATAACCAGTAGCTGAGCTCATAATGGATCCTTCATTACTTCTTGACGGCCTTAACGATAAGCAGCGTGAAGCCGTTGCCGCTCCACTTGAAAATTTACTTGTCCTAGCGGGCGCAGGGAGTGGTAAAACCCGGGTGCTGGTGCACCGTATCGCGTGGCTGATGTCGGTGGAGCAGGCGTCTCCTTTTTCCATTATGTCGGTGACGTTTACCAATAAAGCCGCTTCGGAAATGCGGGGCCGTATTGAAGAGTTGATGATGGGTAGTGCGTCAGGAATGTGGAATGGCACGTTTCACGGTATCTGCCATCGTATCCTACGTGCCCATTATATTGATGCGAAATTACCGGAAGACTTTCAGATCATTGATACGGATGACCAACAGAGATTGTTGCGTCGTCTCATTAAAGCGCAAAATCTGGATGAGAAGCAGTGGCCAGCCCGTCAGGTAAGCTGGTGGATTAACGGCAAAAAAGACGAAGGTCTGCGTCCAAGTCATATTGATGCTTACCATGATCCTGTGACCAAAACCTATCTGCAACTCTATACGGCTTATCAGGAAGCGTGTGACCGTGCTGGTTTGGTCGATTTCGCCGAAATTCTTCTGCGTACTCATGAGTTGTTGCGGGATAACAAGTTTGTGCGTGAGCACTACCAGGCACGCTTTAAACATATTTTGGTGGATGAGTTCCAAGATACCAACAACATTCAATACGCTTGGCTGCGAATGATGGCCGGCCCAGAGTCACACGTGATGATTGTTGGGGATGATGACCAGTCTATATACGGCTGGCGTGGCGCTAAGATTGAAAATATTGAGAAGTTCACGCGCGAGTTCCCAAGCGTCAACACCATTCGTCTGGAGCAAAACTACCGCTCTACTAAAACCATCCTCGAAGCCTCCAACACTCTAATTGCTAATAATACAGAGCGTATGGGGAAAGAGTTATGGACTGATGGCGTCGAAGGTGAGCCGATCTCTGTTTACTCTGCTTACAATGAGTTGGATGAAGCCCGTTTTGCTGTCAACAAAATTAAGGAATGGCAGGAAAAAGGTGGTGCATTGAATGATGCGGCCATGCTTTATCGTAACAACGCTCAGTCTCGGGTACTGGAAGAAGCGTTAATTCAGGCTGGCTTACCCTATCGCATTTATGGTGGTATGCGATTTTTCGAGCGTCAGGAAATCAAAGATGCACTGAGCTATCTACGATTGATGGCAAATCGCAATGATGATGCGGCGTTTGAGCGGGTAGTGAATACACCAACCCGCGGGCTTGGAGACAAAACCCTAGAGACGATTCGTTTTGCAGCGCGGGATCGTGGTTGCACCATGTGGCAAGCGAGTGTTGCTCTGCTGGATGAGCAGGTTTTGGCTGGTCGAGCGGCGGGAGCGTTAAGCCGTTTCGTTGAGCTGGTCAGCGCGCTGGAAGATGATACCTGTGAAATGTCTCTGCATGAGCAGACGGACCATGTGATCAAATACTCCGGCTTATTTGCCATGTACGAACAGGAAAAAGGCGAGAAATCCAAGGCGCGAATAGAGAACTTGGAAGAGTTGGTCACCGCCACGCGCCAATTCGAAAAGCCGGAAGAAGCGGAAGAGATGACGTTGCTCACGGCATTCCTGACCCATGCAGCGCTGGAGGCGGGTGAAGGTCAGGCCGACGAGTTCGAAGATGCGGTGCAACTGATGACCTTGCACAGTGCAAAAGGTCTGGAGTTCCCATTGGTGTTTATGGTTGGTGTCGAAGAAGGTATGTTCCCAAGCCAGATGTCCGCTGAAGAGGCTGGGCGCTTGGAAGAGGAACGTCGACTGTGCTACGTGGGGATGACCCGGGCGATGGAAAAACTCTACATCACCTATGCTGAGATGCGTCGCTTGTACGGTCAGGACAAATACCACAAACCTTCGCGCTTTATCCGTGAACTGCCAGAAGGCTGCTTAGATGAAGTGCGAATGAAAGCGCAGGTCAGCCGTCCGGCAAGCTCGGGCCGCTTTAGCCAGACAGTGGTCAAAGAGAATTTTAACGAGACAGGTTTTAGTCTTGGTTCTCGCGTTATGCACCCTAAGTTTGGTGAAGGGACGATCATCAACTTTGAAGGCAGTGGTCCGCAAAGTCGCGTTCAGGTTGCTTTTAATGGCGAAGGTATCAAATGGTTAGTGACCGCTTACGCTAAACTAGAAACGTTATAACTGCTAAGTTTATTTTCTCAAAATAGCTGGGTTTGTAGACAAGGCGGCAATTGAACGAGCCCCCTGAGCGTAGGGAACCTATGTGATGGGGCGAGTGAAAGCAGACAACGCAGTCTAAAGTTCAAATATGAAGAGAAAAAGATAAAGAAAAACCCCGAGGGCTTGCGCCCATCGGGGTTATAGTCTTACTCGCAGCAATCCGGCTACTATAAGTGCTCCATGCATCAAATCCTTGATAGTATGCTGATGTCCTTCAGCGTCGTCCATTCATCGCCATCCTAGCGGTGTCCTTGACCCTATCCTGGTCCACTAACTATCCTAGTTAGCTCACTTCACTTGTTCCTTAAGCGGTGTCCTTGTCATCATCCTGATGATAAGTCCTTTCCTCATCCCGAGGTGTCCATTTCCCATCCTTAGTAGTAACCATCCTAGTTACTAATGAGTCCGTTCAATGTCCTATTCGCTGTCCTTGCCGATTGTTCATCCTGAGCAACCGTATCTTCTTCCTGAAGATGACCAAATCCTTGGTAATTCCTGTTCCGTGTCAGCATCCTTCCGACAGGTTCAATATTACGTTTCTGACGGCTTTCATCAACAGCATAGAATTAGATTTGTTGAATGAGTGTCTGGTTAAAAATAGATCATTGTCTTTTATTACAATGACATACGTGTAATAAGTTGTAATCTTCTCACTAAAAAAGCTATTTTTGCTCACCAGCCTGTAAGAGATCTCGCACAAGCTGGTGAGCAGATCGACGCTATTGACCGATAGCCGCACCTTCGCGTCTTGGGTCTGCTGCGCCTTCTAATTCATTATTCTTGAATAGAATTGCGTGTAGGCCAGAATTCAAGTCACGAATATTCACTTCGAAACCCATTTTCTCTAGTTCTGACTTGAGGTTTTCTGCCTCCGTTCCTTGCTCAATATCTAATGTACCGAAGCGATTCAGTAAGTGTGGTTGGTTGATCGCTTGCTGAATATCCATATCCCACTGAGTGTGAGCAATGATGGCTTGAGCGACATAGCCAATAATGCGGCTGCCACCCGGAGATCCGATCGCCATGTAAGGTTTGCCGTCTTGCATGATGATGGTCGGCGCCATTGAAGAGCGAGGACGCTTACCCGGCTCTAAACGGTTTGCAATAGGATGCCCGTCTCTGTGGGTTCGGAAAGAAAAGTCGGTCAACTCATTGTTTAGCAGGAACCCATTGGTCATCAAACGTGAGCCAAACGCGTTTTCAATCGTGGTGGTGATCGACACCACATTGCCTTCTTTATCTACCACATTGAAGTGGCTGGTCGATGGCAGCTCAATCGATTCATCACGGCTTTGACGCTGAGCGTAACTCCAAGGCGGTGTACCTGCAGATGCTGACTCCAGTGCTTTCCCCGGTGTAATGAGTTTTGCACGCTGTTTGAGGTAGTCTGAATTGAGTAAACCTTGAGTCGGCATAGGGACAAAATCTTCATCGGCCATATACATGCCGCGGTCGGCAAAGGCTAAGCGTGAAGCGTCGGCGATGACTTGCCAAGATTTGGCGTTATCAGGACCCCAGTTTTTAAGATCAAACTGCTCTGTCATTGTCAAAATTTGACCCACGGTAAGAGCTCCAGAGCCAGGTGGCCCCATTCCACAGATGTCGAAGCTTTGAGACGCGGAGCAGACAGGCTGACGCTGTTTGATTTGGTAAGCATCGAAATCAGCTTGCGCTAGTACGCCTGGGTTGCCAGCGGCCGATTGGACGGTTTTGATGATATCGCTTGCAATTTTGCCCTGATAAAAGGCGTCGGCACCCGCTTTCGCGATTGCTTCGAGTGTGGCCGCGTATTCAGGGTTCTTCAGTAATGTACCTTGTTGTTTGGCAGAGCCATCACGATTAAAGAAATAGGCTTTGGTTGCTGGGAAACGCGATAGGCGTTCTGCATCTTTCTCAATCAAGGTGGCTAAGCGAGGGCTAATGGTAAAACCGTTTTTAGCGACCTTAACTACAGGTTCAATCAGCGTTTTCCATTCAAGTTTGCCGTATTTCTGGTGAGTATCCCACATCAGTTTCACGGTGCCTGGTGTACCGACAGAGCGGCCACCTACCACAGCGTCGTAAAATTGCATCGGTTCGCCATTCTTATCTTGGAAAAGGCGAGGTGTTGCTGCTAGAGGTGCAGTTTCACGGCCATCATAAGTGGTCAATTGCTGCTTTTTTGCATCCCAATACACTAAAAAAGCACCGCCACCAATACCAGAGGACTGTGGCTCCACTAGGCCAAGCATGAGCTGAGTGGTGACCATAGCATCGATAGCGTTACCGCCTTGTTTGAGGATATCAGCACCTGCTTGTGTTGCTAGCGGGTTAGCGGCGGTGACCATCCAGTCTTTGGCCTTAACCAGTTGCTTTTGTTCTAAGCCACTACTGTGTTCTGGGGCAACTGAATCGGCGGCCTGATTTGCGGCTGCACCAACGGACGTTAGTAATAGGCACGTCGTTAGGAAAGTACGTTTCCACTGCATCTTGTTCTCCTTGTTATTTATGCAGCGACAAGAGTGACAGCGGAGTGACCGTGAGTCTAAGAGTTTGTTATGAAAATGTAAGCTCGAATCAAATTTTAGACACTAGAGAGTAGGGCAGACAAGGATTGCAATAAAATGCTCACTCCGATAACAGTGAATAGCACGCCACAAAGGCCATCTATGTATACGGCTAGAGAATGAATTTTTCGTTGCATGCGCTGCGTGGACAGTGCCCAAGCAAGAAACGAGAACCAGAATAACGACAGACTCCAGAGAATAACCAGCGCTAACCCTTTACCGGTTAACGACATGCTGGCAGGCACCAAACTCGACATCAGGCTGACAAAAAACACCAAAGCCTTTGGATTGAGTATGTTAGTGGCAAATCCGCGTGACAAAGCCTGACGTTTGTTGCTTAGTAATAAGCTGGCTTGTGCGGGGCGCTCGTCAATGTGATGGTTATTGCGGAGTGTTGACCAGCTAGCCCTGAGTGCGCCGTAACCCAGGTAGAACAAGTAGCTGCCACCAGCGAGCTGCAGCACAGCAAACAACATCGGTTGCTGATGAACAAGGTAGCTAACGCCCGTTAAGCTCAGTACCGAGTGCAGAAGAATGCCAAATGATAAGCCAAGCGCAATGTATAAGCCCGTCTGGCGACCATAGCGTGTTGCGTTTTGTACCACCAGCGCAAAATCCGGTCCTGGGCTCATTAAAGCGACAAAGTGAACTACAGCTAAGGTGGTGAGAATGGTGATTTCGTTCATCTGATTTGGTTGATTGTTTTAGATGGCTTCAGTGTGCTATGGATTGCGTTTGAAAGATTGTAAAAAACTGACACTAACTGATTTGAGAAGGGTTAACGCCGTAAGTGGACTTAAACGCCTTGCTGAAATGAGCCTGATCATAAAAACCCACTTGATGGGCGACTTCTGTGCCGCTCACTCCCGATTTGAGCAGCTTCATTCCTTGCTCCATGCGCAGGCGGCTCAACCAAGCATAGGGGGTTAATCCGACTTTGGCTTTGAAATGGCGTTGAAACTGGGTAGGGCTCAATTCACACAACTGTGACAGTTGTTCTAGTCTCATTGGCTGATCGAGATTGTCCAATAGGTACTCTTTCAACGTTGCTATAGATTGGTTACCTAAGGGGATGGCGCGCTTTTGTTCTAAACGGCCGTAATGGCTAAACAAACGTTCAAACCCCTCATAAGGCAGACAATCTTTTGCCAGTTGGCTGAGGTTATTGCGTGTAAGCAATTGGTGAAGTTGTGAGAGAGGCTGAAACACTTTCTGATCGGAAATGATCAGTTGCTTGAAGTGAAGTAGAGCACTCTGTTGCTTGAGCTGAGCAAGTTCGCTAAACCACGCAGGGTCAAGCGAAAATACCCGGGTTTGATAACCGGACTCCAAGATGGATTGACCGTCATGCAGCTCATCAGGGGGCATGATGACTAATTGCCCTTTCCCCACATGATGGTTTGAGCCTTTATAGTGGAACTTTTGCTGTCCACCCGTGATAAGGCCAATATGAAAATCAAGATGATAGTGGCGTGAAAAAGCGAATGACCGATAATTCGCTTCAATCAGACCTATCTCTTTTGTCTCAGTACTGTGGTAATTGACCTTATCCATACAACGAAAAAAGCTTGATGATTATTTCATCAAGCTTATATGTGGGTCAGTGATTTGTCTTGTAAAAAACGATCACTTTTCTGTTGCCGCTCTACGCGAACGCTTGCTGGTCTTCAGACCATCAAAGCTAAAGATCACTAAAGCCCCCCAAATGAAGGCAAAGGTGATGGCTTTGTCTGTGGTAAAGGTTTCGCCATACACTAAAACCGCCAGTAGGAACATTAAGCTTGGGCCAATATACTGAAAAAAGCCTAGGGTTGAGAGCTTAAGACGAGTGGCTGCGCCAGTGAAACACAACAAAGGTAAAGTAGTGATGACGCCTGCGGAGATCAGCAGCAGGTTCAGGGTCATAGGGTTCGCTGCAAAGTCGGAAGTCGGGGAGTCGGCAATCCACAATAGATACACCGCTGCGGCTGGCAGCATAACCAGTGTTTCAATAAATAGGCCTGTTTGAGCATCGAGGCTGACTTTCTTACGTAATAGCCCGTAAAAACCAAACGTTAGTGCAAGCGCGATCGCGACGATAGGCACAGAGCCAAAAGCGATCAACTGAACCATCACACCGCAAGCTGCAAGTGCAACGGCAAACCACTGCAATTTACGTAGCCGCTCACCTAAGAACAACATGCCGAGTAGCACATTAATTAGTGGGTTGATGTAGTAACCGAGACTGGCATCCAGCATGTGATTGGCATTGACCGCCCAGATAAAAATCAGCCAGTTGACTCCTACGAGTAGTGAAGTCGAAACCAGAAACAGCACTTTGGTTTTGGAGCGAATGACATCTCGCACGCCACGCCAGCGACGGCCTATATGTAGTAATACTGCCAACAGAGCAAAAGACCACACCACTCGATGACTGAGAATTTCAAACGGTGACACTTCACTGATGGATTTAAAATAGATCGGTGCAATGCCCCACATGGTGTAGGCACCGATGGCGAGAAGGATGCCTTGCCGTGCTCTTTGCTGTTCTTCTGGTGTCATTGACGTTTACTCAAAGGATGATTGTCTGCAAAAGGAAGCATCCAGTATACGAATGAGTCAGTTAATCACCTAGCAATTTGCGGTTTTATTCACATCCGAACACTACTACAATGTGGCCTTTGCATTCCCCATTCTTTGCTCAATCGAGATATCAATGACCGCGACACTGCTTGCTGAACAATCTGAACCGTCACCAACTCCACAAAGCGTACTGGAGGATGTGTTTGGTTATCAGTCATTTCGAGATGGTCAGCAAGAGGTCATTGAAGCGGCTGTCAGCGGTCAGGATAGTTTGGTCATCATGCCTACGGGTGGCGGTAAATCACTCTGCTATCAGGTTCCGGCCTTGGTGCGTGACGGTTTAACATTGGTGATTTCTCCTCTGATATCACTGATGAAAGATCAGGTCGATCAGCTCAAAGCCAATGGTGTTGCGGCGGAGTGTGTCAACTCTTCCATGCCCCGCGATGAGTTGTTCTCGGTCTATCAGCGGATGCAGTCAGGCCAACTTAAACTGGTGTATGTGTCACCCGAACGCGTGTTGATGCGCGACTTTATCGAACGCCTTGAAAGTCTGTCGCTGTCTATGATCGCCGTTGACGAAGCACACTGTATTTCTCAGTGGGGACATGATTTTAGACCTGAATACGCGTCGCTTGGCCAGATCAAACAACACTTTCCTCATGTGCCTTTTATGGCGCTGACGGCAACGGCCGATGATGCGACGCGCAATGACATCATGCATCGTCTGCAATTGAACGAGCCTCATATCCACTTGAGTAGTTTCGACCGCCCCAACATCCGTTATACCTTAGTTGAAAAACACAAACCGATTTCTCAGGTGATCCGTTTTCTCGACACTCAGAAAGGCAACTGCGGCATCATCTATTGTGGTAGCCGTAAGAAAGTTGAAATGGTGACGGAAAAACTGTGCAACAACCATATTCGTGCCGCCAGTTACCATGCAGGCTTAGAGGCAGACGAGCGCGCTTATGTGCAAGAAGCGTTTCAGCGTGATGATATCCAAATTGTGGTCGCCACGGTGGCGTTTGGTATGGGGATCAACAAACCCAACGTACGCTTTGTGGTCCATTTTGATATTCCACGCAACATTGAATCCTACTATCAGGAAACTGGTCGAGCAGGTCGGGATGGTTTGCCAGCAGAAGCGATGATGCTATATGACCCAGCAGATATCAGCTGGTTGAGGCGCATGTTGGATGAAAAAGACGATGGGCCACAAAAGCAAGTGGAAGCGCATAAGCTCAATGCGATGAGTGCTTTTGCTGAAGCACAGACGTGCCGTCGTCAAGTGTTACTAAATTACTTTGGTGAGTATCGTGAGCAGCCTTGTGGCAACTGCGACATCTGTTTGGACCCGCCCAAGCATTTTGATGCCACTGAACAGGCACGTAAAGCGCTGTCTTGTGTCTACCGGGTTAATCAGAGCTTTGGTATGGGTTATGTGGTTGAAGTCTTGCGTGGTATGCAGAACATCCGCGTACGCGAAAATGGTCACGACAAGCTCACCACTTATGGTATAGGACGTGAGAATAGCCACGACTACTGGGTGAGTATTTTCCGTCAGTTGATTCATAAAGGCATGTTGTTCCAGAATATTACTCGCAACTCAACCTTACAGCTTACGGAAGAAGCGCGTCCGCTATTACGTGGTGATACTGCTCTTGAATTAGCCGTGCCTCGTCTTGATACTGCCGCGAGAGCCGCTAAGTCCGATAAACTTACCAGTAAGAACTACGATAAAAAGCTATTTGCTAAGTTGCGTAAGCTTCGCAAAGCGATTGCCGATGAAGATGGTTTACCACCATACGTGGTGTTCAGCGATGCCACCTTGATTGATATGGCAGAAATTTTGCCCACTTCTTATGGTGAAATGCTAGCGGTCAATGGGGTAGGGCAGCGTAAGTTAGACAAATATGCCGATCCATTCTTAGATTTAATCCAGGAGCACATTACTCATCATGGTTGATTCAGTGCAGCAAACGGAATTTGGTTTGCTTGAGTATCAAGCGCAAGAAGGGCGTATCATTATGCGATCTCCGCGTTTTGATTTTGATAGTTTTCCTCAGCTGGCTGATAAGCTGATAAAACTCCTCTCTGCGTCTGTGATTGAAAAGCAATGGGACGCCGACATGCATTCATGGTTGATTGATTTTGAAGGATGTCAGTTGTTTCTCAAATCGGAACATTATAGTGAGAGTGTTTGGTTGGAGGCTCTGGCCATAACAGAGAGCAGAGAAGAGTTGGATTACCTCGCGGGCCTATTTCAACGCGGATTCTAGTTAGGCGAACCGATTGCATTAAGCACATCTATTGCCACTTATATCGGTTAATGTATAATCGCCGGCCGCGATATTGGTCATGTTTAAAGCTTCACTTGGTTTAATGGCACAGCGCTATTTTGATGAAGCGATAGTCATCTCAATATCGAGTTTTATTTTCGTTTTACATTGTTGGTAAGAGTCTTTCCGTGGCTGGAACAGATTCGCTTTGGGTTCCCTCACCCCCAAACCAAACTAAAAAGGTATCGCATGAGTAACTTTACCCCTGCGCAGCAGCGCAAAGCCCTTTTGTTATTAGTTCTATTTCACTTGATCATTATTGCATCGAGTAATTATCTGGTTCAGCTTCCATTTACTATCTTTGGTTTCCACACCACGTGGGGCGCCTTCACGTTTCCGTTTATCTTTTTGGCAACTGATCTGACAGTACGAATTTTTGGTGCCCAACTTGCGCGTAAGATCATTTTCTGGGTGATGCTACCAGCGCTGGCAGTGTCCTATGGCTTATCGGTATTGTTTTTTGAAGGGCAATTTCAGGGTTTCTCACACTTAGGTGAGTTTAATTTGTTTGTTGCGCGTATTGCGATTGCGAGCTTTATGGCTTATCTACTAGGGCAAATCCTAGATGTGCATGTGTTTAATCGCCTGCGCCAGATGAAGCAGTGGTGGGTTGCCCCAACGTGTTCCACTCTGTTTGGTAACGCGCTGGATACTATCGCTTTCTTTGCCATTGCATTCTACCAAAGCCCTGATCCATTTATGGCTGAGCACTGGACCGAAATCGCGCTGGTGGATTATGGATTCAAACTGGTGATCAGCTTAGGCCTATTTGTACCTATGTATGGTGTGCTGCTGAATTACTTGGTGAAGAAACTCACAGCTGTTAATCCTGACTTTAAAGTGATTGGCGCCAAATAAGGTTCGCCTTTCGAAAACAAAAAAGCCCGACAAGTGACCTTGTCGGGCTTTTTATTTGTTCGTTAGTTAGTTGGCAATGATGCTCAAAGGCCAGCCAATGTCACTTTGACGGTTGGCTTCTATTTCTAACTCCGCCGCAGTTAGAGGGTTGGCTTTCAGCCACTGTTCTGCAACCGTTAGGGTGAGCTTATCGCCTTGAGATTGAAGTGCGATATTGGGCTCCAAATCCGGATTGCGACGATGGGTCAGTAAAACCGCGAGACGCAGCAAACGTAATACGCGTTTGGCACTGTTACCTGACAGCGCATGTTGCTCTGGCAGAGAAGTGAGTTGTTCGCGATAACGACGTGATACTTCACCAAGGAAGTGCTTTTGTGCTCGGGTGTAACCGGGTAGATCCAAGTTTTGCAATAAGTACGCACTGTGCTCACCGCCTTTCTTGAAGTCAATCGTTAGACCGATTTCATGCAGCTTCGCCGCTGTCTCTAGCAGAACGCTGCCCTGAGCTTCTGCAATCCACTCGGCTTCACATTGCTCAAGCAGTTTACTGGCTAAGGTTGCGACTTGTTGACCGTAAACCGTATCAATTTGGTAGCGGGTTTGAACACTGGCAATTGTGCGAGCACGAATATCGTCTTGCTTGAGTTCATCGACCATTTCATACACTAAGCCTTCGCGCAGTGCGCCGCCAGCCAATGTCATTGAATCAATTTCCAGTAATTCAAAGATAGCGATGAGAATCGAAAGACCGCTTGGGAAGACCAGTGCGCGTTCTAGCGTGAGCCCTTCTATCTCCAGCTCTTCCAAATGATCCGCCAGCATAGCTTGTTTTTGCAGACGCTTGAGTTTGGCGTGAGTAATGACTTCGTCCATACCTTGCGCTAGCATAATTTCCTGCAAAGCCTGAACTGTACCAGAAGCACCGACACACACATCCCAGCCAATTTTAGTGTATTGCTCAAGGATAGGTCTCAGCGTTTCTTTAGACGCTTCAATTGCATTGTTAAAGTTGGTTACGGTGAGCTGGCGGTCTTTAAAGTGGCGCTCCAGCCAAGTAACACAGCCCATTTTCAGGCTGGTCAGTGCCTTGGCTTCAAAACCTTCACCGATAATAAGTTCGGTACTGGCACCGCCAATATCGACCACCAAACGACGACCGCTACCGCCAGATGTGTGTGCCACCCCTTTATAAATAGTGGCCGCTTCTTCTTCGCCACAGATCACTTCAATCTTGTGACCAAGAATCTGGTTTGCTTTATCAAGAAAGATATCCACATTGGTGGCGGTGCGCAGTGTTGCCGTGCCCACAATGCGGATATTCTGCGTTGGTATATCTTGAAGTCGCTCTGCAAATAGACTCAAGCAGTCCCATCCGCGTTGCATGGCTTCCTGGCTTAAAGCGTTATTGTCGTCTAACCCTGCGGCAAGACGAACCTTACGTTTAATTTTTGCCATAGTCTGAACGCTGCCATCAATGTGACGCACAACGAGCATATGAAAACTGTTCGACCCGAGGTCGATGGCAGCGTAGAGCGGGGAAGAAACTGCTTGGCTCATAGACGACTTAAGAATCCTTTTGGTGACGTTGACGAGAGCGGTTGTTGTTACGACGGTTGCCTGAGCGTGAACCACCCGTGTTGGTACGACGTTGTTGCGGACGATTAGAACGCATACGTAGTGGTGCTGGTAAATCTTCGATCAGCGCACTTGGGTCGTAGTCTGAAACAGGAATGGTGTGCTCAATGTACTCTTCAATCGGCGGTAAGTTAATAGCGTAGTCTTCACACGCAAAGCTGATTGAATGGCCACTTGCCCCTGCACGACCCGTACGACCGATGCGGTGTACGTAATCTTCGCAATCGTCAGGTAGGTCAAAGTTAAATACGTGAGTCACTTGAGGGATGTGAAGGCCACGAGCCGCTACGTCTGTTGCCACTAGCAGGTCAACTTCACCTTTTGTGAACTGTTCCAAGATGCGTTCGCGCTTCTTCTGCGGTACATCGCCCGTCAATAGACCTACACGATGCCCATCAGCCGCTAGGTGACCCCATACGGATTCACACTTGTGTTTGGTATTGGCAAAGATGATCGCGCGTTCTGGCCATTCTTCTTCAATAAGAGTTTGTAGAAGTGACATCTTGTGTTCGTTAGATGGGTAAAACAGCTCTTCTTGAATACGGTGGCCAGTTTTGGTTTCTGGTTCCGACTCAACGTGCTTTGGATTATGCATGTGTTCAAACGCCAGTTCTTGAACGCGATAAGAAAGCGTAGCAGAGAACAACATGTTCAAACGATCTTTGGGTTCAGGCATTCGACGGAATAGAAAACGAATGTCTTTAATGAAACCAAGATCGAACATACGATCAGCTTCATCAAGCACAACCGCTTGGATGTGGTTAAGGTTAAATACCTTCTGCTTGTAGAAGTCGATAATACGACCTGTGGTACCGATCAGCACGTCTACACCTTGCTCTAACTTAGCAAGTTGCTTGTCGTAGCTCTCGCCACCATATGCTAGTGCGGCTTTAATACCGGTTTCTGCAATTAGAGGTTCAGCGTCATTGTAAATCTGAATTGCCAGTTCACGAGTCGGTGCCATGATAATCGCACGTGGTTGAGTCGGCTTGCGACCTTCGTGCTCTGGTGTATTCAGCAGGTGGTTAAAAGTAGCAGTCAGAAAAGCCAGGGTTTTTCCTGTCCCTGTTTGTGCCTGACCTGCAATGTCTTGGCCGGTGAGCAGTACCGGCAACGCCAAGGCTTGAATTGGGGTACAAAACTCGAACCCTTTTTTCTCCAAACCTTCAACAACTTGGGGGTGTAAACCCAAATCGGCGAACTTTTGCTCTGTGATATGCGTCTTTTTCATGGCTATAGAATATCAGCTTAAGCTTGCAATACGAAAGTAAATACATTCCAATAGGGCATCTAAATACTGGTTATCATCCAACCAGTTCCGAAAAAACACATTGGAGTGGAAGATGAGTGATAAGATTTTGCAGCTAACTGATGACGGTTTTGAAGCCGACGTACTCAACGCTGCAAGCCCGGTTCTTGTTGATTTTTGGGCAGAATGGTGTGGTCCTTGTAAGATGATTGCTCCTATTCTGGACGAGATCGCCGAAGAGTACGAAGGCAAACTCACTATCGGTAAACTGAATATCGACCAAAATGCAGGTACTCCACCTAAATTTGGTATTCGTGGTATCCCAACACTATTACTTTTCAAAAATGGTAGTGTTGCAGCGACGAAAGTAGGTGCGCTGTCTAAAACTCAGTTGAAAGAGTTTTTGGACGCTAACCTATAATTCAGTTGTTCAGATAAGGCCGTGCATTTAACAAAATGCACGGTTTTGTTTTTGAAGACTAACAAAATCTAGACTAGGCTAGTATTTAGTGCTAATTTATCGCACGTTAAATAAACAAGTTTCTCTTCTTGGTCGATCCTGTGACCAAAATTCATCTTAACTAAATAACAGATCCTATTTTGACTAAAAAAGTATCCACCACCATGAATCTAACAGAACTGAAGAACAGACCAGTGTCTGATCTTGTCAAACTTGGCGAAAGCTTGGGCCTTGAAAACCTAGCTCGTCTAAGAAAGCAAGACATTATCTTCGCTATCCTTAAAGCGCATGCGAAAAGCGGCGAAGACATTTTTGGCGACGGGGTTCTGGAAATACTTCAAGACGGTTTTGGCTTCTTGCGCAGTGCAGACAGCTCTTACTTGGCAGGCCCAGATGACATCTATGTATCTCCAAGTCAGATCCGCCGATTCAACCTTCGTACAGGCGACTCTATTGCTGGTAAGATTCGTCCACCAAAAGATGGCGAACGTTATTTTGCTCTGTTAAAAGTCAATACAGTTAACGATGACAAGCCAGACAACGCGCGTAACAAGATTCTATTTGAAAACTTGACGCCACTGCACGCAAACGAGCGTATGGTGATGGAGCGTGGTAACGGTTCGACTGAAGATATTACTGCACGTGTTCTTGACCTGGCTTCACCAATTGGTAAAGGTCAGCGTGGTCTGATTGTTGCTCCGCCAAAAGCGGGTAAAACAATGCTGCTACAGAACATTGCTCAAAGCATTGCTTACAACCACCCTGAGTGTGAGCTAATGGTGCTTCTTATCGATGAGCGTCCAGAAGAAGTAACCGAGATGCAACGCCTAGTTAAAGGTGAAGTGGTTGCATCTACGTTTGATGAGCCTGCATCTCGCCACGTACAAGTTGCTGAGATGGTTATCGAGAAAGCAAAACGTCTTGTTGAACACAAGAAAGACGTAGTAATCCTGCTTGATTCTATCACTCGTCTAGCTCGTGCATACAACACAGTTGTTCCATCATCAGGTAAAGTCCTGACTGGTGGTGTCGATGCTAACGCATTACACCGTCCTAAGCGCTTCTTCGGTGCTGCACGTAACGTAGAAGAAGGCGGTAGTCTGACAATTCTCGCGACGGCTCTTGTTGATACTGGTTCTAAGATGGACGAAGTTATCTACGAAGAGTTTAAAGGTACAGGTAACATGGAAATTCACCTGAACCGTAAGATAGCTGAGAAACGTGTTTTCCCTGCCATTGACTTCAACCGTTCAGGTACTCGTCGTGAAGAACTTCTGACTAAGAATGAAGAGCTTCAGAAGATGTGGATTCTGCGCAAGATTGTTCATCCAATGGGTGAAATCGACGCGATGGAGTTCTTGATCGACAAGCTCGCCATGACCAAGACTAACGATGAGTTTTTTGACGCCATGCGTCGTCAGTAAAAATTTGTGACCTCAAACGCCATCGACATTGTCGGTGGCGTTTTTGTTTGCATTCTTATCTGATTGGCCCCACAATGGCCAAGAATGTTAAGAGGAGGTTAACATGCAACAAGGAATGTTGTCGTCGGTTCTCCTATGCACGTCATTATTGATTGGAGCACCAACGGTTGCTGCGAAGGAAATGCAGTCAGAACAAGTCGAGCTGTTACTTCAGGATCAACAGATTAATCTGAAAGTTGCAGAACTGCTCCAACATGCTGTCGAAAATAATATCGACTCACTCAATTTCGCCCTCGAAAGACTGTCGCTTCCTCAACAAGAAGTGGCGCGTTTCCTACTGTTAAAAAAAATTGAAGACCAAGATGTCATCTTGACGCCTAAAATGGCTTTGTTCGTTGAAAAACAAAAAGCTATGGTGCCGACCTATCAAGTGTTGGAGAGAGGCGATGGGTATGAGTTTTCCATTCCTGCCTTTAACTATCCAGCTATCGCCAGTCGTTTACTTAAACAATGGCAACAGGATCAATCGACACTAGAATTTGTGTTGAGTGCAGAACGTGGCGAGCTGGAACTAAAACAGTGGCTGTCGGGTAGCGATTATCAAATCCAAGCGCGTGAAGCATTACTGGTTCGTGAGTTGGATAGTTTGTCGCCGGAGGCCGTGCAAAATTTAGTGCTTCAACTCACCGGAACAGCTGTGACCAGTTGGCTACCCTCATCACAGGTTATGGTGCGTTTAGCTCAGGTGAGTGAAAACCCTGACGTCTATAAACTGCTTTGGTTGATGCGTGCCGATTTTCAAAGCCAGTCTGAACTTAGCCGTTTGGCGACAGTGGGCGATGAATTCTCAGTCAATCAGATCATGCTTGCTGCTCATAATCCGAGCCTTAAGGAACAAGCTATCAAAGAGCTGACTCGTATCAAGCCAATGAAGGATAAGGTAAAGGCCTTTTTGATAGACCGAATGGCAGTTCGAGGTGAAGCCTCGATGGTCGCGACAGAGCTTGCGAATCAGGGCTATTCGTCATGGTTAAAAGAGCTAGCTAACCATAATCAAACAGTCCGTAGTGGAGCGATTTTGAACGTTTTATCACAATAAAAATAACCTTATAGAAAAGAGGGATCGTAAGATCCCTCTTTTTGTTATACTGCTTGCACTTTAATCAGTCACAGAAGACCAATGATTTTTAAGGATTTACGCGACTTTATCGCTCACCTTGAGCAGGAAGGGAAGCTTAAACGCATCTCTGAGCCTGTCGACCCACATTATGAAATGACAGAAATTAGTGACCGTACTTTGCGTGCCGGTGGTCCAGCGTTGTTGTTTGAAAACCCTATCGGCTACGATGTGCCTGTACTCACCAACTTATTTGGTACTCCCGAGCGAGTTGCGATAGGTATGGGGCGCGAGGATGTCAAAGATCTGCGTGAAGTGGGTAAATTGTTGGCTTATCTCAAAGAGCCAGAACCTCCACGTGGTTTTAAGGATGCGTTAGAGAAACTTCCTGTTTTTAGACAAGTCCTGAATATGCCTGTCAAAAGACTACGTAAAGCGCCGTGTCAGGAGATTGTTTGGCAAGGTGACGATGTCGACCTCGATAAAATTCCTGTGATGAGTTGTTGGCAAGATGACGTTGCTCCTCTGCTTACTTGGGGACTAACCGTGACTAGAGGGCCACATAAAAAGCGTCAGAACCTTGGAATTTACCGTCAGCAGAAAATTAGCAACAACAAAATAATCATGCGTTGGTTAGCACACCGTGGTGGTGCACTTGATCTGCGTGACTGGATCGAAACCCATCCGGGAGAGCCATTTCCAGTGTCGGTTGCCTTTGGTGCTGACCCAGCCACTATTTTGGGTGCAGTCACCCCTGTGCCTGATACGTTATCTGAGTATGCGTTTGCGGGTTTGCTTAGAGGCAGCAAAACAGAAGTTGTCAAATCTGTTAGTAATGATCTTGAAGTACCTGCCAGCGCTGAGATCGTGCTTGAGGGCTACATTGACCCGAACGAGTATGCAGACGAAGGCCCTTATGGTGATCATACAGGGTATTACAACGAAAAAGAGAAACACCACGTGTTTACCATTACGCATATTACGATGCGTAAGGACCCGATCTATCACAGTACCTATACGGGGCGTCCGCCAGATGAACCAGCAGTATTGGGTGTGGCGTTAAACGAAGTGTTTGTCCCTATCCTGCAAAAGCAGTTTCCCGAGATTGAAGATTTCTACCTACCGCCTGAAGGCTGTTCGTACCGAATGGCGGTGGTGACGATGAAAAAGCAATACCCAGGGCATGCTAAGCGAGTCATGATGGGGGTATGGTCTTTCCTTCGCCAGTTCATGTACACCAAGTTTGTTGTGGTGTGTGATGAAAGTGTCAATGCGCGCAGTTGGGATGATGTCGTGAAGGCCATGTGTGAGCATATGGAACCTGTTCGCGATACCTTAATGATTGACAACACGCCTATTGATTCTCTCGACTTCGCCTCACCAGTTGTAGGGCTTGGCTCTAAGATGGGCTTAGATGCAACGATTAAATGGGATGCCGAGAAGGCCTCTGACCCAGAGTTAGCATCCGCAAGCCAAACAGCAATTACAGATGAACAGTTACGTCAACTTCGTCAGGCATTTCCGGAAATTGTCGATATCGCTTTGCCAAAATCTGCTGGTGCCGATCGCTTTATGGTGCTGTCGATGAAGAAAAACCACGCCATGCAATCGAAAGCGGTGCTCAATGGTGTGTGGGAGTTTCTAAAGCAGTATACAGATGCTAAGTTTGTTATTCTCTGCGATGATGACGTCAATGTGCACGATTGGAATGACATAATTTGGGCGATTACCACGAGAATGGATCCAAATCGTGACACAGTGCAGATAGAAGCAAAAGAAGGTCGTAGTTCCAAATTGGGTTTGGATGCGACCAACAAGTTTGAGGGAGAAGTCCAGCGAGAGTGGGGCGTCCCAATCAAGAAAGATTCTCAGTTAGTTGCGCAGGTCGATGCAAAATGGAGTAAGCTGGGAATATTATGAGCCATTTGGTGACCTTGAAGCCGCAGAATATACAATTCTATGTGCAGGAAGGGGAAACGGTATTGGAAGCTGCGCTCAACAATCACATCAGCTTCCCAAACCGCTGCCAAGTGGGAGCATGCGCAGCGTGTCTGTGTCGGAAAATAGAAGGTCGAGTCAATTACCAGCTTGAGCCAATGCTCACAGAGAAAGAGCAGCAACAAGGCTGGGTGTTTGCTTGTCAGGCCTTCGCAGAAAGTAATTTGGTACTTACTTTTGAGGAGTAAGTAAGAGGAATAAAATGACCATCCAATGTAAAGTAAAGTCTATTGAGCCGTTAGCTTGTAATACCCATCGAATTCTGTTGCATCCAAAGACACCAGTCAGCTTTAAGGCTGGCCAGTATCTAATGGTTGTGATGGGAGAAAAAGATAAACGTCCATTCTCTATTGCAAGCAGTCCTTGTCGTCATGAAGGTGAGCTTGAGCTTCACATTGGTGCAGCAGAGCATAACGCGTATGCTCTTGAAGTTGTGGAAGCGATGCAAAACGCATTAGAAAATGATGGTGACATCAGTATTGATGCACCTCATGGCGAGGCGTGGGTTAAAGAAGAGAGCGAGCGTCCTCTACTTTTGATTGCTGGTGGTACAGGCTTTAGTTATGTGCGTTCGATATTGGACCACTGTGTTGCTCAAAATAAAACTAATGAGATCTATCTTTATTGGGGTGGCCGAGATGAACGCCAGCTATATGCTAAGGATGAACTGGATGGTATCGCAACACAGTTCAGCAACGTGCACTTTATTCCAGTAGTAGAAGAAGCGACTTCTGAATGGCAAGGCAAAGTCGGAAACGTACTTCAAGCCGTTAGTGACGATTTTGATTCTCTTGCAGAATATGACATCTACATTGCTGGACGTTTTGAAATGGCGGGTGCGGCTCGTGAACAATTTACCCAGAACAAAGGCGCAAATAGCAACCGCATGTTTGCTGACGCGTACGCATTTATTTAAAACTGAATTAAATAGATAGATAAAAGAGGGCTTTTTGCCCTCTTTTTTGTTGTTTTGAACACATTTTCAACGAACGATGAGTTTTTTCAATTTTTTTTGAAAAAGGGCTTGCGCTATCAGAGGGACTCTCTATAATGCGCATCCACTGACACGGCAGACGCCACAAGGCTTCAGCGGTGTTAGAGAGGTGAAAAGCTTCTGAGAAAATAAGTTTGAAAAAGTGTTTGACTCTTCAAATTATCTCGCTAGAATGCACCTCCGCTTTGAGAGAAAGTTTCTTGAAAAGCACA
>NZ_JAPPTP010000031.1:0-52176 GCF_027587155.1 Vibrio sp. T11.5
AAGCCGAAGCTATTATGCGGTATTAGCCATCGTTTCCAATGGTTATCCCCCACATCAGGGCAATTTCCCAGGCATTACTCACCCGTCCGCCGCTCGACGCCGTTAACGTCCCCCGAAGGTTCAGTTAACTCGTTTCCGCTCGACTTGCATGTGTTAGGCCTGCCGCCAGCGTTCAATCTGAGCCATGATCAAACTCTTCAATTTAAGATTTTGTCGGCTCAATGAATACTGAACATTACATAAAGTAATGTTTGAATTGACTGTGCTGAATCCTAAGATTCAATGGTCACTTCGTTTCATTGAAACCTAATTTGAAACCGAAGTTTCTAATTGGATTATCATCAACGAGTGCCCACACAGATTGATAGGTTTATATTGTTAAAGAGCTTTTTCTAACTTCCGCTGCGCTCAGCGCCGCGTCGTTAGGGGTGCGTATCTTACGCCTCCCAACTTTAGAGTCAAGAGTTTTTTTCAAACTTTATCTTCTTTTGTTTCAACTCGGTGTGTGATACTTGTCTCACTCCGTGTCGGTGAGGCGGCATTATAGGGAGCTTAGAAAGGATGACAAGTGTTTTTTTGAATTTATTTTCCGTTCGGTTAAAAACAAATCAAAACGCCAAAAATAGAATAAAATTTCAACATTTGAGTCACGTCACATCAATAGGTTGGAAAAACAACAACCATATACGTAAGATCAGTGTGTCTATTTTGTTAATGCTTAGGCACTTTTTTCTTAAACTACGAAGTTGTATTTAAATATGAGTTCTAATAAATCGACCTTAATGATTCTTGCCCTAGCGGTATTAGGTGGAATCATCTTTTCGCAGGTTGCTATTTCTCCTGCACTCAGCTTTGTTATCGGTGTTTTTGCTTCTGCTTTTGTTTTTAAATTTTCAAACACCACAACTGAGTCAGCAACCTTAAATGAACCCGCGACCAAAACCCTTTATGTCGGTAACCTTCCATACAAAGCAAATGAATCCCATGTAAAGGAATTGTTTACTAAGCATGGTGAAGTTTTTGCTGTCCGTCTGATGAAAGATAAGCGAACAGGTAAAAGACGAGGATTTGGTTTTGTTGTCATGGCAGCAACGGATGCTGCTGGCGCTATAGAAGGACTAAATGAAAAGGATTATATGCAGCGTACATTAAAGGTACGTATCGCTAATGATCCAAAATCTCAAGCTGAACAGGACTAAAGCCTAAGTTTTGTAATGCTAGATTCAACGCTCCTTCTGCATAAGGGGGAGCCGTTGAAAATATTTCCCTCTGACCCTGTCCTTCTCTCGCATCCTCAAGGTTCAACAATTCTTGCACTCGACGAGCAATCGCCTCACCGGAATCCACCAGCACAACCTGATCGCTCAACACCCTCTGTATTTCTTCTTTGATAAGGGGAAAGTGCGTGCAACCTAATACAGCGACATCGACTTTACCGACCATTGGTGACAGTACTTCGCTCAGCTCTTGAATTGAGACAGGATTACCACGAAGCTTTTCCTCTGCCATATCGACCAGTCGAGTAGAGCCTAATAGCTCAACCGGTTTGCTTTGCGAGAAGTCGCGAATCAATTCCTGAGTATACTGACGTGTTACAGTCGCAGGCGTTGCTATCAGACCAACTGCTTTATTCGCTAAATTAGACGCTGGTTTAATCGCAGGCACGACACCGACAACAGGAATGGAGAGCAAAGTTCTCAATGAAGGCAGTACAATGGTGCTGGCGGTATTGCATGCAATCACCACCAAATCCACTTGGTGATCAGCGACATAACGTGAAACCAACGCTTCCACGCGAGAAACTAAAGTGTGATGGTGCAATTCACCGTAGGGATAGGCTGCGTTATCAAACAAATATACATAATCAAGTTGAGGGAACCTTTTCTCTATCTCTTGGAAAACAGAAAGCCCTCCGACTCCAGAGTCAAAAATTAGTACTTTTGCTTGTAGTGACACTTGATATACCCACATATTCCGATGTGGCAATCATACTCACACAAATCAGTTTGGCAATATCTTCGCTTGGTAACGTTGATGAGCAAAGCGCTCTATGACGTCAAGGGTGGTTAAACTCAACTCTATCTTGCCTTTATAGCTACGGGTTTGCGTAACAAACGTATGAAATTCTCCATCTTCACCGCATGGGTCCACTCCACTATGCAGAGAATCAATGAAGGTTCTGTCGTACCATCGCCCGCAATACGCAGGGGCAAGTGCTTGGCCATCCGTCGTCACAACCAAGGTTTTAATACCACGCTCTAAGATTTCATTCGCAAGGTCTTGGCTATTTTGTCCAATGAGTGGAAAAACACACTCCCAACCAGCGGGTTCAATATAACTGCGGCGATAGGCTTCGATACCATTGCAGAACATATCACCAAAAGCCACAGCCTGAATATCAAGTCCACTACCCTTTAGTGCCTCAATGATGGTCGACTGATAGATGTCATTAGGCGGAAATGTTTCCAGCAATTCAATCTTAATCAGGGGCAACCTAAGCAAAGCGGCTTGCATATCGAGCACTTCAATAGGAGTAGCTTGGAATGGGACTTCATCTTTTACGTATGTGGTGTAAAGGCCAACAACATTGTAGTGTTCACTATCGACTAGCCTTTCTAGAGTGAGGGGCGAATCCTTTCCGCTCGACCAACTGATAATGACTTTCTTTTTCATTGTTACTGCCTATAGATAAGAAAAAACCGCCCGAAGGCGGTTTCAAGATATTAGAATTGATAAGAGCCCGTAATCATTACTTTACGACCATCACCAGGGTAATATGCACCATAGTTATTCGCATTAGCAGGATACTTTTCATCAAATGCATTGTCTAAGCGTAAGCTAGCTGACCAAACATCTTGTGTGTAATTAATAGCGATATTATTTAGCCAATATGCCGATAGCTTTTCTACACTGTTTGAGGTGTCACCATCCTTATATCTCGTACCCGTATAAACACCTTCAACGTAGAATTGCCAATTATAATTGACATCATAGGTGACATACGCCCTACCACTGTGAGGTGAAACCCAAGGCAGCTCCTTTCCTTTATTGTCACCACTTGAGAACTCAGCGTTAATGAAACTGTACTCAATACCTAGGAGCACACTTTCAGTGACATAGTAGTCACCGCTAACATTTATACCATTTCGCTCAGATTCATCCGCATTGACATTAGCGCCAGAAAAGCTCCCCCCTACAGGTGTTGGTGCACTACTATCAAAAACGATTTCATCTTCTAGTTGCAAGTTGTAAACATCAATCTTTACGCTGTAGTCATCTTCTGTGAGTCCCCAACCTGCTTCTATAGAATTACCAGTTTGTGGCTTCAAACCTAACACACCTGGAGATGTGTATGCTTGCTCATCAATCTTAGCAAATCTAAAGTTAGTTTCCCCTCGTAGGTAAAGCCTCTGAGTCTCGCTAATTTTGAAATTCAAACCTAACTCATAAGCATCTTGGCTTTCTGATAGTTTTTCAGTATTCGGATAAACTGCACCATCGAAAAGTTTGTCTTCAACTGAACTATAACGTGCTCCCGTCGTTAAAGATAATCTAGGTACTAGAGGATAACTGACTTGTCCATAAGCACTGTAGGTAAGCTGTTCGTTAGCCCTATTGGTAGAGGAAGATTTATAGGTGTGGTCACGATCAGCCGCTTCTAACCCAATCAGAACATTTCCTTGACCAGACTGATTGGAAAATTGATTTTCAACCTTAACTGAGCCTACTAATTGTTTACTTGAACTTGTTGTTGAACTCCCCCACGCAGAGCCTGATACCGACGTATTGTCATAGATAGCATCAGTCCCAAATAACCAAGAGTCTGTTAAGCTTCGCTTATACCCAGCACGAAGCGCTTTCGTTATCTCATGAGAATAGTCGGTTTGATTTGATGGATTAACTTGAGTTGGGTCTTGTTCATATTGCTCTTCGGTTAACGAACCAGCATATTCTCTATTATTGTCATAGTAACTTGCTTCTGCAAAAAACTCCGTCTTATCTAGTTCATAGCCGATACGTCCTAACAAAGACCCGGTTTCACGCTTGTTATGGTCTCTATAGTTATCGGTATTATCTTGGCTAGCACTAACGAAAAGCGACCACTGTTCATCGAGTTTTCTTGAGACATTCACACTACCAGCATAAGAATCAAAACTACCCGCACTCACTGACACACTACCACCGTCCTCAGAAGCACCTTTTGTAATGATGTTGATCACACCACCTACAGCTTGGTCACCGTACAACACACCAGCACTGCCGGACAAAACTTCAATCCTCTCAATTTGAGAAATTAATATAGAGCTTACTTGAGGAGCTGACAGGTCTTGTTTATTCAAGCGACGGCCGTCAACCAAAATCAAAGTATTGTTGGCAGCTTGACCTCCAGTGAAGCCTCTAATCGCAAATGCAGGGCCACTGTTGGTATCAGAGATTTGAATGCCAGCTCGAGCACGCAACAAGGTATCTAGGCTTTTAGATCCACTCGCAGCGATATCTTCTGAACTGATAATAGTTACATTAGCCGGTATATCTTCAATTGAATTATTGAAATCACTTCGAGCTAATACCACCATAGTCTCATCAGCTGAGGCTTCTTTGGCGTATGAAAGGGAGGCGTGAGGAAGTAGCGATGCCACTGCTATCGCCAGAATAGAACGGTTCATTTTTATAATCCTAAATCGCGTAAATCCTACCGAGCTTGGAGCACTTGCTTCCAGTGATTGGCTCAGCTGCTGGCAGGTATTCGGACTTAAGAGCTCATTTTGCACCACCTACTAACTCGACTTCCCACATAGTCCTCTATGCAGTGTCTGTTGAGTGTTCGTTCTCTTTTACCGCTGCGCGTCAGTTCTGGATTCACACCAGATTCCCTTTTCAGCCATCTATACTTCTAGATAGCACCAGCTAGGCACAAATGTTATTCAGCTGTCATTCCTTTGTCCAGCCAATATTGTGCTTTTATATAACCAGCCGCTTTATCACTAATGCCTGACAACGGGTTTACACACTATATTGATCACAGGAGACTGACAAAGCTGGACATGTCGCAGATATTGAATAAAATCTGCGCTCCTAAAACAAACGCACTCAGCACTTGAAGGTAATAAACATGGCGACTCTTGAAGTAAATCCACAGCGCTACCAAGAACAACTGGCGGAAAAGGTCGAACGTCTTAATGAGATGTTTGCTCCGTACCACGTTCCAGATCTGGAAGTGTTCGAGTCCCCAGAGCAACATTATCGTATGCGCGCTGAGTTCCGTGTTTGGCATGAAGGGGAAGACCTTTACTACATCATGTTCAATCAGGAAACGCGTGAAAAATACCGTGTTGACCAATTCCCAGCGGCGAGCCGTCTGATAAACGACCTGATGCCATTGCTGATTGATGCAATGAAAAACAACGACTCTCTACGTCGTAAGCTGTTCCAAGTGGATTTTCTATCGACACTGAGCGGTGAGATTTTGGTATCTCTGCTATACCACCGCCAATTGGATGATGAGTGGACGAAGAACGCAAAAGCGCTCAAGCAACGTCTGAACGATGAAGGCTTCAACCTGAACCTGATCGGTCGGGCACGTAAAATGAAGATTGTTCTGGATCGCGACTACGTAATTGAAAAACTCGACGTCAATGGCCAGCCTTACATTTATCAACAAGTCGAGAACAGCTTCACGCAACCCAACGGCAAGGTAGCTGAAAAGATGCTGGAGTGGGCAATCGACTGTACCAACGAAAGCCAAGGCGATTTGCTCGAGCTCTATTGTGGTAACGGTAACTTCTCACTGGCACTCGCGCAGAACTTTAATCGCGTACTGGCAACGGAACTGGCCAAACCATCAGTTGAGTCTGCGCAATACAATATTGCTGCCAATAACATTGATAACGTCCAAATCCTTCGCCTATCCGCGGAAGAATTTACTCAGGCAATTGAAGGCAAGCGTGAATTTCGCCGCCTAAAAGACGCGGGCGTCGATTTGAAGAGCTACAACTGCAACACGATTTTTGTCGACCCTCCTCGCTCAGGTATGGATATTGATACGTGTAAGATGGTTCAAGGCTATGATCGCATCCTTTACATCTCCTGTAACCCAGAGACACTCAAAGACAATCTTGACGTTTTAAGCGAAACACACAACATCACGCGTTTTGCTCTGTTTGATCAGTTCCCTTATACCCACCATATGGAAGCGGGTGTCCTACTGGAACGCAAAGCATAAGTTGACAAGAAAATATAAAAAAACGAGCCAAATGGCTCGTTTTTTATATTTAGATTCAGGCTACTCCGCACTAGCTGAGCGGTTAATAAAACCGAGTTTCTTACCAATCCATAGTAAAAGTAACAGTGATACTATGATGGCAAAGAAGTTAGACCCCGCATCTGGGTGCTGCGCTTTAACAAAAGCAGAATGACCAAAAGCGCCAACGAAGAAACACGCTAGGCCAACCAGCGGAATGTCTTCAGAGACAGGGTTACGTAGATATTCTTGGTACAGCGCCTGTACAGACAGTACAAGCGCAATCAGTGGAAAAATAGAGAAAGAAACTTCACTCATTGTCAACCATGACAATAATGCGTCTCCACACATGCCAGCAATCAATGCAAGCACTAGCGTCTTCTTCTCAGAACCACGATTAACTTGTTTTACTTCATTCGACATTAATCAATCCCACCTTTTAATCGGTTACGGTTACGTTCACGTTCTTTGCGATACCATAAAGCCCCTTTGGCTATCATTCGCAATTGCATAATCAATCGTTCCGCAAGCTCATCTCGCTCGCGTCGATTTAAATCCAGCGCCTCTGCGCCTGAGCTAAATACCAAGGTGACAGAAGCTTCGGCCTGTGTATAGGCCTCATCGCGCGTCATTCCTGTACTGATCAAATACTCTGTCAGTTCAGCGGCAAAATGTTGAATTTCTCTCGCGACAGCAGTACGAAAGTCAAACGATGTACCCGAACGTTCTCGCAATAGTAGTCGAAACACATTGGGGTTGTTTTCAATGAACTCCATAAACGTCTCGATAGAAGTGCGAATCACACTCCCCTCTTTGACGATTCGCTGTCGTGCCTGGCGCATCAGCTGACGAAGCAGCAAGCCGCCTTCGTCAACCATGGTCAACCCCAGCTCATCCATATCTTTGAAATGGCGGTAGAATGAGGTTGGAGCAATCCCTGCTTCCCGGGCTACTTCTCGTAAACTCAAGTTCGAAAAGCTTCGGTCAGCACTAAGCTGGCTAAACGCAGCATCAATTAATGACCGACGCGTTTTTTCTTTTTGCTGTGCACGAATTCCCATGGATTTCATCTATTATCTATTTATTTGTTTAGTCGCAGTTAATATACAACGATTACCTTAAGGACATAAGCCAAAATCGTAACCTTTGACTACCGCGTGACAATTAAACTCAGCCTGATTTCTTTTTCAATCACTTAACTTTGGTTTAGAGACCTATCACCGCACAAATACCAGATATGAAACATTCTGCGTGATCGCTTCCACTCTCTAGTGCTCTATCGTGAAATCAGTTAAAATCTCGCTAAAGCAATGTTAAGACAATATAACAAAGGAAAAGTTATGGCGGAAAGTAACCACTTTGACGTAATCGTTATTGGTAGTGGCCCTGGCGGTGAAGGGGCAGCAATGGGACTAACCAAAGCGGGACTCAATGTCGCCATAGTAGAAAAAGAGAGCAGCGTCGGTGGCGGTTGTACCCACTGGGGCACCATCCCTTCTAAAGCGCTGCGCCATGCGGTCAGCCGTATCATTGAATTCAACAATAACCCGCTGTTTTGCCATAACAATACCAGCTTACACTCGACGTTCTCCAATATCTTGGGCCATGCCAAATCTGTAATTGATAAGCAGACTCGCCTGAGACAAGGTTTTTACGATCGTAATCAATGTTCTTTGATTTTCGGCAC
The DNA here is from genome assembly GCF_027587155.1 of Vibrio sp. T11.5. Taxonomy (NCBI): domain Bacteria; kingdom Pseudomonadati; phylum Pseudomonadota; class Gammaproteobacteria; order Vibrionales; family Vibrionaceae; genus Vibrio; species Vibrio sp. T11.5. The sequence goes on from NZ_JAPPTP010000031.1 coordinate 7,929, forward strand.
AGCACGCTTCACTGACAAGTATACCATTGCCGTTACGCAAGCAGATGGCACCGAAGAACTATACAGTGCTGACCGATTTGTGATTGCAACGGGCTCGCGCCCATATCAGCCAGATGACGTCGATTTTCTGCATGAACGTATCTATGACAGCGATTCTATTCTCAGTTTGGAGCATGACCCACGTCATATCATCATTTATGGCGCCGGTGTGATTGGTTGTGAATATGCATCAATCTTCCGCGGTTTAGGCGTAAAAACGGACTTAATCAACACTCGAGACAGACTGCTGTCTTTCCTTGATAATGAAGTATCAGACGCCTTGTCTTATCACTTCTGGAACAGTGGTGTTGTGATCCGCAACGACGAAACTTATGAGAAAATTGAAGGCACAGAAGATGGCGTCATTATCCATCTCGAATCAGGTAAGAAAATGCGTGCCGATTGTATTCTTTACGCCAACGGACGCACGGGTAACACCGACAAACTCAACCTGTCGGCTGTGGGGTTGAACGCTGACTCTCGTGGCCAGTTGTCCGTTGACAGCAACTACCAGACGGCAGTCGACCATATCTACGCCGTCGGCGATGTTATTGGCTACCCTAGCCTAGCCAGCGCTGCTTATGACCAAGGTCGATATGTGGCACAGGCGATTAATAAAGGTCAGGCCGATGGCAATCTGATTGAAGATATCCCGACTGGTATTTATACCATTCCGGAAATCAGTTCCGTAGGTAAGACAGAGCAAGAGCTGACGGCGGCAAAAGTCCCTTATGAAGTGGGTCGTTCTTCGTTTAAGCATTTAGCTCGTGCTCAGATTGCAGGTAAAGATATCGGCAGCTTGAAGATTCTCTTCCACCGCGAAACCAAAGAGATACTTGGTATTCACTGCTTTGGTGAGCGTGCGGCAGAAATCATCCATATCGGACAAGCGATCATGGAGCAAAAAGGCGAAGCCAACACGATAGAATACTTCGTCAATACCACATTCAACTATCCGACCATGGCCGAGGCATACCGCGTAGCAGCGCTGAATGGCCTTAATCGCTTATTTTAAGTCGAGCGATAACAAAGCCGCAGTCATCGCTGCGGCTTTTTTAGTTGTGTTAAGCGCTCAAAAATTGCTGTTTACGCCACTGCTGATAAAAAATCACCGCCAGAGTCACACCACGCATCCCCATGAAACTCAACATAGCCAGCCACAACGCATGATTCCCGAAGCTGGCCATGGCGAAAAACGCCCCAAAGAAACCACACGTGGCGAAAAACATACTGTTGCGCATTTCTCTCCCTTTCGTTGCACCAATGAATATGCCGTCTAACAAGAAGCACCACATCGAGACTAAAGGCATCGCCACCAGCCAAGGAAGATATATCTGCGCGGTATCATGCACTGTCGGGATATCGGTGATCAGGTTGATCAATGACGATCCGCCAAAAGCAAACACCGCAGTCAAACCCAAACAGATGATGAGGCTCCAGAAGAACGTCCCCACCAATGACGCGCTGAGCTGCTGTTTATCTTTAGCCCCTATCGCTTTACCCACCATCGCCTCCATGGCATAGGCGAATCCGTCCATACCGTAGGAAATGATCATAAGAAAACTCATGAGCACCGCATTAGCAGCAACAATATCATCTCCGAAGTTCGCACCTTGAAACGTCATAAAAGTAAAGGTCGCTTGCAAACACAAAGAACGTAGAAAAATATCACGGTTTAGCTTTACAAAACGGCTTAATCCATGGGTAGTGTCTTTCAGTAATGAAGTAATCGAGGGTAAATGTTTTTTAAGCCAAGTGCGCCAAACACACCATAGGCCAAAGCTCATACCACTGTAATCAGCAATCACCGACGCGAGTGCAGCCCCTTCCACTTTCCAGCCAAAGCCAATCACAAACAGCACATCGAGAACGATATTGGTAATGTTTGCAATGATCACCATCCACATCGGCGCACGTGCGTTCTGAGTCCCTAGCAACCAGCCCAATACAACAAAGTTAACCAAGGCCGCGGGAGCGCTCCAGGCGCGAATGGCAAAATACTGCGCACCATAAAATTTGACTTCATCACTCGCACTGCTCAGCGAAAACACCAGATTGGCTATCGGTTGATGGAATAGGAGAAACAACAATGCAAAAACCAAAGCCATCGCCACACCCTGAGTGAAAACTAAGGCGAGTTGTTTACCATTTTGAGCACCATACGACTGCGCCGCCAGTCCAGTGGTAGACATCCGCAAAAAACCCAGTAGCCAGAAAGTCACACTGATCATGGTACTACCAAGGGCGACTCCGCCCAGATACCAAGCATGTTCAAGGTGGCCAATCACCGCCGCATCAACTAAGCCGAGTAAAGGTACGGTTATGTTAGATAGAACCATGGGGATCGCCAGCAGTAGAACCTGCTTATGTAGCGCTTTATTGGATAGGGTTTGAAGCAATTGCACGTTCGCACTCATCATGAAAGAAGAGTACAAAGTGTAACCGGATTACCAGCGAAGCTGAACCACTACCGGAGTGAGTCTGTGTTTCAAAGAAGTGAACTTAGTGAGCCAACGTTGCCATAGTTTCCAACGCCCGCAATGTTTGTCTAGAGGAGAGAAAGTCTTTGCCCATCGCGCCCATGGCAGATAATTAAGGGTTGCATCCCCTGGTGACACGTAGCCATGATTATAACGTCCTGACCCCATTTTCTTACCAAGCTTGCTTGCCGCGAGATCTCCCGCTAGAACAACACAAGCTCTCGCTGAATCAAAATGGCAACCAAGGGCCTGAATAAACTTGCCAACTTGTTTTTCACTGCAATCCAATAAAGCGTGTTCACAGACAACCAGTACCGGAGCCTTTTCCGGAACAGGTAAGTTATCCAGCCATGACAAGTCATCAACATTGCCACACATATGTTGGTAACGTTCACTTTTATGGAATAGTTTCTGACGCCAAAGGAGGTTTTCTGTCACATCCAACTCGAGCCAGTGACAGCGGCCATTGTCGACTCGATAGAAACGCGTATCAAGGCCAGCGCCAACATTGATGATCCACCCATCAGGGTTACGTGAAATGAAATGATTAACCTGCTCATCACAGATTTGAGTCAAGGTGGCATGAAGAAGTTGTTTCTGATCGATGTCCCCAGAGAGGCACTCTGGTGCGAGTTGGCAGCGCTGACAAGCATTGGCCGCGATTGGGTCATAAACCAAGCCGTTATCGACCAAGCTTTCTCGGCTGCGAAGCCAGAGAGGCTGTAACAAATTGGCCGGGATTTGATAGCGATGTGTTGAAGCTTTTTGCTTAGCGGCCATGATCATCTTCCTTCCATACCAGAAATAAGATGATAATGAATATCAATTACAAAAACAAGTAATTGAGAATAGATCTCAATTAAAAAGAGCTCGATCCATAAGTTAGTAGACTTAAATAACGACATAACGTCAGCGAACATGCTCTCTGACGTTAGAAGCCATTCAATACCACTTCTAGAAACAGTGGTTACATCCAATCAGTATTGCGGATGATTCCTACCGCTAAACCTTCAATCGCTAGGTGCTGACATGACAAGTCGACTTTAATGGGTTCAAACTCTTCATTCTCTGCGTGCAGTAAAACAGTCGAACCTTTACGCTCTAAACGCTTAACCGTCACATCGTCATCAACACGAGCAACCACCACCTGACCGTCATGAACGTCTTGAGTTTTATGCACTGCGAGCAGATCACCGTCCATAATACCGATATCTTTCATACTCTCGCCATTGACGCGCAATAAGAAATCAGCTTGAGGCTTGAACATGGCCGGATCTACCTGATAATGAGCTTCAACATGCTCCTGAGCCAGAATTGGCTCACCTGCAGCAACCTGACCGATCAAAGGCAGGCCATCATCATTGGCAGACTCTTCTAGTAAAATGCGAATTCCACGCGATGCGCCGGGAATAATTTCAATGGCTTGCTTACGTGCTAGAGCTTTTAAATGCTCTTCTGCGGCATTAGCAGAACGAAAGCCCAGTTCACGAGCGATTTCTGCACGCGTAGGAGGCATACCTGTGTCATCAATTTTACTTTTTATCAGATCAAATACTTGTTGCTGGCGTGGCGTTAACGGCTTCATAAGTCACCTGTCTTTTTATACAGTTAACTGTGAGTATATCCAGTAATGGTTTAAATGAAAAGCCAATTGCTGGTTTTTTGATAGAGTTAAACTTTTGACTACAAAAACAATACTTCCAGCCACACGTAACCTGTCAATAACATGGTGATCATGACGGCAGCAGATCCAATATCTTTGGCTCTACCGGCCAACTCATGCTGCTCTTCACCAATGCGATCAACGACGGCTTCAATAGCACTGTTAAACAGTTCAGCAATCAGCACCAGTACGACTGTCGCAATCAGTAAAATTCGATCGATTTGGGTCACGTCTAGCCAACAAGCGATGGGAATCATCACTGCTGCAAGAACAACCTCCTCTCTAAAAGCAGGCTCATTTTGAAACGCAGCTTTTAAACCCTGAAATGAGTATCGGGTAGCGTTTTTAATCCGTTTAAGACCATGAAGTGTTTTTTGCGGCACAGCATTTTCTCTTTAATTATTAGATATATGATTGAAGTTTGGTGAAATTGATGTTTTCGTGTTCAATTTAAAGTGAAAGGTTCGACCAGTTTCTGATATCCTTGCAGCCTTAAAAATATCAGCTTGAGCACATCTTCCGCTTCTACAATGAATGAAGATGGAAAACTGCTTTTGCGATTTATCTGTTTTTTTGAGGCCAAGAACCTTATGTCTTCTGGACAACCACTATCGAGTTCCTTACTCAAGCTACCTTTGTCAGTCATGGTAAAAGGAACAGCGATTCCTTCAAATCCTATTGAAGATCATAGCATTGATGTAAACAAGCCGATTATTTATGCCTTGCCCTACCGTTCAAGCGTTGATTTAATCACTTTGCAAATGCAGGTTATCAACCTCGGCTTACCTGACCCACTCAAGCCAGTCGAAATCAATGGTAAGTCCTTCAAGCGTTATGTCTTTACTTCATCACGTCAAACTGTGATGAGTAACGACCAAGACGTACCGAGCGAATCTATCGCTCTCTTCTCAGATCTTCTTGAACAACACAAATTTGACAGTGAATTGGATGTACAAGTCCTTCCTGCAACGGTTTTATGGGGCCGAAAACCCGGAAAAGAATCTCAGCAAACACCGTACTTACAACCATTAAATGGGCCTGAAAAAGCGTTAGCAGTATTAAAAGCTGGTCGGGATTGCTTGGTACGTATCAGCCCTGTAGTGTCTTTACGCCATATGGCGGACTCACACGGCACAGACGCTTCAATTGCCCACAAGCTAGCACGCGTTGCGCGCATACACTTTTCTCGCCAAAAACTAGCTGCCTCAGGACCAAACCTGCCCAACCGCCAAGCTCTGTTTAATCGTTTGATGAAATCCAAGGCTATCGAGAAAGTGATTGAAGACGAGGCAAAAGCAAAAGGGATATCGCCAGACAAAGCGCGTAAAGAAGCGCATGACATCATGGATGAAATCGCGGCAGACTTCTCCTACTCATTAGTTAAAAATGGCGATCGTATACTGAGCTGGTTGTGGAACAGAATCTATCAAGGTTTAAACATCAATAATGCCTCAACGGTGCGTAAGTTAGCCCAAGATGGACACGAAATCGTTTATGTCCCTTGTCATCGCAGCCATATGGATTACCTACTGCTGTCTTACGTCTTGTACCATGAAGGCATGGTACCTCCGCATATCGCTGCCGGTATCAACCTCAATTTCTTCCCCGCAGGACCTCTATTCCGTCGCGGTGGAGCGTTCTTTATTCGACGAAGCTTTAAAGGTAACAAACTTTATTCCACTATTTTCCGGGAATATCTGGCTGAACTGTTCACCAAAGGCTATTCGGTTGAGTACTTCAGTGAAGGTGGGCGCTCACGCACTGGTCGACTGCTTCAGGCTAAAACAGGCATGTTGGCGATGACCATCCAAGCTATGTTGCGCGGCCTCAACCGCCCCGTAACGTTAGTACCAGTATATATTGGTTACGAACATGTCATGGAAGTGAGTACTTACGCTAAAGAGCTGCGTGGAAAGCGAAAAGAGAAAGAAAACGCTGGCCTAGTTCTGCGTACCATTCGCAAACTGCGCAATTTTGGTCAAGGTTACGTGAACTTTGGTGAGCCGATTCCACTCAACCAATACCTAAATGAAAATGTGCCTGAGTGGACACACGATATTGACCCTATGGGGAGCACCAAGCCGCAATGGTTAAATCCAATGGTTAACGACTTAGCGACGAAAATGATGACGCACATTAACGATGCTGCAGCGGCCAACGCATTAACTTTGTGCGCGACAGCTTTGCTTGCTTCACGCCAGCGTGCTTTGTCTCGTGACAGCTTAGTCAAACAGATCGAATGTTATCTCTCTTTACTGAAGAACGTGCCTTATTCGTCGACTTTCACCGTTCCGGATGAAGATGCGGAAGACCTAGTCAAACATGCTGAGTCGCTAGACAAGTTTGTCATCGAGTCTGACACTATGGGCGAGATCGTGTCACTGGATCGTAATCAGTCGATCCTAATGACTTACTATCGTAATAACATTATTCACCTGTTCGCGATCCCATCTCTCATTGCTCAAATGTTGATACGTCATCAGCAGCTTAGTTTGGATAAAATCAAAGCTAATGTGGCTTTGGTGTATCCATTCCTAAAACAAGAATTGTTCCTGAGCATCGAAGAGGAGCAGCTCGGTGATGTGACTGAAGCCTATATTGAAGAGATAGCACGCCTCGGATTGGTTGCGATTGATACCGAGCAAAACGTATCTCTTAAGCAAGGCAACACTCAGGTACTGATGTTGCTAGGTCGAACGATTACCGAGACACTGCAGCGTTATGCAATCACACTGAACCTGCTCACAGCGAATCCAGAGCTCGGAAAAGCGGACTTGGAACAAAAGAGTCAGGAAATCGCTCAGCGTTTGGGTCGCTTACATGGTATTAACGCACCTGAGTTCTTCGATAAAGGGGTATTCTCAGCGATGTTTACCACACTCAAACAACAAGCTTACCTAGATAAGGATGGGAACTGCGAGCAGGAGAAAAGCCAGATCTTGGCTGGGCTGTTGTATTCAATGCTCTATCCAGAAGTGAGACTAACGATCAAAGAGAGTATTTGTCAGGTAGGCGCCTCTGAGTAATTACTGCACAGCACCAATAAGAAAGGGTACTCTAAAGTACCCTTATCTCTATATGATTTACCAAAATGCGACGAGCAGCCCTATGGTAATAACCATCCCCACATGGCTGTTGTTGAGAAATGCTCTAAAGCACAAATCTCGCTCACGATGGCGGATAAGATGCTGCTGAAATACAAACAATGCCCCAGCAACCAGCAAGCTCCAGTAATAACTCGCACCCAATTCGTACCAGTTGCCAAGTGTAATCAACATCCCTACCGTCACCAACTGCAATACACCTATGATCATTTTGTCATAACGACCAAACAGAATAGCCGTGGACTTAATACCGATCTTCAAATCATCATCTCGATCAACCATGGCATATTGTGTGTCATAGGCGATTGTCCATAACGCATTGGTTACAAAAATAAACCACACCATCGTCGGCAATTCGTTGGCTTGAGCAGCCCATGCCATAGGTATCGACCAACTGTATGCTAACCCCAGAAATAGTTGAGGAAGGTGAGTATACCGCTTCATAAAAGGGTAAATAAAAGCAAGAAACAACCCAACGAAAGAAAGCTGAATAGTTAGTAGGTTCATCGTTAGAACCAGCAAGAAAGACCCCACTACCAATATAAGAAACAAGCCGATAGCTTCTTTCGAAGTAACACGGCCAGAAGGCAGAGGCCTCTGTCTGGTTCGCTTAACATGACCATCTACTTTACGGTCGGCAAAATCATTAATCACACATCCTGCAGAACGCATAAAAAAAACACCAAGAACAAACACAGCCAGTATCATAGGATCTGGAAAGCCTTGAGCTGCGATCACAAGTGACCACATAGTAGGCCAGAGTAATAACAAACTCCCTATTGGCCTGTCCATGCGCATCAATTGCCAATACGCTTTAGCTTTAGCAAACGTCATTTACCTCTCTCCTTTGAGTAAATAGGAGCGGCAGGTAAAAATAGCTCTGCCACCAACATAGGTTTGTGGTTCATCCATAAACGAGAGCGACGAGCAAGAAACTGGCCATCAGATGTTTTGGCCCAGCCAACTTGTAACGCATCACGCTTGACATTTTCAGCGTTAAACACAGTTAGCCCAAGCGGGATCTCTCCCTGACGCGTCAGGTCATACTGTTGACCATTCATCGAGGACTGAGGGATTAAGGTTCTACCTAATACCCAAGGTTGTTGATCGCCTTTTAGTACAACCTTTCGCAACAAACATTCTTCTTTTGTCAGTAGCACTATCTCCTGAGAGTCAAGCTTCTCAGCTTTAACCACTTTGTTGTGCAACAAGTCGACATTTAACGTGTGGCAGTGGGACTCCAATAAACGTGATAGTGAGCCCTGTTCTAACAACCAATTTTTCGCATTCTGTGTAGGAAAGCTAAACTTATCAGGCTCTTGCCACTCAACCTGACGAAGAGCAGATAAATAAAGCGAAGTAGATTGATTCATACTAGTATTCAATAAGTAGCCTTATCGTCGTACAATAAAGCTTCGATCTTTGTTGTTAACCACCCATAGAGTGCTTAACGCATAATTATTACAAATAGATGCTCTATTGTAACAAGACTCAGACGATTCGAGTATCGCGATTAGAAGAAAGAAAAGACAGAAATATGATTAAACGTTACTTAGTCCATATAATTTTCGCATTGAGCGTCTTGGTCAGTTTCACATCAATGGCAGAGGAGAGCAACGAACCTAAGCTCGCATATTTTACTCTGGAGCCAGATCTCACTACTAATTTTTACACTCAAGGTAAAAAGTTGGGCTACATTCAGGTCCGCATCGATATCATGGTGGCTAACGACAAGGACCTAGCCATTATTGAGCTTCACCAGCCATTGATCCGTGATGCTGTCATCGAGCTACTTGGCAAGCAATCATCAGATACGATCACTTCCTTGGCCGGCCGTGAGGACTTACGTAAAAAACTCGTCGAACAACTGAACTCTATATTGCTACCAGAAACAGGCCGAACGATCATTGCCGATTTGCTCTTTACTAAATACCTATACCAGTAAGCACGCTTTGCGAAAAAGCGGCTTCGCCGCTTTTTTATTTTCTTATCCGGCTAGCATCGACTAAGCCAACTACAACACCGGAAATCAAACCAACCAGATGAGCTGTATTGGCGATCGCCATAAATGGTTGAATAAACCCTAATACCAGCCATACCAGCATAAAACCTATGATTGGCTTTGGTATACTAAGGCCGAGTTGTGGTGCTTTGTATCCCAACACCCACAAGTAACCAACTAATGCATACACAACACCAGATAGACCACCAAAGTTAGCCCCTTCTACCCAGTACTGGCCTGCACCCGACATGGCCGCTGACACCACAAACAACTGAAGCAGTTTTTTCGCTCCCAAGCGCTGCTCAATGTCTCCCCCTAGTTGCCACCACCACAATAAGTTAAACGCAATGTGCATAACCGAGAAATGCAGAACCGCATGACTGACCCAGCGCCACAACTGCCACTCTTGTCCAGCAAACGCAGGAAAGTGCAATACCGAGAAAACTGCCTGGCCTGCACCAAACTGCTGTAAGGCAAAGATGACGATACATACCAAGATCACAGCTAACGTCACGGGACCAGCTTTGGCTTTCACCATAGCTAACATACTCGGAGACTGATAGCTAAACCGGCCGGTTCGACTTTCAGCCATGTCCCATGAAGCAGCTTGGTATTTAGCATCACTGGGATTCGCAAGAAAATGCTGGAGCTCAGCTTCCACTTCAACCTGATATTGAGTATCAGTGAGCCACAAAGCAAACTGACCACTTCCTTCCGGCATCATTTTCACATCAATACGGCGTGATGCCATGTAATCGATAAACGCTTGCGCCATACGCGGATTGGAAATAGAGATCAGTTTTATCATAGTGATTCCTATGGCAAGTTGGATTCCATCGGCAACTCAGCTCGTTGCCAAGCTTCAAAGCCTCCATCCACACTATACACCTGCTCAAAGCCTTGGTTAATCAAATATTGAGCAGCGCCTTGGCTACTAATTCCGTGGTAACACATTACCAGAACTGGTTGCTCAAACTCTGCTTCATCCATGAATTGAACCATGGTGTCATTTGTTAGATGGAAGGCTGTTTGTGGGTGAGCCACAGCGAAAGACTGTGGATCGCGAATATCAACGAGGCAAGCGTCACCTTGCTCCAATAACGCCTGGGCACCGGCAACATCGATGTGTTTGAACTGGTCCATTTACTGTCTCTTGAGAAGAATTGTTGTTGGCTGTCATTGTAACCTATCCAGTGTTCAACAAGTACACTGGAGCTGTAGGGTTATCCACTCGCGATCATTTATTCACCACTTGTGGATAAACCTGTGAATTACGTTGATAAAGTAGTTTTCCAACATTTGATCCACAACATGTAGTGATGATCCTTATTTCTTTGTGTGTAAGAGTAAAAGTATCCCCATGAACTGATTGCTCTCTACACCTTTATTCACCCGTCTTTCTGACAGATAGCCAAGAAATTTATCACAGAGTTACCCACAGGACACTGGGCAAAACTCGATCCCCAAAAGAGCCTAAATGACTCGTTACTCGATCTTAGAAACAAAAAAGCCGAGACCCTTCGATCTCGGCTTTCTGAATTTGTTAGGCTACAAAGATTAAAAGTCGCCGACAGCTGCTTTTAGCTTTTTCATTGCGTTCTTTTCTAACTGACGGATACGCTCCGCTGACACATTGTATGTCTCAGCCAGTTCTTGCAGAGTCGACTTGCTATCTTCTAACCAACGCGAGCGAACAATATGCTGGCTACGTTCGTCAAGACTCGACAGTGCTAAGCTCAAACGATTGTTCGTGTGCGCTTCCCAGTTAGCAGCTTCAATATTGTCCGCTACGTCCGAAGCTTTATCTTCAAGATACAACATTGGTGCAGAGTAGGATGAGCCTGAATCGTCATCATCGTTTTGCATTTCAAATGCCGCATCTTGCGCTGCCAGACGAGATTCCATTTCGCGCACTTCCGAAGGCTCAACACCTAGCTCCTTCGCCACGGTTTCCACTTCACCGTTGTTGAACCACCCTAGGCGTTTCTTTGACTTTCGCAGGTTGAAGAACAGCTTACGCTGAGCTTTAGTGGTCGCAATTTTAACAATGCGCCAGTTACGCAAGACATACTCGTGAATCTCAGCTTTAATCCAATGTACTGCAAATGACACCAAACGCACGCCGACTTCTGGATTAAAGCGCTTTACTGCTTTCATCAAGCCGATGTTACCTTCTTGGACAAGATCCGCCATTGGCAAACCGTAGCCAGAGTAACCACGAGCTACGTGCACTACGAAACGTAAATGCGAAAGAATCAAGCCTTTTGCCGCTTCTATTTCGCCTTCATAGTGTAGTCGCTCAGCTAGTTCACGCTCCTCCTCAGCGGTCAGCATTGGATAGCCGTTCACTGTGCGGATATAGCTATCTAAGCTATCTTGTGTAACTACAGCCATTGGATACGCTTGGTTAGTCATTTAATTCCTCATCAATATCTGATCTGGAGTAAGTTTTAACCCATCAATCTTGAACCTAAAATGAACAAGATTCAAGCGGGGAAAGTTATTATGCATAAACCATTCGTCTATACAAGTAAAAAGTATACGGTGGCGTGTACTTTCAAAAAATTATGACAACTTCGACTTATACTGGTTCAATTTCTTTCAAATGACGCTGCGCTGAAACTTTTGCAGCCAAGCATCCCAGAAAAGTTCCGAGCATCAATAACAGTAAGCTTTCATCCCAACTCAACCCAATAAGACGAAACCGACTATCGTAAAGTAAAGCCAGTTGCTCCACACTGCTATTGAGGACCACTGTAATAATCGCTGTCATGATCCATGCCGTAAGTGCACCGAGCAATCCAAACCACATTCCTGAGTACAGATACGGTCTTAAAATAAAGCTATTCGTTGCACCGATCAATTTCATGGTTTGAATCTCTTCTTTATTCGCAAGGACGTTAAAGCGCAACGTATTACCAACTATGAGGAATACGGACCCGAGCATTAACACAGACAAAGTGACCACAATACCACTGACCAAATTCTTGATCGCATCTAAACGAGTTAACCAATCTTCATCAAGGCGCACATCTGTCACCTCGTCTTCTTTTGCAAGAATCGCAGCCAGCTGTTTGATTTTTGCTTTATCTTCAATGTTAGGAGTAACGATTAACACTCCTGGCAAAGCATAATTATCCAGCAGTGAAATCGCGTGATCGAAACCTGAATATTGGCTTAGGTCATCGAGCCCTTGTTGAGGCGAGATATATTCAACCTTAGCAACCTCATCCATACTCTCCAACTGGTCTTTCAATACCATAATACGAGCTTCAGGTGTTTGTTCCTTTAGATAACCACTCACTTTCGATGGGCTGGTCACATTGGTAGAAGCAGCAGCCAAGTTCTTCCCCAGCAGGTACATTGCCGCTGGCATCGCTAACGCCATAGAAATCACGGCTAGAGTAAGGATATTCCCTAAAGGTCGTGACCACATTACTGCAAACGCTGCGTTTGCCTGTTTGAAGTGGACGGTAAAGAAACTGTCACGCTTGACGCGATTCTGTGGTCGGCCTTTGGCCGACTTTTTATTACGCACATTAGCAGCCATAATCTTCTACCTCACTCAGAAAGCCTTGGTTCAGTTCAAGATGGCGATATTGCGGACGCGTATTGACCAGCCCGATATCGTGTGTCGCTAATAAAATGGTGACACCAGCCCGATTAAACTCTTCAAAAAGCTTAATGACACGATTTGACAACTCTGGATCCAAGTTACCTGTCGGTTCATCTGCTAAAAGTAACGTTGGGCGGTTAACCACAGCACGGGCAATACCGACTCGTTGTTGCTCACCCCCAGATAACTGGCTCGGCAAGCATTTCGCTTTGTCCAACAGATCTGTTTTGTCCAGTGCCGCTGATACACGACGTTTGATTTCACTCTCAGAGATAGACTCGATACGCATTGGCAATGCGACATTATCGAACACAGAGCGGTCCATCAATAAACGATGATCCTGAAAGACAATGCCAATGTTGCGGCGCAGGAAAGGAATATCTTTATTGGGAATACGAGTAATATCATGATCATTAAAGCTTATTTTACCATCCGTCGGGCGTTCAATGGCACAAATCAACTTGAGCAAAGTACTTTTACCAGCACCAGAATGGCCGCCAAGAAACGCCATCTCTCCACGACGCAGGTGGAAATCGACCTTTTGCAGCGCTTGCATGCCACCACGGTACGCTTTACTTACTTGCCGAAATTTTATCACTCGTCATCCCTCTTACTGAACTGCCAATTAATCTTCTCGACTAAACAATGCGTCAATAAATTCCTGAGTTTCAAATGGGCGTAGGTCATCAATACCTTCACCCACACCAATGTAACGGATTGGAATCTGAAACTGGTCAGCCAGCGCAAAGATCACACCACCTTTTGCAGTACCATCAAGTTTGGTCAGGGTGATACCTGTCAGCGGTGCTACATCGCTAAACAGTTTTGCCTGACTAATCGCATTCTGACCTGTGCCAGCATCCAATGTCAGCATGATTTCATGCGGTGCCGAATCGTCCACCTTCTTCATCACACGGACGATCTTGCGTAGCTCTTCCATTAGGTTTGATTTATTTTGCAGACGCCCAGCAGTATCAGCAATGACAACATCTACGCCTTTGGCTTTTGCCGATTCAATAGCATCATAAATTACCGATGCGCTATCCGCCCCCGTATGCTGTGCCACAACAGGTACCTTATTGCGTTCTCCCCATACCTGAAGCTGCTCAACAGCTGCAGCACGGAAGGTATCCCCTGCTGCTAGCATGACTTTTTTACCTTGTGACTGAAACTGTTTTGCTAGTTTACCAATTGTTGTGGTTTTACCGACACCATTCACGCCAACCATTAGGATCACATAAGGGGTTTTGTTGGTATCAAGTTCAAGCGGCTTTTCGACAGTCGAGAGAATACCTGCCATCTCTTCTTTCAACAGACCATAGAGCGCTTCGCCGTCTTTCAGTTCCTGACGTGAGGCTTTTTCTGTCAAATTGTCAATGATTTTCACCGTGGTATCCATACCAACGTCAGCAATCAATAACTGCTCTTCCAACTCTTCAAATAGCTCATCATCAATTTGTTTATCTTTAAACAAACCAAAAAAGCCGGCGCCTATATTCGCTTTTGTACGCGCTAAGCTGCGCTTTAAGCGAGCAAAAAAGCTTTCCGTTGGCTTCTCTTGCTCAAGCATACGAGGTTCTTGTACCTCTTCTGCTTCTGCTTCTGCTTCTGCTTCTGCTTCTGCTTCTGCTTCTGCTTCTGCTTCTGCTTCTGCTTCTGCTTCTGCTTCTGCTTCTGCTTCTGCTTCTGCTTCTGCTTCTGCTTCTGCTTCTGCTAAGTCAGCTTGAGGCTCTGGCTGAACATCGTCAACGGTTTGCGCTTCTTCTGCGCCTTTTTCAACGGTTTCTGACTGAGTTTCTTCAGCAGATGGCTTAACCTGTTGTTCTTCATCACCAAAGCCAAGCCAAGAAAGTAATCCGCGCTTCTTTTTTTCCGTCATCTGGGGATATCCTAGATTGTCTTAATTTACTCTGACACTTTTCGCCGGGCATTGTCCCGGTAAAGAAAAGAAAAATGACAACAGAGTGAAAAGTTTCCAGCGTTATAACGATGGTATACACTTTGTCATCAACAAAATTTGGGCTGTACTCAGGGCGAACTCACTGAGCGACTGGGTATAGTATCACTTTATTAGCGGTCAAAAAATCTATGGTACAGCGTCGCCAGCAAAACACATCACAAAAAAAGCCTTCAACAGGCTTTGTTCGAATTATTAGCGGCTTATGGAGAGGAAGAAAACTGCCTGTTCATGATGCAGAGGGGCTACGCCCGACAACGGATCGCGTAAAAGAAACCCTTTTCAACTGGCTGGCTCAGGATGTTCCTCAAGCAAAATGCCTCGACTTGTTTGCCGGTTCTGGCGGGTTGGGCTTTGAAGCGGCTTCGCGTCAGGCTGATAAGGTCACCATGATTGAGCTCAACCCGACGGCATTCAAGCAGTTAGAAAAAAACATTGCGGCTCTTAATTCAGATAACCTTACCGCAATTAACAGCGATGCGTTGGGCTTTCTTCAACAAGCAGGTACACCGCATCATGTGGTGTTTATCGACCCACCATTTCGCAAAGGCTTACTGGAACAAACCGTCACTTTGCTGGAAAGTAATGGCTGGCTGGCCAACGATGCCATGATTTATATTGAAACTGAGAAAGAACTTGCGTTGGAAGGCATTCCAACCAACTGGCACCTACACCGAGAAAAAACGGCAGGCCAAGTCAGTTACCGATTATTTGAAAGACAACAAGACTAAAAAGGAAGTCTCATGAAAGCTCTACTTTTTCTTGCCAAAGCCGCGATTGGCTTTGTGTGGTTCATCCTGATCCTGAACTTCTTTATGCCCTTTCCGGGCAAAGCGGCGATTGCGCTTTACATCATGACAGCCTTCCTGTTCATCATGCATGGCCTGCAATCAGCCATCTTTATCGGCGCGTTTGGTGACAAGATTAAGATGACCAGTTGGGAAAAATGGTCGATCCTGATTTTCGGCATCTTTGCCCTGCTAGATATTCGTCGCAAGTACATGATGTAAAACCCACCCCATCCAATGTAAAACGCCGCTCATCTTGAGCGGCATTTTTTTGTTTCTTAGCTTAGATAACTCTTCACTCCGTTGAGGAACATCTGAGTCGAAATCATGACTAGCAGCAGCCCCATCAGACGCTCAATGGCTTTTAAGCCTCGTTCACCTAAGATACGGTGGAAGAAGTTATAGAACATCAAGATAAAGAAGGTCGTCCCCCACGCCAGTAGAACAGCGCCAGACAACTCAAGCAACTTGTCCGGGTGCTGGGTCGACAGAAGTAGCAATGCAGCAATCACCGATGGCCCCGCAATCATAGGAATGGCCATAGGTACTATAAACGGCTCTTCACCAGCAGCTAACCCCGTAATGCTTCCCGCACTCGGGAAAATCATCTTAATCGCGATGATGAACAGGATAATACCGCCAGAAATACTCAACGTTTCGGGCTCAACATGAAGAAAGCTAAGAATCGCCTTACCTGCAAACAAAAATAGCATCAATATTATCAGCGCAAAAAGCAGCTCACGAATGAGAACCTTACGTCTGCGCTTAGGATCAAGGTGCTTCAGAATTGAAAGAACGATAGGGAGGTTACCGAGCGGATCCATGATAAGAAACAACATGGTTGCGGCAGAAAGAATTTCCATGAATTAGCCTCCAAAGCCAAAGGTTCTCAAAAGCAGAGCAAAAAGTCGGCGAAGTATATCAACACCGTTCGACAATTTGGAGGCAAAAAAGCAGAGTTTTTAGTGGCTACAAACACGCTCTAAATTCAACGCCCATTTACCACCGACATCGACAATTTTCTCTCGTTCGATAAAAAATGCCATCAGTGCATCGAGATCCAGCCCGTTCAGCTTACAGGTATAAAACTTTGCCTGCACACCAAACTCAGCGCAGGCAACATCACGTAATTCCTGCATTGCCATTGGTCTGTCATGCAATAAGTTTAGAACTTTGTGTGCGTGTATTTCATTGAACATCATTTTCTCCACTTACAGGTCAGTAGAGGAAGAGTAACTTGATACTATCTCGTTGATTTTGATTTTAGATAATCAAAGATGCGGTAATCAATGAGTGTGCTAGCAGGTAACTGCCAGAGATAAGATAACGCCCATAGCGAATGGAGTGTCTGTAGTCGTGCACAGCCAGAAGGCCTGCTGATAAAGTGAGAGTCAAGGTGCCTAAGAAACCTAATAGGCTGGCCCATGCCCCTGTCAATAACCATACTTCACCTGCAGCCCAATTGAGCTGCAACAGCATCATTCCCATAATCACAACAGGAAAGATCAAGCGGTCTATCTTAGGCAGCATCAGGAAAAACACCACAATGCCGATAGCCAAAAGCATAGCAGGCAGCCACCAGACAATCTCTCCAGAGAGTTGCAACCAAAAAGACGAGCTATAGCAAAGCTGAGCCCCAACAAACGCAGCAAAGCACAACTTCTGATGTCGCTGATAGATATATAGACCATCAGCCACCATAGAGATCAGCAAGCCCAGTGTCACCCACCATACCGATATACCAGCGATACTGTTCTGGCTCCACAGTATGACAACGAGCATAGCTAGCGACAATGTTTTAAACACGACAGCTTGCTTGTTTTGGTTGCTTTCATTAGCAGAAATACTAATAAATCCTGATAGTGCGACTGAAAGCCAGCTCCACATGAGTCCACCTCTTTTAAACTGAGTCGCCAGTGTAGGCAGGACGCTAAAGATGTCCAGACATGGAAAGCAAAACTTGGATCTTGATTGGCTTCTGAAAGGCGCACATAGGCATAGGTAAAGCAGCGCATTCTCTTTTATCGCGATCTGATTTCACCAATAATTTGGTATAAAACACGACTTTAGCCAAATTGACTAACTCTAGAGAGCCAAGATCCAAAAAAGCATAAAAACACGCAAGAAAAATAAAAACAAAACATTAATAATCAACAAGTTAACCTTAATCCAAGGCATATTATAAGAGCCCGAAACTAAAAGAATGTAATCTTAGACAAGTAAGCCGATAGCTATTTTAATCAGAAGCGAGGTAAAACAAGCTAAAACCAAACCAGATAACCATCAATTTAACCCAACACTGACACCAAGATGGCAATCAAGCAAAAAAAATGACAATCTCTATAATTTAACAATAGACAAACATGATATAAAATCATATAAATCATATACTTAATAAACAAAAATACAAAGAGAACAGTTTTCAACCAACTCAAAAACCATAGAAAAACAATCAAAAAACCATCCAAAACACTGCATTTTCGTACTTACACAGCGTTACTTTTAATGCTTAGCAAAATAAAAACTTGATCAAACCACAAAAACACTGCTATTCTAAATTACATAGAGTTAAGCATCATTAAATAGGAGCAGGGTTATGATTACTTCTTCACAAAAACAAGGACTTGTAATGATCGCAGTTGTTGTTGGCCTAATGACACTGCCGATGATGTACTAAGCCATAGTTACAAAAGCAAAAAGGGACGCATTCGCGTCCCTTTTTGCTATGTCGCAGATTTTTCACACAAAACCCGTCTACAAATCCAACGGATTTCTAAGTTTGACTATTTTTTAAAAACAGTCTTTTTTAGACCTTTTATTACAAATGCTTAGACAAAATATCCCAATGAGCATAATAGAAAAGTAGTGCTGCTAATGTAATCAGAGTCATCAACGTAATCGCCGCTCGCCAGATAAAGCGGCTACTGCGTGGTGTGAGTTCTTTTTCACATTGATCACACACCGAAAGAAAGTCACTACGACTTTCCAACTTGTAATCTTCTTCATGTACTATTTTATTGCGAATGGTTGCTATATAACGCAGCTTACCAATAACATCATGGGGTAAGCGTTCTTCACAGCTGGTAATCAACTGATGTAATCCCTTGCCTTCAGCGTGATATTGCGTGCGAAGCAGCTTTTCAATTGTTCGTGTCCGTGTCACTACTTTTTCGATATCAGACATGGCTTCCCTCCATCGCTAGTAAGTTTAGGGGCAGAGACTGACCTCATCCTGCCAGTACTATAAGTAAATAATATTCCGTCTTATTATCTACTATCTAGCCCCATTTTCACCGCCCTTTGCAAGTAAATTAATGTAAAGGAATCAATGACTAGCTCTATAAGCATACTGACAAAATCACCACTAACGTGTGACGTATCTCGAAGAATGCTACAAATAGTCATAGCTGAAGCTCACTGTTATGTTCAAAGCCTCAACCTGTGGTCAAACTAACACTAAAATAACCCATCAGCTTTTTGGGAGAGAAGGCATGCCATTAACGTTATTCATCGCCATTGTTGTGTTTATCATCGCCAGTGGCTGGGGGTTTAGGCAACTTTATCGTAGACACATTCAGGGAGAAGATGCACCTGAACAAACAGCGGGCGTCACCATAATCGATAAGCAGGCAATTGATATCCCAGACACCCAACTAGGCCAAAACGAACAGGAATATTGGATCTACGTGCAGAAAGGGTATCTAGGCCCCAAGCGAGAATTTCAGGTTGGAGTGCACTACTTTCATGCCTTAAATCCTGGAGACAAAGGCGTGCTGACTTATCAAGGTGATAAGTTTCTTCACTTCGCGATGAAGCGCTGATCTAGCGCTTCACCATTTTGAGCATATTGTTTTTCGCCATGTTTTCAGCCACGTCATCTGGCAGCGCATCCAACACTTCATCCCAACGAGATAAAACTTCACCCGTAATTTTAAAGCGGCCTACAACATCAGAACCAATCATGAAGCGATCGGGATACTCTTTGATCAACGCTACCCATGCTTGCTTCGATTCAGGACTCGCCAGTATCACATCGCGCAAGCTCCAAGATGCCAAGATGTAGAGGTTAGCGTAATCATCCAGCAGCTCGCTGACTTCATCGATTAGAAAAGATAAATTCTGGCGTCGTAGCAGTGTCGAACTGGTCCCTGCGTGCGCCCAGATAAAATTAGTTTTACTATTTTCTTCTAACGCCTCCACCAGCTCATGCTTGTACAACGGGTGTATTTCTCGCTCAGACGTGATATTGGTGTGCAGGATCACTGGCATTTTGTGCTTCGCTGCGACCTGATACACTTTCATCAAAGCAGGATGATTAGCTCTGGCCTGTTCGCCTAATGTCAGCGCGGACAAACTATCATGACGAGTCAGAATCTCACCTATGCCTCTCCAGAAACCGGGATCGCTTTCAATCATCTGCTCAACTTGTTCCGCCGCGAACATATCCGTGGGGTTAAAGCCAGTAATGAAAGGAAACAGTCGATCTTGATACGGTGAGTCTTTCAGCGCTCGGTATAGAATCTCATCAGTACGTGAGTAATAATAGACGGGTGAGTCATCGCCAAATTCAAAACGGGGAGCTACCGGATCATGGGCATTCCACTTTTTCATAATCGGCAGGCCCATCACAAACGCATGTTCAATATTGCTTTGATCCATCTTATGCACCAGATATTTGATGCCATCGGTACGCTGAAAAAAATCAACATAATGGATCTCAGCATCGTTAAAACTGCCGTCATACCCGTAGGCGAATGGAGCTACTGACAAGATAAAGCCCGCTAACCATTGTCTGTTCATATTCTCTTCCTGAGCCAGTGTTAACATTTACTTCACTGCGATTAAGTTTTCAATATAACAATTAACCAGATGACTGAGGCAGTTTAATGCCATGTTTTAGACATAAACCTTTTTAATTTAATCGGTTACGATTTGGGAGCATAAACAAACACCAATTAATGGTGACTAGCTGACAACCATGCTAAGGCAACAACCAGCTAGTACGGCGGGATTTAGACACAATCCAACTCATCAATAGCGCCCCAGATCCACTCAAGACAATCCACACGGGAATCACCCAAGCAGGGTGACCTTGGTACCAGCCATACTCTTTCATTGGCCAGAGAAAGATCGGATGGAGAATGTAAATACCGAGACTATGTTGACTAATAAACCCAATCACTTTGTTGGCGTCATCAGGCAAGCTTTCACCAACATAACGACCTAGCATAAAAATCATGCTCGCAGCCAGAACCACATTAAGCGTCTTATACGACAGCCATCGCCCTACCGTATATTCTTGCGCTTCGACACTGTTGGTAATGACCGCGTATCCAGTCGTGATGAGTGCACCGATCCCCAAGATCGCAAACATGGCAACATAAGCCGAAGTCAGAGGTACTCTTTTATACAACAAATATCCTAGAGGTAAATAGCCGCTGTAGAGCCACATTTGATGGCTCCATGGCCCATCAATGCCGATTAAAAACAAAAACGTCGTCACCAACCAAATAGCCACATAAGAGTACAACGAGCTATCACCATACTGCCTGATCACATATTGAAAAAACGGAATGACAAAATACAAAGGGATGAAGTAATAAAAGAAGCCCAAATGATAATAAGTGGCGTGAAAGACACTATTGGCAAGCACTTGCTTGGTTTCTTCAGGATTAAAACCAGCCAAGCTCCATCCTGAAAGATACGCATAGAACAGCGACCAAACAATAAACGGCACCAAAACTTTACCTAATCGACGTTTGACATAGTATTTTGCATCAAATGGCCGGGCATCGCTAAGCAATAGCGCACCAGTAATAAGAGTGAACACCGGCACTGCCCAGCGGATCGCGCTATTCAAACCAATCGCAATAGACCATTCTGAGAAGGGAATGCTACCGAGTTCTTGGCGATAAGGAGCAAGAACATGAATCGCGATAACCGCCACAGCAGCGACACATCGCAATAAGTCAAAAAACAGTACTCTATCTCTCATATCGCTACCTTTGTTCAATCAGTGTTGAACAAAGGTAGCAATAAAAAAGTTGACCACGGTGTAACCTTGGTCAACTTTGAGTCATGAGACTGTTTTAATTTACGTAGTTACTGATTGAGGCAACTTAGGAAGCTTGATTGAAATGAGGGTGGTCAAAGCAAGAAATGCGAAGGAAACCCATAAGCACGCCGCCAAACCCGCAACCTGAAATATCCAACCTGACAGTACTGTACCAATTAAGCGACCCATAGCGTTCGCCATATAGTAGAAACCGACATCCAGTGATACACCATCACCTTTAGCATAGCTAACAATCAAATAGGAATGCAGGGAAGAGTTAACCGCAAATACAGTACCAAAAATCAAGAGTCCAATAACGATAACCAACTGGGGTTGCCAGCCAATTTGCACTGCGTACGCAATTCCCGCAGTGATCACCGCCAACAAGCCAGCCCACATCAGCGCCGCACTACCGTCAGGGACTTTACCTTGTGCTTTACCAGTGATCTTAGGAGCAAAGCCTTGGACAAAGCCGTAAGCAATCACCCAAGTCGCTAAGAAACCGCCAACCCAAAGGTGATCCCAACCAAACACACTGCCCAGATAGATAGGTAGGGCGACAACAAACCAAACATCTCGTGCCCCAAACAGGAACATGCGCGCCGCAGACAAGATATTAATAGAACTCGACTTAGAAAAAATCTGGCTAAACTTAGGTTTGTTTTTGGCTTTACCCAAATCACTTTCAAGACCGATTAAGCTGCCGATCAGCACCAGTGTTAGCACACCCGCCATCAGCAGCACCGCGTACTTAAAGCCAATCAGAGACAGCAATAAACCACCGATGAAGAAGCCAACACCTTTAAGGGCATTTTTCGACCCCGTTAGAATCGCGACCCACTTATACAAGGCGCCTTGCTGCTCGTCAGGCACCAGTGCCTTAATGGAACTTTTAGCACTCATCTTATTGAGATCTTTGGCAATACCTGACAAAGCTTGAGCTAGCATTACCCAAGGTATGGTCAGCCAGACATTGGGAACCGCGAGCATCGCCAGTGCCACTATCTGCATCGCCAGTCCAAGGTTCATGGTTTTGTTTAAGCCAAGCCTTGCTCCAAGCCAACCACCAATCAAGTTGGTTACCACGCCAAAGAACTCATAGAACAAGAACAAGGATGCGATTTCTAACGTGCTGTAGCCCAGATCATGGAAATACAGCACCACCAGCATTCTCAATGCACCGTCAGTAATGGTGAAGTTCCAGTAATTGAACGTCACCAGCATATATTGACGCACACTCTTACTCAGATTTGCGATCATAGAGTACCCAATTTTCTCTTATGTACAGCGATGGGAGCTTTTGGACACCTGTGATCCAAAAGCTCCTCAAGGAATTATTTCGCCGCAACTGCGTTGATGTAATCGACCTGAACAGGTTTGGTAAAGGCACCTGGACGTAGCGCCTGTACCTCTTTGACAATGTCGCTCAACGGCCACTGTTTTTCTAACAGCAGATGTGCGGCCAAGAGGCCCGTACGACCTGACCCGCCCATGCAATGCATCGCAACTTTACCGCCATTATCGACAACCTGATGTAGAGCAGAGCTGGCTTGCTGCCATTTCACGGCAAAGTCATCACCCGGTGCGCAGTCATCTTCAATTTCAATCTGAAACCACTGCATACCTAACTTCTCTGCCGCTTCACCAAGCTGAGCCACGCCTTTGCTCTCTAACTCTATATTATCCAGCGCCGTCACTATCGCTTCGACACCTTGATCTTTTAGCTGCACAAGCGAAGCTTCCAGATCAACGCTTTTAGTACCTGGACAAGGAGTAAGTACCAACGCACCTTGTTCAAGATCCAATTGCCAAGTCGGATGTGTCATCTCTATCACTCCTTATACCAAGCCCACGTTACGCACCAGTTCAGCTGTACGTGTCGCGTAGCCCATTTCATTATCGTACCAAGCGTAGATCTTCACCATGCGGCTACCTACCACCATAGTCGACTGCGCATCAACGATGGTTGAACGTTGGTCGCCTTTGTAATCAATCGATACCAGCGGACGTTCTTCAAAACCAAGAATACCGTTCAACTCACCTTGTGACGCCTCTTTAAGTAACGCATTCACTTCTTCCGCTGTGGTATCGCGTTTCACATCAAAGATGATGTCTGTGAGTGATGCGTTAGCCAGAGGAACGCGCACCGCGTGGCCGTTAATCTTGTCTTTCAGATCTGGGAAGATTTCCACAATCGCTGTTGCGCTGCCAGTCGTTGTCGGGATAAGGCTCATGCCGCAAGCACGGGCACGGCGCAAATCTTTATGTGGCGCATCAAGAATGGTTTGCGTGTTGGTCAGGTCATGGATAGTGGTAAAAGAAGACTGTGCAATACCCAACTTCTCATGAATCACTTTAACGACTGGTGCAATACAGTTAGTCGTACAAGACGCTGCAGTAACAATCTGATGCGCTTCTGGGTCAAAGATATGATCATTCACACCCACCACAATGTTCGCCACACCTTCCTCTTTAACTGGCGCAGATACCACGACTCGTTTCACACCTTGAGCTAGATACTTTTTAAGGATCGAGGTTTTACGGTGTTTGCCCGTCGCTTCAATCACAACATCACAGCCAGACCAGTCGATGGCATCAATGTCTTTCTCTTGCGTTGCTTTGATAACCTGATCGTTAATCAGGATTTGATCGCCTTCCGCTTTGACCTCGTGATTCCAGCGCCCTTGAACTGAATCAAACTCCAGCAGGTGTGCGAGTGTGGCGGCATCGCCCGCCACATCATTGATCTGCACAAACTCCAGTTCATCCCAATCAAACGCCGCACGCAGAGCCAAACGTCCAATACGACCAAAACCGTTAATTCCGACTTTAATTGTCATCTTTCTATCTCTCTTATTTCAAATTACTGGCAGCAAACAGGACGAGCCTGAATAGCATGAAGTCTTTCTATATCTTGTTGGTACTCTGTTTTGAGGCAGTTAGACGCGACAAGATCATCAATCAGTTTTTTCATCCAACCCGGCAATTCCGCCGACAAACGATAAAACACCCATTGCCCTTGGCGGACGTCAACCAACACACCACCTGAACGTAGCTGAGCCAGATGACGGGAGATTTTCGGCTGGCTTTCCTGAAGCGCTTCGGTCAATTCACCCACTGACAAACACTCTTCACGTTCAATCAGCATCAGGCAACGGACTCGAGTTTCGTCAGATAGTAATTTGAAAAACTGATGTGGCAACATTTAAATATACTCATATATGGATATGCATATATAATTATTTAAACCGAACTGAAGATCAATACCCAATCGGCACTGTCATAAAATATTCACAAAAGAGAAGAGCTGCCTTATACCAGGCGGTTGATGTCCTGACTCCAGCGCTGCGCTTCAGAAATGCGCGGCATAACGTCATCGACGGATAGGTTCAATTGACGACACGCTTCCTGCATGCCTTGCCAGTCAGCCCGTTCATAGCACTCTTCCAACCTAAGCAAGATGCCATAAGGACCTTGGCGCTCAAGTAAAGCAACCTTAATCGCCTTATTGAGCGGCAACTGCTTAACCAACTCCTCAAGCGAGAGATCCAGTAACGCATCCAAGGTTGAGAACAAGCCAATAAGAAAAGCCTGTTCACGGAACTGGCTGAATGGATTTTCGTTCGCCATCAACTGGCAAAACTGAGCGCGTTGCAACGAAAGATTGTACAACTCTTTGGGCTTTTTAGCGGAAATAAAAGACGCCACCGCCAACGAAACAAAGATACGAAGTTTGTCTTCACCAAGATACACCAGAGCCTGCCTAAATGAAGAGATGCTGACTTCGAGCCTTTCCGACATGGTGTTTACAAAGCGGAGCAATTTATAAGACAGCGCAACGTCTTTCGCCACGATAGCTTCGACTTTCTCGAAGTCGACGTTGGTCTGACATACTTCACGAAGCAACTCCATCGCAATCACCTGTTCAGGGCTAATGTATTGCTGACGGATTACTTCAGGCTTACTAAAAAAGAAGCCTTGAAAAAACGAAAAGCCCGCCGAACGCGCGGTTAAGAATTGTTCTTCTGTTTCAACTCGCTCAGCAAGAAACTTACGGCGGATCCCGCGTGACTTATGCTCTTGGACAAATTCACACGCCGCGTCTAACCCCATCGCCATGATATCAAGCTTAATGATCTGAACAAATGGTAAGAAGCGTTCCCACTCAGGACTATAAACAAAGTCATCTAGTGCAATCAGGTAACCTGCAGCGTTGAGCTCTTTTATCGCTTCATATAGCTCGTCCGTCGGTGGACAAGTTTCCAGTACTTCAATGACAATCTGCTCTCTGGGCAGCGACAGAGGTAAGCGACGAATAAGGCTTTTATACGGGAAGTTGATGAAACTGCGCGATTGTGCAAAAGCAGGGTTAGTGCCCAGAGACAGGAAGTTCTCGACAACTAAACGATACGTTGCACGGTTGGAATCGACATGAGCTGGGTATGCATTGTTTTCTCCGTCACGGAACAACAGTTCATACCCGAGCGTTTGTCTTTTGGCGTTTAAAATGGGCTGACGAGCCACATAGGTATCGCGCATTGACTGCTACACCTTGAAATTACTTAAGCTTTGGCAGCCGCTAATAATGCCCCACAACCGACAAACATGGAACCAAATACCTTGTTGATCCTACTCATAATCTTATCAGAACGGATAAAACGCCCCATTTGTGCCGCCAAAGAGGTGTAACCCAGCATAACAATCGAGTCTATCACCACAGTTGTTACTCCCAATACCGCCAATTGCGTCAGCTGATCTTTGGCAGGGTCAATGAATTGCGGAAACAGCGCGACCAAAAATACGATGGATTTGGGATTGGTCAGATTAATCAGAACAGCATTCCTCATCAGTTTAGTGCCGGATAACACTTCCCCTTCGGTGTGAGTCGCCAAACCAGATTTATCGCGCCATTTCTGAATACCTAGCCAAACTAAATAAGCTGCACCGACCCATTTAATCACGGTAAATGCAGTTGCTGATTGAGCAACCAAGGCTCCAATGCCGGCACCGACTAAGATAATGTGTAACGTCAGCCCAATTTGCAGCCCTGCGATCGCTGAGAGAGATTTACGTGTACCATAGCTCAGACCATTACTGATTGAATTCACGGTTCCTGAACCTGGAGCGAGGCTGAATACAATAGCTGTCACTACGTAGGCTAACCAAACATGCATATCCATAGTGTTTTCCTCTCGACTAAACTTCCTTAGCCACACATAATTTAGACTTGTTTACTTGTCAGTGTTGATACTAGGCCCCGATATCATGAATGAATCGAGCACCAGCATTAATCCACCTTATACTCAAGAGTCGAATTTTGAGCAAGCAATCAATAACAATATTGCTCAATTTTGGCGCTCCCGTGAGGAAGGCTTCTTTAAGTCATTTGATAAAATCCGCCTATTCTGGGTGAAACTTACCTCTCCGGAGCACACCAAAGCTATCGTGGTGGTCAATGGCCGTATAGAGTGCACCTGGAAGTATCAGGAACTGTTTTATGACCTGTTCCAACAAGGCTATGACATCTACTCCTTCGACCATCGAGGTCAGGGCCTGTCAGATCGACTGATTGAAGACCAGCAAATGGGTTATGTCGAAGATTTCGAGGACTATGTGCAAGATTTACATGATCTGATTCATCACTTTGACTTAAGTGGTTACGATAAACGTTACTTGCTCGGCCATTCAATGGGAGGCAATATCGCCACTCGTTACCTACAGAGCTACCCAGGTCATTCATTTTCGGCGGTGTCACTAAGTGCACCTATGTTTGGCGTCAATCTGCCCTGGCATCTTAAACCAATCGCAATACCCCTTGGCCAAATCATGACTGCGCTTGCGCCCAAGCCAACTTTTGCCCCCGGCCAAGCCCCCTATTACCCAAAACCATTTGAAGGTAACTTCCTAACTCAAAGCCAAATCCGCTATCACTGGTTTCGTGATCTCTATGAGCAGAGACCAGAGCTAAAAATTGGCGGAGCCAGCACGCGCTGGGTGTGGCAGGGATTAATGGCGGCCAGAAAGTGTCACCTGATGACGCGCCAGATAAAAATCCCATTGTTACTCCTTCAAGCTAGCAGTGACCAGATCGTTTCCAATCAGGATCAGCTCAAATTCATCAAGAAACTGGCGAAAACCAACTATCAGTGCGCGCTAAAGATCATTTACAGCTCGCGCCACGAAGTATTATTCGAAAAAGACGAATATCGCGATCAAGCACTGGATGCCACACTGTCTTTCTTCAATCAGCATTGATAAAAATAGGAAATACTCGAGGGTAAATTTTACCCTCTTTTTCCCCTTTCTGTTGCAGTAGAATAGTCACTCTGCCCTTACTGGGCTGTTCAACGCATTACGCACGAGGGTGATATGACAGACACACGCAAAGAGACTCCTTTCCAACTGGTAGCTTCTGATCTCGATGGCACTTTACTGGCGCCTAACCACCAGCTGAGTGACTTCTCAAAGCAAACGCTGAGCGAACTGCACCAGAAGGGCTACACCTTTATCTTTGCTACCGGTCGTCACCACGTCGATGTTTCAGGTATTCGTCAACTCGCCGGCATCCCAGCTTACATGATCACCTCAAACGGTGCTCGAGTTCACGATCAAGACGACAACCTAATGTATAGCAACAATGTACCGCAAAATCTGGTTCAACCTGTGATCGATGTGATCAGACAAGATCCTGATATTTTTATCCATATGTATCAGAATGATAGCTGGCTCCTAGACAGAGACGACGACATGCTCGCGAAATTCCACAGTGAATCTGGTTTCGCCTATCAGCGCTTTGATGCCGATGTGGCGCCAACCAATGGAATAGCGAAAATCTTCTTTACCCATCCAGCTAAAGATCACGACCATCTGGTTAAGTTTGAGCAACAACTCAATGACAAGTTTGGTCACCAGCTCAATGTGGCGTTCTCTACTCCTTGGTGTCTGGAAGTAATGGCGGCAGAAGTATCGAAAGGAGAAGCGCTTAAAGTTGTGGCTGAGTCTCTCAATCTCACACTGGAAAACTGTGTTGCTTTTGGTGATGGGATGAATGATGTTGAAATGTTGTCCATGGCAGGCAAAGGCTTGGTGATGGAAACTTCGCATATCAAGGTGAAACAAGCGTTGCCAGATAATGAAGTGATAGGCAGTAACGCCGACGATGCGGTGGCACACTACCTACATACTCACTTGTTCTAATCTTCACTCTTTAAGAGAAACGCATTACCTTTGCGACGGTAATTTCTCTTTATCCAGTATCGCCTGCCATTCCTGCTCACTCACCGGCATAATTGACAGGCGATTGCCACGCTTCACCAAAGGCATGTTTTCCAGCTCAGGCATCGCTTTCATAACTGAAAGAGGGATCAGCCTTTCCGTCTTTCTGACAAACTCAATATCCACCATCACCCAGCGTGGGTTATCTGGCGTAGACTTCGGGTCAAAATAGTCACTTTCAGGGTCAAAGGCGAAATGATCGGGGTAAGCCTCTTTGGTTACTTTCGCAATACCAGCGACTCCAACCTTCTTGCATGAAGAGTGGTAAATCAGCACCAAATCACCTTCTTTGACCTGATCTCGCATCATATTGCGCGCCTGATAATTACGCACCCCTTCCCAGCAGGAAGTATTTTGTGTGCGAAGTGTGTCAATAGAGAAAGTGTCCGGTTCTGTTTTGAATAACCAATATGCCATAATGACGTCCGAATAATTAAGTATGAGGAAGATATAGCATGAAGGCGTTAAGAAACCCAGTAACAGTGACGACCTTACTGGCCCTTCAGGCCTGTGCCGGTTTTCAATCCGGACCGGAGCAAGCGCACAGCCCCCAAGCAACGCTGAGTGACCCTTCCTCGATAAAACCTCAAACTTTTGTCATGCGCGGTGAAGTCATCCTTGGTCATGAAGTACGCTCTATTGTGCCGTGTGGTAGCCAGCAACAATATTGGTTGGATCTGCCTGAAGATAGATTCCAGCAAGGGATGAAGCTGGTACGTTCTCCTTATGCACCACTGTACGGCGAGGTGATTGGCCATCTTAAACCAACGGGTAAAGAAGGATTTGCTGCTGATTATGCTGCACGCTTCGTAGTCGACAAGATTAACCTACTGACAGCAGAAAACACCCAACGTTGCGCACAAACTGTTCAGCCTACGACGGCCTTTGGTAACGAGCCATTCTGGTCAGTTCAATTTGCAGACAAGGCCCTACAATTCAGCCAGATGGGCCAAGAAACACAACAACTAGAGCTGACCACAACAAAGATTGAAGCGGATCGCCGCCGCTACACATTCAGCCAAGGCCAACTAGAGCTTAACCTGCGTAGTTGCAGTGATGGTATGAGTGATAGTCTTTACGGCTGGAGCTCAACCCTCACAATCGGCGATAAAACCTATCGTGGCTGTGCGACGTTATCAAACCAAGACACGACCCAACGCTGGGCGGCGACTTATCAGGCTCAAACAAGCAAGAATGCTCCCTTTAGCGTTTCTCTGGCAATAAACCCAGACCACACCGCCAACACCACTTACCGCTATCAGAATGGTGGATCGGATACGGTTGAAAAAGGGTTCTGGCAACAATTGAATCGCAATCAAGTTCAAATTGTAGGTACTCACTTACAGGGGCAAAGACTTAACTCAGAGCGTATCTACACCCAAGTGGATAACCGACTGTTCACAAATAAGGAGAAAGTGGGTAACGTTGTCTACGACATTACGGATGGCGGACTCACGCTTTACAAAACGGGTAATACTCTTTCTTCCCAAAAAACCTTGGCAGACAGCAATAAAGTCCCGTCAAGTGCGGAGTTTAACCCACGAGTTGATCAAGCTCTGCGTGATTACTTCAAAGAAGAGAAGCAGGATCTCACTGGCACACGTTATCGCTGGTTGACGTACGATCTTAATGGCGATGGCAGCAAAGAATTGCTGGCTCAGCTAGACTGGTGCGGCTCAGGTGGTTGCACCTTGCTGATTTTCAACAATGTGGATCAGAAATGGCAATTCAATAGCCGGATTACATTGGTTCAAACGCCTTTAAATTTAGGGAAACAGTCTCATCAAAATTGGCGCGATCTGGTTATGTTTGTTAGCGGTGGCGGCGCCGTACCCAACCAGCACACTTTGCAATTTAACGGTACACACTACCCCCTCAATCCAAGTGTCGCGCCCGTGGCAAACTACGATGAAATCAGCCCAGTTCAGCTGTTTTCCGATGGTCTGACTCCTCATCAGGGAGGCGTCACGCTATAAGATGTCGACTTCAAGCCCCTGCCCAAAGTGTTTGCTGAATCACAACTGTGTTTGTAAGTACTTACCTAACATCAATGTGCCAGCACATCTAGCTATCTTGATGCACGAAAATGAGTGTCAGCGGGAAACAAACACTGGGCAGTGGCTACTGAAAACGGTCCATCCTAGCAGTCAACATATCTGGCAACGCAAACAGCCCTGCTCCGAACTGGCTCGACTAATCAACCATGAGGGTTATCAACCGCTGCTGCTGTTTCCTGGTCAAGATAGCCTACCCATCAACCAGATTACTCGGCACACAGAGCAGAAAGCACATAAGCCTTTATTCATTATTCTTGATGGGACTTGGCAAGAAGCGAGGAAAATGCTGCGTAAAAGCCCTTGGCTGCAGGCACTTCCCAAAGTGCACTTAGCACCAGCTTCTACATCCAACTATCAGCTGAGGCGTAATCAAGATGAGGGCCATTTATGCACACTAGAAGTGGGTGCAGAAATCATAGGTTCTTTAGGCCAAGAACCACAAGCAGAGCATTTACGGCAGTTTCTCAGTCACTACATGAAAGCATTTCAGGCGGATAAAAGCGGGCACGCGCTAAAATAGCCGTTTTGGTACCCTGAGATAGACACCTTGTAAATAGCCCCCCCTACTTCTTCCGCTATCTCACACGCCGCTAGGTTGTGAGCACTGCGCAACCATTTTCCCGTGGTGCACTTGGTAAAATTTGACTCACTGCACGATGATTGGGCGCTGTTTCGGCTCCGTATCCTAGTTGGGACATATAGCCATCCATCGTGCACGGCTCAAAGCGAACCGGAGTTCTCACACAGTAGCAATAATTCCTGTAAACAGGAGACTTCAATGTCGGGCAATGTCCGAGCTCTTCGATGCTGGATTAAGCTAGAACCTTGATCGTTGAACCAACACGCCGACAAGCCACTATTTTTGGCACCTTTAACATCACTAATCAAATGATCACCAACGTGTAAGATGTTCTGCGCCGAGCATTGAAGATGATTGATGGCTTTGTTGAACATCTGTGGGTGTGGTTTAGCATAGCCATCCGGCCCTGATTGAAGAATTAAGGAAAAATACTTAGCCAAACCAATGCGCTCGGCATCCACATTGCCATTGGTAATTGCCACTAAAGGCATTTGCTTAGCAAGCCTCTGCATAACCTGATGCGTTTGTTCAGGTACAGTAAAATCACTGCGTAGCCGCAGTACTTCCTGAATGGCCTGATCAGCGGCACATTTGGCCTCTGTTTGCTCATAGCCGAGTCGATAAAGGCCTTGCTCTATCTGAGTATGGCGCCACAACGTCATATCATTTTGTAGCCAGGGGTCAGCAACCACCAATTCCATTTTTAACTCATGCCACCAGCTTAGTGGTTTGCTCGCAGAAATCGGGTGGTGTTTATGCAGCCAAGCAACCACCTGCGCCTCCACCCTAAGAATCACAGGACGGTTGTCATACAAGGTATCATCAAGATCAAACGTCATCGCTTCAATGACAGGTAACTGGCGATAAAAATACATCAATCACTCTCTTTCTTTTTGGCTCTGGGATGAGCCTGATCGTAGACATCGGCAAGATGCTGAAAGTCCAAGTGCGTATAGATCTGAGTGGTTGAGATGTTTTCATGACCCAGCAGCTCTTGAACGGCTCTGAGATTGTTGCTCGACTCCAGCATGTGAGTGGCAAACGAGTGACGCAGTTTATGTGGACTGATATGACTGGCAACAGACTGTTTTTGTCCCCATTCAGCCATGCGCTTTTGCACATTACGGTGTGAAATCCGCACCCCCAGCTTAGACACAAACAACGCAGACTCATCCGCATTAGCTAGTGAACCTCGTACTTTGAGCCATTTGGCAACCCACTCTTCTGCCATACCAGAAAAAGGCACTTTGCGCTCTTTGTCACCTTTACCTACTACACGTATCTCACCAGAGGATAGACTGACATCGCGTGTATCGACACTGACCATCTCAGCCAGCCGTAAACCTGCGCCATACATCAGTTCCATCATCGCTCTATCGCGTATGGCTAACGGGTCATCTTCGTTGACCTCGAGTAACTGACCGACTTCATCCACATCGAGATTCTTCGGCAAGGGCCTTTTCTTCCTTGGAGCAGACACACCCTTGGCAGGATTTGCTGTTAATTCTCCTCGCAGGATTAAGAAATCAAAGAAACTCCGTAATGCGGACAATCGAGTAGCAAGACTACTGGCTTTCATGCCATCGCGCATACCTTTACTCGCCAGTTGACGAACCCAAGCCGCATCAACCTGAGACCAGTCTTTCAACCCCATAGTCACCAAATGTTGAGCCATGGTTTCCAGTTGCTGCTTGTAATTACGTTGAGTATGCAGACTAAGCCCTTTCTCACTTCTCAAATACTCATAGAAGCGATTGAGAGGGCTTTTAAGTCCGTTAGGCAGAGGTATTACTGATTCGTTCATGGTCTTCACTTTGCCAAGGAAGAGTTTCTACCAGGTGAGAAAGCACCAGAGCGAGATGTCGCAGGAATAAGGTGTCCATATGCGGCTGAAAGTGCCCTCCATCGGTACTGGAAAAGGCCAGAATACCTTGTAATGACTTCTTATTCAGTGGCAACACCACGTAAGATCCCATCTCAGGTGCGCGCGTTGTATCACCAAACAGCAGTTCTCTATCCGCCTTACGCATCCGCCCTAAATAAGCACTCTTACCATTGAGATGATTAGTAGCAAAACGCTGGTAATTGTCTTTATCGAGCGAGTAATACGCTGACTCACTATCGAGCAAACGCACATACGCCATCAACCCGAGAGATTTAGCCATCTCTTCAACAGCTTTAACCGCTGGCAACAAGGCATCACAAGTCAGGATATGCTCCTGTAAACTCATAAACTCATGAAAAGTACGATCATTGTTTTTCGCCAGCGACATCAGAGTGGTTATCTCTTCTTCTAGCTCTTCAATACGCTGACGTTGTCTGGTCATTTGAACATGGACCAGTGACACCGCACCCTGCTCTTGATGAGGCAAGGCAAGGCGATCGACTAAATCACTTCGGGTGCTAAAAAAATCTGGGTTGTCACGCAAGTATTCCGCGACAACCTCAGCTGTCAGCGCATCAGCTTCAATCTGCGACACGTTAGTTCCTTTATTTTTTCTCTTCTTAACAGCTTAGCTGACCATCGAACACATGAGTGGCAGGGCCCGTCATATAAAGAGGTTTTCCTGGTCCTTGCCAGCTAATTTTTAGCGAACCACCTGGCAGGTTGACTCTCACCTTTTCGTCCAGTAATTCCTGAACAATACCTACTGCAACCGCACCACAAGCCCCACTGCCGCATGCCTGAGTTTCACCAGCACCACGTTCATACACTCTAAGATTCACTTCGCTGCGGCTTAATACCTGCATAAAACCAGCATTTACTCTCTCAGGAAAACGCTCGTGAGATTCGAGTAGCGGGCCTAAAGTATCGACATCAGCGGTATTGGTATCATCAACTACAGTGACAACATGAGGATTCCCCATACTTACTGCACCACAGAACAACGTCTTATCATCAGTACGTAAGATATAGGTCTTTTCGGTCTGCTTAGCTTTGAATGGAATCTTGCTCGGCTCAAATTCTGGCACACCCATGTTAACCGTCACCTGATCGTCTTCCTCGATATTGAGGACCATTTTGCCTTTCTTTGTACTGACAGTGAAGCTGTACTTATTAGTCAGGCCTTTCATACGCACAAAACGAGCAAAACAACGTGCACCGTTACCACACTGCTCTACTTCACTACCATCAGCATTAAAGATACGGTAGTGAAAGTCGGTTTCTGGGTCATAAGGGGCTTCAACCACTAACAGCTGGTCAAAGCCGACTCCTGTATGACGATCCGCCAGACGACGGATCAAATCAGGAGAAAAGAAAATGTTCTGAGTAATGCAGTCAACGACCATGAAGTCATTACCCAAACCATGCATTTTAGAAAAATGGAAATGCATAAGACTCCAATTACTCCGGAAGAATATTTTCTAGCGCCCATAGGCTCGACAGCTCTTCTCGCTGACGTACTAGATGAACTTTATTGCCATCAACCATCACTTCAGCAACGCGAGTACGTGTGTTGTAATTGGATGACATCACAAAGCCATACGCACCTGCTGAGCGAACAGCAAGTAGGTCATTTTCCTGCAACACTAGAGCGCGGTCTTTACCAAGGAAATCACCCGTCTCACAAATTGGGCCAACCAGATCGTATGTCACTGATTCACCTTCACGTGGGTTAACAGGAACAATGTCTTGCCATGCCTGATACAGAGCCGGTCGCATCAAGTCATTCATTGCGGCATCGATAATGGCGAAGTTTTTATGTTCTGTATGTTTTAGAAACTCAACCTTCGTCAGCAATACACCTGCATTGGCTGCAATTGCACGGCCTGGTTCGAAAATCAGCTCCAGACTTTGATGGTTTTCCAGTCGACCTAACAGTGCTTTGGCATATTCAGAAGGCTCTGGTGGCAGCTCATCACGATAGATCACACCCAGCCCCCCACCCACATCAAGATGCTCAATATTGATGCCTTGTGCTTTTAAATCATCAATAAGTGCCAGCAAACGGTCAGTAGCATCAATAAACGGTTCGATATCCGTTAATTGAGAGCCAATGTGACAGTCAATACCTTTGATCGTTAAGTTTTCAAGGCTTTGCGCGAACTGGTACACCTCAGGTGCACGGTCAAAGGCAATACCAAACTTGTTGTCACGAAGCCCCGTAGAAATGTAAGGGTGCGTATTAGCATCTACATCAGGGTTGATACGCAATGAGATCGGCGCTTTAACGCCCAGCTCACCCGCGACCTTGTTAAGCCGTTCTAGCTCTGGCTCAGACTCTACATTGAAACACTTGATACCCAGTTCAAGTGCACGTTTCATTTCAGGCGCCGTTTTGCCGACACCAGAGAAGACCACTTTGCTTGCTTCACCGCCCGCTGCAATCACACGCTCCAGCTCACCACCAGAGACAATATCAAAACCTGAACCAAGACGAGCGAGTGTATTAAGTACACCTAAGTTCGAGTTGGCTTTAACCGCATAACACACTAGGTGCGGGTGCTTACCAACGGATTTATCAAAAGCATGCCAATGACGCTCAAATGTTGCGCGAGAATATACGTAAAGTGGTGTTCCAAATTGCTCTGCTAAGTCAGTTAATGGAACATCTTCGGCCCAAAGTTGGCCATCATCCTGATAGTTGAAGTAATCCAAAGTGCTATCCCTTATGTCATTATTTATTGTTGTGAAGGCTGCTCGTTCTGAGATGCATCTTCAGGCATGTAAAGAGGACCAGTCTGACCACATCCAGTCAGACCAAGAACAGATAATAGAAACAGAGCGATGAGTGATTTTTTCATGGGTTGTATCGTGATTAATCTTTCAATGCCCCCTATAATCGCACCACACTCAGGAAAAGCAATAGGATTACAAGATGAACGAGACTGAATTTCATCAGTTGGCAGATGCTCAAATGCAAATTATCGAAGAAATGATTGATGATTCAGGTGCGGACATTGATTATGAAACTTCTGGTAATGTCATGACCCTAGAGTTTGAAGACCGCAGCCAAATCATTATTAATCGCCAGGAACCAATGAAAGAAATCTGGCTGGCATCTAAATCTGGTGGCTTCCACTTCGCAATGGTAGAAGGTCAGTGGACCTGCTCAAAAACGGGCTTAGAGCTGATTGCGATGGTAAAACAAGAATGCGAAAAACATTCAGAGGAAGAGATTGAATGGGTTTAGTTACCCGTATAGGCTAGACACAAAAAAGAGCACATTGAGTGCTCTTTTTTCATCGATTCAAGTTACGCATTTACGGCACGACTAGGCTTGGAATAGTTCGAGCCATCATTTCGATAAGGCACAATATAAGAATCACCTTCTACTGGGTGAACGATTTGGTAGTATTGCGGCAAATTGAAGTTAATAAACTGAGTCGATAATTCATTATCATCTTTGACGGACGTGTAGAAACTATTCACGCTGGCAATCATCTCATCTTTCATGCCACTGAATTGATGGTATACCTCAACACGATTCGCCTCATCCAACACATAAATATTGAAACCTTGTGCAGAGTCTTCAAAAAAGAACTGAATCAAACCCTCACTGGCAAAGCTATCAACAATTTCTGGTAGTTGGTAGTCTTGTTCTTTGTCTAACATTAACAAAGGCGAGCCTTTCAGCTTACTGGTCGAAATACTGCGATAAAAATCGACCGAATTCTCCAACATCTGTACAGATACACCACGACGTTCAAAAAATAAGCCATAGGTTTGCTGAGCAATACGCAGCGCTTTAAAACGGCGACGCTTCTCTTGTTCAATCGGCTTAAGGCGCAAATCAATGCATTCAGCGAGCAGTTGATAAACCATGTTGCGCATCACACCACGCAGATTTTTGCTATAGCAGAACACATCGACGGATTCTGGTGGTAGCGCGTCTTGGTGCATCTTACCCATAATGGTCTTTAACGCGTCCAACATAGCAGTTTCACCTTTAAAATGCAGCGTGCGCACTTCATGCCAAGAATTCCGATACACCAGATCGACACTACCAACCAGACAGGTTTGTTTTGAACCGAAGCTAAAAATATCTGTCGTTTTAAGGTCAACTTTCAGCGAACGCCCACTCAATGCCGCAGTAGGATCATTTTCAAAGTTAATGAACATTGCCAGCTGGCTGATTTCACAAGGACTCGCCAATGCCTGCATGGTTGGGCGACGCTTACGCAATGAAAAGGTATTCCGTAAATCGCTGACCATCTGATAAAACTTATCAATATCCAAGTGAGCATCACGAACTACCGAGTGCAGACGCGTCGACTCTGTAATTAGACCATTGAAAAATGACCAAGCGACCAACTTACTGAGGTATTCATTATGTTCTAAGAATGGCTGACCAAGAAGACGTTCTGGCTGAAGGGGTTGCTTATAGAGGTACCAACCAGCTTGATTTGTACGACCCGGCCTCACTTCAATAAAGCTCAAGTCGGATTCATGTAAATCTGGTGAAATTTGCGGGTTAAGCAAAGTCACCTTACCAGGTAAAACCTCAAACGCAGCATAAAGCTTACGCGCTAAAATACTAATGTCTTGCGGACTGATCGCAGAAGTGATGTCGTTGCGTCGAGCAAATTGAATCAGGTTCCGGTAGCTCAGCATAAGTGCATCAAGTAAGGCATGGTGAACCACTTTCACTTGTTCAACCTTCCAGTTACGGCGATCATCCAGCTCAACAAGCACTGAATGCTCCCAATGCCATTTCTGGATCATGTCACTCATGGCTTCACGGCGCCAAGCAACGGAGCCCATGTCAGGCTCACGAGATAACTTCTCATGCGTTTTTAGATAAAAGCAGCGACGGACAAGGTCAAGACGCGCGTGATCACCAATGCGTACAAGATAGCGCGTCACCTTTTCAAGCATCAAATAGTATGCATCCATCCCGTAAAGGTCAGGTTCATGGGCAAAAAAGCGACGCTTGGTATCAATACTGAGGAGTTGAGTGTTCGGATACTCCCACGAATACGCTTCAAGCAAAATCGCTTTCAGCACCGACTTATAAGGTGAGTCAATGCTCTTGTATAACTGCCATAGATTTGAGCCAAAATATTCTTCGGCTGGAATACGGTTTAGTTGGCCAAAATCAATCCATTGCGAGCAATCTATGCAACCTTGGCGACACAGATCTAGAACGTACTCGTCGTAACACTCTTCCATTTCAGGTGGCACGATTTGCCATAGCAAACGTTGACCGGCAAGGCGAACAGCAGAGCGATAAAATTCATCCAGTAGCAAAAGGTGCTGGGATGAACCACAGTTGTCACCTGTCATTTCTTCAGAGCGATTGGTGCGAAAGCGCTCCTCATCCATCAGGAAGAAATTTGCCTCAACACCCTGTGTCTGAGCCCAGTCGGTGATCAGCAGGCATTTATTGGTTAGGCATTCCCTTTCTTCACAGCTCATCGACGGTGATACACACACCCAGATATCGAGGTCGCTCGAACTACTCTGCCCAATCGAAGAGGTGCTCCCCATAGTATACAAACCAAGGATGGCCGACTCTGCACTGGTGCGCAGCGATTGCCCAATCGTAAGCTCAGTATCCTCAATGAACTGCTTCTGCACTTCATTGAATTCGAGACCGTATACACCGTAGGGGACTTGAGAATCGTAATAACCGGGGATGGCTGGGTGATTGAAATGCAGAAGAGTAGGAATCAGATGGAAAACACGCTGACTTTGCATATCCATAAGAGCCAGCGCGCGCTCAATACGCTGCTGGTTTAGGTTATCAAGTCTCTGGATAAGCGTCTTTATATAAGCCTGCAAGGGTGATTCCTTGTTTGATTCCTAATTGTGCCTTGACGACAAATTGTTCTAAAGCACTAACAAAACGTGATCAATCTAACACTTTTATTTCGATTGGTAAAGAAATGTACGATCGAATCGACATTGTTTTGTTAATCAATATGCTCGCGACATAGTGTGGTACGTATCCGCCTTTTGTAATAATAGCCCATTTTACAAACGAGATGAACATCACACTATTTTGAATATTTTCTGCTAGTCGGACGTCTGATATTTATCGAGACGATCTAGCAGTAAGACTTTTTCCAAGAGAATGGTAGGATTAGCCCATCAAAACTGTTTTTCAAAGACCATCATGACTCAATCGACTCCAATTCGAATTGCTACACGCAAAAGCCCTCTTGCTCTTTGGCAAGCCTATTATGTACGAGATGCTCTTCAAGCAGCGCACCCTGGTTTGGAAGTTGAACTTGTGACTATGGTGACGAAAGGCGACGTCATTCTCGACACTCCATTAGCCAAAGTAGGTGGCAAAGGTTTGTTCGTAAAAGAGCTCGAAGTCGCCATGCTGGAAGGACGTGCAGATTTAGCCGTTCACTCAATGAAAGATGTACCGGTTGATTTTCCCGAAGGGCTAGGGTTAGTTACGATTTGTGAGCGTGAAGACCCACGAGATGCTTTCGTTTCCAATACCTTCGCTAACATTGACGAACTACCACAAGGTGCAGTTGTCGGCACTTGCAGTCTGCGCCGTCAGTGTCAGATTAAGGAATACCGTCCAGATCTGGTCATCAAGGAACTACGCGGTAATGTAGGTACACGTTTGGGTAAACTCGATGCTGGCGAATATGATGCCATCATTCTTGCAGCAGCAGGTTTGAAACGCCTAGATCTAGAAGCGCGAATTCGCAGCTTTATCGAGCCAGAACAATCTCTACCCGCTGTTGGGCAAGGTGCAGTTGGCATTGAATGCCGCCTAGATGATGAACGTCTTATCAAGTTACTTGAACCACTCAACCACAAAGATACTGCTGATCGCGTGCTGTGTGAGCGCGCAATGAATTTAACCTTGGAAGGGGGTTGCCAAGTACCTATTGGCAGCTACTCCCTACTCGATGGTGATGACATCTGGTTGCGTGCGCTTGTCGGCGAACCTGACGGCTCCAAGATTGTGCGCGGCGAAATCAAAGGCTCGCGCGCTGATGCTGAGAAACTTGGGGTGACATTGGCCAACCAACTACTGGATGACGGTGCACGCGATATCTTGACTAGACTGTACGCGGTTCACGAGTAACTTTATGGCAGTGTTGGTTACTCGGCCAGGTGAACAAGGCCGCTCACTCTGCCAACAACTCAACAGCGCGGGTATCTGCGCGCTTCATCAACCTCTTATCGAAATCCTGCCGGGGAAAGATCTCTCCGGCATTGACACGCAGCTTTGTCAGTTCGACTGTATTCTTGCCGTCAGCCAACATGCGGTCACGCTCACACAACAAGCCTTTACATCTCAGAAAGAATGGCCTCAAACAGCAACCTACATTGCCGTCGGTCAAAAAACCGCACATGTTTTAAGCAAATTCAGCCAGCAAAAAGTACACTACCCCGACGTCGGTGACAGCGAGCATTTGCTCAAACTGGACATACTAAAAAGAGTCAAAGGTAAAAAGGTCGTTATCCTTCGAGGCAACGGTGGACGAGAGCTAATCTACGAGACACTCAAATCTCGAGGCGCTCAGGTCAGTTATCTTGAAGTATACAAACGACAAAACCTTGCTTTTGACTCAGATTTATTCGTCCCTTTCTGGCAGGATAAACATATCCAACAGTTAGTCATCACCAGTTCAGGTCAGCTGAGTTATTTTGTATCACAGCTTACACAAGCGCAATTGAACTGGGCACTCGGACTGCAACTTTATGTGCCGAGTGCACGTATCGCAAATGAAGCGCAACAAATAGGCTTTGTTCATATAACCAACACGGGAAGCGCTTCCAATAAGGATTTACTGGCTACTCTCCGGCCAACGTGAAACAGGACAATCGCAATGACAAGTAAAAATAAAAACGACTACATTGAACCTGAGAAAGACCAAGAAGCAGCATCATCTGCTGAGACTCAAGAGTCTTCCAACGACATTTCTAATGCGTCTGAATCTCCCTCTGCATCTTCCAAGAAAAAGTCTGGAACTAAAGCGTCACCAGACACAATCCGACAACAAGAAAAAAATGCTAAGCGCGGAATTAAACTTGGTGCGGTTGCAATCTTCGTTTCATTACTATGTGGTGGTTTTACACTTCAGGTAACGCTACAAAATGCTGAGTACCAATCTCAAATTGAGCAACTGCAAAAGCAACTGGAACAAACTACCGTTTCTTTTAAGCAGGATTTGAACGCCACTCAGCAGGAAACATTAGCAAAAGCCACTGAGATCAGTCACAAAACAGAAACTGTTTTATCACAGCAGCAAAAAAGCATTGAAGGTCTTCAGCTTGCACTTGCTGACGTAAAAGGTCGTCGCCCGAATGACTGGCTATTGGCAGAAGCCGATTATCTAGTGAAATTAGCAGGCCGAAAACTATTTTTGGAGCATGATACCGTCAGTGCCACAAAACTGATGGAAAGCGCCGACCAACGTATCGCTGCGTTGAGCGATCCTAGCTTGGTACCTTTGCGTCGAACCATGGCCCATGACATCACGGCGCTTAAATCCATACCGATTATCGATCGAGAAGGTCTGGTTCTTAGATTAACGTCGCTGCAACAGCAAGTAGACAGCCTTCCGTTAGCCAATGCAATCCTTCCTGATGCGCCCGAGCGGAGAGTTCAGCATGTCTCTGAAGACATCTATGATTGGAAAGACAATCTGATGACGTCACTTAAAGACTTCTCTGAGAGCTTCATCACATTCCGCACCCGTGATGGCAATGTCACTCCTTTGTTATCTCCAGAGCAACATTTCTACCTTAAAGAGAACATGAAGGCCAAACTGGAAACAGCGATCAAGGCGGTATACGTTGAGCAGCAAGATATTTACCAAACGGCGTTAACCACTGCTGAAAAATGGTCGAGTTCATTCTTCGACCAACACACCAATGCGGTTATTGAGTTCAATAAAGCTCTAAAGATGCTAAGTAAGCAAAATGTACAAGTTGAGTACCCTGCAAAGTTAGACACAGAGCAACTTTTGTCTGACGTTATCCATGATCGTCTGCGACATGAAGTGACCACCTTGGTTACGGAGGAAAAATAATGTTCAGATTAATTTTTCTATTCGTCACCCTAGGTGCTGGTCTTTTTGCCGGTACCAAATATGCTGGCCAGCAGGGCTACGTCCTGATTTCGGTTGTAGATACGACCATTGAGATGAGTTTCACCACATTTGTCATATTGGTCATTGCATTATTGGCAGCGCTTTTTAGCTTAGAGTATCTGATCAAGACAACCCTTTATGTGGGCTCAGCAACCTGGAACTATTTTGGTATCCGAAAAATGCGCCGCTCTCGCCGCTTCACCAATGAAGGCATCATCAAGTTACTTGAGGGGGACTTCAAACTGGCAGAAAAGAAAGTCACTCGCTGGGCAAATCACCATGATATGCCTCTACTATGCTATTTAGTGGCTTCAGAAGCGGCACAGGGAATGGGAGACAATGAAAAGCGTGACCGCTATCTTAAACTCGCATCTGAGCAAGAAAACGCTCTACTGGCAGTTGAACTCACCAGAGCAAAACAGCAAGTAAAAGAAGCCAATTACACGGCAGCATTTGAGACGCTAACTCAACTCAAATCCAGCTACCCAAATAATCGTGTCGTTCTTAATCTATTAAAAAATGTCTACATTGAACTTAAAATGTGGAAACCCCTGCTGAATACCTTACCTTCACTTGTGAAAAGTAAAATCATTACTAAAGATGAGCAGATTCAGTTAACCCAACGTGCGCAATGCGGCTTGCTAGAGGAAGTTGCAGAGCAAAAAGGCAGTGAAGGGTTGATAGCTCATTGGAACAGCCTTACTCGCAAGCTAAGGAGCAATGTTCACTTGATTGAATGCTTTGCAAAGCAGCTTATCGCTCGTAAAGCAGACAGTGAAGCTTTTACATTGGTCAAAGAGAACCTCAAAAAGCACCCAGATTCAAACCTCTATGCACTACTGCCTGATATAAAACTAGCAGATTATCATCCTGTCGTTGTGCTCCTAGAAGATATGCTAAGAAAAGACGGCAATAATGCTCCAGCGCACAGCGCTCTTGCGCAGTTCTATCTAAGAAATGAAAACTGGTCCGAGGCTCAACAGCATTTAGAGCAAGCACTTCAAGTACGTTCTAGTGTATCTGATTATGCCTATTTAGCTGATGCACTTGAGAAACAAAATATGACTAAAGCGGCTCATGAGGTATCAAAAAAAGCCCTTACTTTAGTTCAAGCGTAAATTTCATTCATCTTTGCTAGCTAAGCCGACCATTAGGTCGGCTTTTTATTCTCTACTCGATAAGAAACAATACCAATTGAACCAGTCTCTTAGGACATTAACCACCTAAATACTAAGATCCTTGCATACACAACAAGCAATCAGAACTTTCAATGCCTAGGCTTTCAATAAGTTTAAGATTGCTTTGATTTATTGGTCTGTATTCGTCAGCCAAAGAGCGATAAGAATTAAGA
Source organism: Vibrio sp. T11.5 (assembly GCF_027587155.1). NCBI lineage: Bacteria > Pseudomonadati > Pseudomonadota > Gammaproteobacteria > Vibrionales > Vibrionaceae > Vibrio > Vibrio sp. T11.5. Next base: position 51,909 of record NZ_JAPPTP010000031.1, read on the forward strand.
CCCCAGTATTTCTGCTGAGATCTGGAGTAAATGGCGAAGCGGCCGAGCTTGCGCTCAATTGGACTCGCGCACGCACGAGCGCATTGGTCTTACAAAATAATCCCTCAAATACAAAAAGACCCCAGCATTGCTGCTGAGGTCTAAAATAAGTGTCGGACGGCCGGGGTTGCGGGCAACAGGCAAACCTTTTCGGGACACGTTGGTCACAGACCAACAGTAATACTGCAGATACGAAAAAGCCCTAACATTGCTGTTAGGGCTTTTTCTA